>JBBIJT010000082.1:0-15807 GCA_037445795.1 Betaproteobacteria bacterium | reverse complement strand
ACTGCATCGCCTGCCATGCGCCGCAGGCGGACGTGAAGCCGCTGGTGGCCAACACCGGGCCCTAGCCGCGGCCGGGATCAGGTGTCGCGGCCGAGCAGGGCGCGCAACTCCGTCTTCAGCACCTTCCCGTAGTTGTTCTTGGGCAGCTCGCTCACGAACCGGTATTCCTTCGGCCGCTTGAAGCGCGCGATCGCGGCGAGGCAGTGGGCGTCGAGCTGCGCCGCCGTCGGCGCCGGCTCGCGAACGACCACGAACGCGACGACGGTCTCGCCCCACTCGGGATCGGGGCGCCCCACCACGGAGGCCTCGGCCACGCCCGGGTGCGCGAGCAGCGCCTCCTCCACCTCGCGCGGGTAGATGTTGGAGCCGCCGCTGATGATGAGGTCCTTGCTGCGGTCCTTGAGGGCGAGGAAGCCCTCCTCGTCGAAGGCGCCCAGGTCGCCGGTCCACAGCCACCCGTCCCGGATCGCCTTCGCGGTGGCTTCCGCGTTCTCCCAGTAGCCCGACATCACGACGGCTCCGCGCACGCAGATCTCGCCTGTCTCGCCCGCGGGGAGGTCGCGGCCCGACTCGTCCCGCACCGCCACCTCGACCCCGCTCTGCGCGAGGCCGACGGAAGCGATGCGCGCGAGGTGCCGCGGATGGGCGCGGTCGTTCACGAAGCGCTTCGCGAGCGCGGTGATCGTCATCGGGCTCTCCCCCTGCCCGTAAATCTGCGCGAACCGCGGGCCCATCACGTCGAGGGCGCGCAGCAGGTCCGCGACGTACATCGGGCCGCCGCCGTACACGACGGTGCGCAGCCCCTCGAGCGGCGGCGAGTGCGCGGCCGCGTGCTCGACCAGGCGGCGCACGATCGTGGGCGCGGCGAACATCCCCACGCCCCGGTGCGATTCCGACAGCGCGAAGACCTCCGCGGGATCGAAGCCGCCCGACTCCGGGATCACCTGCGCGGCGCCCGCGAGCAGGTAGGGCACGAGGTAGAGCCCCGAGCCGTGCGACATCGGGGCCGCGTGCAGCAGGCAATCGGCGGGCGAGACGGCGTCGACGTCCGTGAGGTAGCCCTGCGCCATCGCGCGCAGGTTGCCGTGCGAGAGCATCGCGCCCTTGGGCCGGCCCGTCGTGCCGCTGGTGTAGAAGAGCCACGCGAGCGCGCCGTCGGCGACGGGCTCCACCGCCATCGGCTCGCCGAAGAGGGCGTCGTAGCCCACGCTGCCGGCCTCGATCACGTCCGGCGCCCGGGCCATGCGGGCCATCGATTCCGCCAGGCCCGCCACCCAGTCCGGCGTGGCGAACACGGCCCCGGCCCCGGAGTTCTCCAGGATGTACGCCACTTCGCGCGGATGCAGCTTCGCGTTGACCGGCACCGCCGCGAGCCCCGCCCACCAGGCCGCGAGCAGGATCTCCGCGTACTGCGGCGAGTTGGCCATCACGAGGGCGACCCGGTCGCCCGGCGCGAGGCCCAGCTTCCCGCGCATGCCCCGCGCGAGCGCCGCCGCGTCGGCCGCGAGCCGGCCGAAGGACTTCCACGGCGCGGTTCCGAGCCATACCGCCGTGCGCCCGGGGTCGGACCGGGCGTGGCGCTGGAGCCAGAGTGCGAGATTCATCCACCCAAGTGTAATCAGATTGGGTTTTCCAATCTGATTACACTTGGGCGCATGGCGTCCCGTCCGCCCGCCTGGCTCCGCTGGGCCCCCGCCCTGTTCGTCCTGCTCTGGAGCACCGGCTTCATCGGCAGCCGCCTCGGCGCGCCCTTCGCCGAGCCGCTCACGTTCCTCACCTGGCGGTACGTGGCGGCGGTCGCCCTGCTCGCGTCCGCGGCCCTCGCGACGCGCGCCCGGTGGCCTTCGTCGCCCGTGGTCGCGGGGCATGCGGCCGTGGCGGGGCTCCTCGTCCAGGGGGCCTACCTGTCGGGCGTGTTCTGCAGCGTGGCGCGCGGGATGCCGCTCGCGACCGTCTCGCTCATCGTGGGCCTGCAGCCGATCCTCACGGCCATGGCGGCCGGACCGATGCTGGGCGAGCGGCTCAACGGCCGCCAATGGTCGGGCATCGCCCTGGGCTTCGGCGGCGTCGTGCTCGTCGTCTCGGGAAAATGGACCGGCTCCTCCGACGACGCCGTCGCCTATGCGTGGCTCGTCTTCGCGCTCCTCGGCATCACCGGCGGCACGCTCTACCAGAAGCGGTTCTGCGGCCCGGTGCCGATGCTCGCCGGCGGCGTGATCCAGTACGCATCCGCGGGCGCCGTCACCGCGGCGGCGGCCCTCGCCACCGAAACGATGGCGGTGCGCTGGACGCCGCAGTTCGCGTTCGCGCTCGGCTGGCTCGTCCTGGTGCTTTCCTTCGGCGCCATCGGCCTGCTCTTCACCATGATCCGCCACGGCGAGGCGTCCCGCGTGGCGAGCCTCTTCTTCCTCACCCCGCCGGTGACGGCGATCATGGCGTTCGTCCTCTTCGGCGAGAGCCTGCCCGCGATCTCGCTCGCCGGCCTGGCCGTGTCGGCCGCCGGCGTGGCCCTGGTCACGCGGCGCTAGAATGGGCGCACCATGACCACCATCGTCGTCGTCCGCAAGGGGAACCAGGCCGCCATCGCCGCCGACTCCCTCACCACCTTCGGCTCCACGCGCCTCGCGCCCGAGTACGACCGCGACCCGCACAAGATCATCCGCTTCGCCGATTCCTTCATCGGCGTGGCCGGCAGTGCCGCGCACCAACTCGTCCTCGAGAACCTGCTGGCCAAGAACCCCGACCTGGCCCTCCACGGCAAGGAGTCCATCTACGAGTCCTTCCGGCGCCTGCATCCGCTGCTCAAGGACGAGGCCTTCCTCAACCCGAAGGAGGAGGACGACGACCCGTACGAGTCGTCGCAGATGACCGTGATGATCGCGAACCCCTCGGGCATCTTCGCGGTGTACTCGATGCGCGAGGTGTTCGAATTCGACCGCTACTGGGCCATCGGGTCGGGGCGCGACTTCGCCCTCGGCGCCATGTACGTCGCCTACCCGCGCGCGAAGGAACCGGCGAAGGTGGCGAGGGTCGGCGTCGAGGCCGGCGCGGAGTACGACACGGGCACGTCGCTGCCCATGGCGGTGCACGTGGTGACGCTCGCCGGATGAGCGGGGGCGACGGGCCGCTCCGGGTCGACAAGTGGCTGTGGGCGGCGCGCTTCTTCAAGACGCGCGGCCTGGCGGCGGAAGCCATCGACGCCGGGCGCGTGAGCGTGAACGGCGAGCGCGCGAAGCCGTCCAAGGCGGTGAAGGCCGGCGACCTGCTCGTGATCCGCAGGCCCCCGTACGAGCAAGCGGTGAAGGTGCTGGGCGTCTCGGACCGCCGCGGTCCCGCCCCGCAGGCCCAGGCGCTCTACGAGGAGACGCCCGAAAGCCGGGCGAGGCGCGAACTAGTCGCGGCGGAGATCAAGGCGATGCCGCCGCCGGTGTTCAAGGGGCGCCCCACCAAGAAGGACCGCCGCACCCTGGTGCATTTCTTCCGACGACAGGACGAGGACTGACATGAGAAAGCTGATCGCCGCCGCGGCCCTCTGCGCGGCTCCCGCGCTCGCGCACCACGGCTGGAGCGAGTACGACCAGGCGAAGCCGCTCACGCTCACCGGCAAGGTCGTGGAATCCGGCTACGAGCACCCGCACGGCCACGTCCTGCTCGAGACGCCGGGGAAGACCTGGCGCGTGGTGCTGGCTCCCCCCTCGCGCATGCAGGCGCGCGGGCTTCCGCCGGAGGCGATCAAGGCCGGCGCGACCGTGACGGTCGAGGCCTACGCCAACCGCGGCAAGCCCGACGAAGCGCGCGCCGAGCGCATCACGGCCGGCGGCAAGACGGTCGAGCTGCG
Organism: Betaproteobacteria bacterium; assembly: GCA_037445795.1. Classification (GTDB taxonomy): domain Bacteria; phylum Pseudomonadota; class Gammaproteobacteria; order Burkholderiales; family Usitatibacteraceae; genus FEB-7. The sequence goes on along the minus strand of JBBIJT010000082.1, from coordinate 11,969 downwards.
CTAGGCCCGACGCGTGACGCCCGCCAATCCCATCGAGGCGCTGCCGATCGCGCGCATGATGCGCGAGTCGCTGTGGGCCTATCCCATCGTGGAGACGATCCATATCGTCGGGTTCGTGATCCTCGTGGGCTCGGTGGTGATGTTCGACCTGCGCGTGCTGGGGCTCTCGAAGGGCATCCCGGTGCGCGCGCTGTCGCGCCACATGCTTCCCTGGAGCCTCGCGGCCCTCGTCCTCATCGTGCCCACCGGCTTCCTCATGTTCACCGCGCACGCGACGGACTTCCTCGCCAACCGGACCTTCCAGCTCAAGATGGGGTTGCTGATGCTGGCCGGCATCAATGCCGTGATGTTCCGCACGGGGCCGTACCAGAGCGTGGCGCACTGGGACGTGGCCACCCGCGCGCCGATCCTGGCGCAGTTGTCGGTGGCCGCCTCCATCGTCCTGTGGCTCTCGATCGTCGCGTGCGGGCGCATGCTCGCCTACACTTGAGCGCGGCCAGGAGAACGGCTATGGCGGGCTCCCCCATCCTTCGCGTCGCTCCCCTCGGCTCCCCGCCGTGGGAGACGCCGAACCCGTTCCTCTTCTGCGTGCACCACGTGGACCGCTACCCCGCGGGCGACGGCGCGCTCGCGCCCGCGGCCTCGCTCGCCGGTCGCCACATCGGCCAGGACTTCGCCGGCAAGGACGGCTGGAACATGTACCACGGCGAGCGCGTGCCGGGCTTCCCCCAGCATCCGCACCGCGGCTTCGAGACGGTGACCGTCGTGCGCCGCGGGCTCGTGGACCATTCCGACTCCATGGGGGCGGCGGCGCGCTACGGCGAGGGCGACGTGCAGTGGCTCACGGCAGGCGCGGGCATCCAGCACGCCGAGATGTTCCCGCTCGTCCACCGCGACCGCGACAACCCGCTCGAGCTCTTCCAGATCTGGCTGAACCTGCCCGCCGCCGACAAGATGGCGCCGCCGCACTTCTCGATGTTCTGGGCCGACGCGGTGCCCACCGTCTCCCCGGCGCCGGGCGTCCTCGTGACGCTCGTCGCCGGCACGCTCGGCGACGTGTCGCCGCCGGCGCCGCCGCCGCGATCGTACGCCTCGAAGCGCGAGAGCGACGTGGCGATCTGGACCCTGCGCCTGGCGCCGGGAGCCGCGTGGACGCTGCCTCCCGCCGCGCGCGGTTCGAGCCGCTTCCTGTACTTCTTCGCGGGCCGCGCGCTGCGCGCGGGCGGCACGCCCATCCCCGATCCCGCCCTCGTGGTCGTCGACCCGGATTCCGCCGTCCGGCTGGAGGCTGCCGATGCCGGGGTCGAGTTGCTGCTGCTGCAGGGGCGGCCCATCGCGGAGCCGGTGGCGCAGTACGGGCCCTTCGTGATGAACACGCGGGCGCAGCTCCAGCAGGCCTTCGCCGACTTCCAGCGCACGCAGTTCGGCGGCTGGCCCTGGGGCACGCCGGACCCGGTCAACGGGCGCGAAGGGCGGTTCGCCCGCAGGCCGGGGGAACCGGTGGAGCGGCCGGGCCACGTTTCCGTCCCCGGCCCCTGATCCCGGAGGCCGCTAGGGATCCGGCCGTGTTGGCGACGACCGGCCCAGGATCGCGCCCGGGTCGATCTCGCCACGCGGCCTGGCCGGCCCGTCCATCGTCCCGGCCGAGATCCATCCCACCAGCGTCTCGCCCTCGCGGCAGTGCGCCGCCACGATGGCGGGGTCCCGCGCGCGGGCGCCCGCGACCATCTTCGCGCCGTAGCCCATGAAGTGCAGGGCGTTCACGGCATTGGCGATCGCGCCGCCCACCGCGATCCACTGCTCGTGCACGGGCACCACCTCGTCGTGCGGATTCACGCGCGCGATCACCGCGATGACCACCGGCGCGTGCACGGCCCTGTCCCGCTCGCGCTCGAGCTCCGCGCCTTCCTTGCCGTGGCGGCGGCCGTAGTCGACGAAGAGGTCCGCGAGCCTGCCGAGCGCCTCGCCGCGCGCCACCTCGAGGCGGAACGGGATCCGCTTCTCGTGGTCCGGCGCGCGCAATGCCGCCATCGCCACGGCCCAAAGCTCGTCGTCGGAGGGACCGGGCTCTCGCAGGTGCTTCGCGCTCACGGAGTAGCGCGTGAGCAGCAGGCGCAGCGCCGCCTGTCCTTCGGGCGTGGCGCCGGGCAGGGTGAGGCCGTCCATCTCCATCGCCATCGGTCGATCCCTCGCGCTCGCCGCGACGCGCGCGGCGCCGGCCCAGTGTATCGCACGCGTCGCGCCATGGGACCTTGGGGAATGGCCGCCGGCACCGCCCGTTGACCTGCGGCAACGGCCGGCGCGCCTTCCGGATATAGCGTGGAATCCACGGGTACCGCATGGGAGGACTTGCCATGAACACGACGACCCGGAGCGCAGGCCGCATCCTCGCCGGCGCGTTTGGCGCCTTTCTCCTTGCCTGGCTGCTGGCGGCATGCGGCGGTGGCGGCGGATCGGCAGTCGAGACGAAGGTGCTCCTGGGCCAGGTGATCGGCGGGTTTCCCGAGGGAGCCCGCGTGTGCCTGGACCTCAACGCCAGCGGGCGCTGCGACGAGACGGAGCCGCAGGCGAGGACCGGCCCGACCGGCGCCTATTCGCTTCGCGTGGACAAGGCCGCCTCGGCGCCCCTCGTGGCCGAGTCCGCCAACGCCGTGATGGGCGAGACCAAGCCGGGCACGCTCCGGTTCGCCTCGCCCTCGCCGGAGTACGCGACCGACCTCACCGCCTTCACGACGCTCGTGCACCTCACCCACGTGAAGGACTTCGCCCTCGCCGAGGACCTCGTGCGCGGCGCCCTCGGGCTGCCACCGCACTTCGCGATCGGCCTGCACGCGCCGCCGGCCGCGGGGTCCCTCGCCGAGCGCGTGGCCAGCGCGACGACCGAGGCCCTCTGCAGCTGCGGGGCCTCGCTCGCCGCCAACGACGAGGCGGCCTTCGGGAAGGTCGTGGCCGCCCTTCCGCCCCGCCTCGCCGACCTGCCCGTCCTTCGCATCCAGACCAAGGACGGCGCGCCGATCGTCTCGCGCGAGGTCTACGTGGACGCGACCTTCACGCTCCTCAACCCGGCCGTCTCGCCCGAGGCGATGCCGCTCAACGGCAAGATCCGCGGCCGCGGCCACTCGACCTGGGGCCTGCCGAAGAACCCGTACAAGGTCCAGTTCAAGGAAGACGCGGCCTATGCCGCGGTGCCCGACTTCCTCGGGATGAGGAAGAACCGCAACTGGGCGCTGCTCGCCGACTGGTACGACCGCTCGCTCATGCGCAACAAGCTCGCCTTCTCGCTCGGCAACAGCGTCGCCTTCTCGGACGGCCTGAAGTGGACGCCCTCGGGACAGCACCTCGAGGTGTACCTGAACGGCGACTACGTGGGCGTCTACCTCCTCGCCGAGGACATCCGCATCGCGCCCGAGCGGCTCGACATCAGGAAGATGGCCAAGACCGACACGGACGGCGGCTACATCGTCGAGGTCGACATGCGCCTCGACTGCTACAACGACGGAACGCTCAACCTGCAGCACCTCACCCCGCTGCGGGTGCCGGTCTGCATCGACACGCCGGACGAGGGCTCGATCACGACGGCCCAGCTCGCGTACATCAAGGGCCTGGTCGACTCGGCCGAGGGCGACATCTACGGCGGCGCGTCGCTCGCGCGGCTCAACCCCGCGAGCTTCGCCGACTGGTACCTCCTGAGCGAGCTCTTCCGCAACAACGACGCGGTGTTCTTCGCGAGCGACTTCATGTGGAAGGACACGAACTCGGCCGCGAACCCCGCCGACCGGCTCCTCAACATGGGGCCCTTCTGGGACTTCGACCTCTCCGCCGGCAACTACAACTTCAACGACAACTGGAAGAGCGAGGGCTGCTGGGTCAACAAGACGCCGCCGGGCGTGACGACGAACTGGTTCGGCCGCCTCTTCGACAACCGCGCGTTCCTCGACCTCACGATCGCCCGGTGGAAGGCGAAGCGGCCGCTCATCGGCACCTTCGTCAACGCGAGCCTCGACGCGTGGTCGGTGCGCCTCGCCGCCCCGCAGCAGCGCAACTTCCAGCGCTGGCCGATCCTCGGGACGCAGTGGACCAATTACTACACCTTCGCCACCTGGGAGGAGGAAGTCGCCTTCCTGCGCGTGTTCCTGAACGAGCGGATGGCCTGGATGGACCGTGCCTTCGACTCGCCGGAGAGCTGGCAAGCGATGTGCCGGTAGCCCGCGCCGTCAGCGCAGGGCGAGACTTCCGACGACCTTGAGGCCGCAGCAGCCGTCGGGGCGGACGACGACCGCCTCGCCGGGGCCCACGGCGAGGCCCGTGAGCGCCGCGATGTTGACGTGGTGGGTGACCATGACGACCGTGCCGTCCGGCCGCTTCGTCGAGTAGGTTCCGATCCGGTTCTTCACGCGCTCGGTGAGGCGGGGCCCGCCGCTGCGGTCGTCGAAGAAGCTCGCGAGGGCGTCCCACTCGTCGGCCTTGCCGAACGCCTCCATCGCGGTGTCGCGGCACCGGCACCACGGGCTCGTGTAGACCTTCCCGATCCGCACGCCTTCCGAGCGCAGCCGCTCGCCCAGCCGCTTCGCCTCGGCGCGGCCCTGCGCGGAGAGGTTGCGCTGGCTGCCGCAGTCGTCGAGCCGGTAGCCCGGCGGGTCGCCCAGCCCCGCCTCGGTGGACGCGTGGCGGATGAGGGCCACGTGGCCGCCGGCCTTGAGGGCCGCCCACGCCGCCGCCTCGTCGGCCAGGGCGGGTGCCGCCGCCAGCGCCAGCGCCGAGGCGAGGAAGGCGCGCCGGGCAGGCCGCATCCTCAGCCGATTCGCTTCGCGAGGGAGCCCAGGAGGTCGCTCATCGAGCCCGCTTCCGGGAGGCGGCCGTCGGGCGTGAGCTTGTCGACGACATTCGGGAGCAGCTCCGCGAGCTTCGACGAGACCTCGCCCTGCGACATCCCGAGGCTCGAGGCGAGCGAAGAGAGCTTGTCGGCGCCCAGGCCCTGCTGGATCTGGTCCACCGAGATCGGCAGGTTGCGGCCGGTGGAGACCCAGCTGTCGACGATGCCGCCCAGGCCGCGCTCCTGGAACGAACGCACCAGGCCCTCGAGGCCGCCGTGGGCCGGGTCGTTCACCATCGAAAGCACGCCTTCCAGGAGCGGATTGCCCGTGCCCCCCTGCGCCAGCGAGCCCAGCAATGAATCGAGCAGTCCCATGGTCGTTTCTCCTTTCAGGGGTTGGAGGCGGCCGGCCGTGGCGGCCGGTCGGTGATGGAATAGCCCAGCCTCGCGATCTCGCCGCGCGCCCAGGCCATCGCCGCCGGAACCCGCGCCGCGTCCCCGCGCACCGCGAGCTCGATCACGCGCGCGCCCGTGCCCGACCAGGTGGGCAGGCTGGAGAGCTTGAGCTCGGGGTAGTCGCGCACGACGGCGTTCATGATCTCCAGCAGGTCCGACTCGCCGGCGCCGGTGACGACGATCGCTTCCTCGAAGGGAAGCCGGTCGCGGAAGAGCGCGCGATGGTTCGTGTCCAGCGCCCACGCCATCATCGCCCAGGCCATCTCCGGGAATCCCGGCAGGAAGTAGTGGGTGCCGACGCTGAAGCCGGCGATGCGGTTGACGGGGTTCGGGACGATCGCGGCGCCCTCGGGGAACTCCGCCATCAGGACGCGCTTCGGATACGCCGCCTCGCCGAAGCGCGCCTCGATCTCCTTCACGGCGTCGGGATGGCGGACGAGCGGCCGGCCGAGCGCCGCGGCCGCGCACTGGCGCGTGTGGTCGTCGGGCGTGGCGCCGATGCCGCCGAACGAGAACACGATGTCGCCGGTGGCGAGCGTGCGTGCCAGCGTGGCCGTGATCCGCGCCGGGTCGTCGCCGAGGTACTCGGCCCAGTCGAGCTCGAGGCCGCGGGCGCCGAGGATCTCGATCGCCTTGGGGAAGTGCTTGTCCTGGCGCTTGCCCGAGAGGATCTCGTCGCCGATGACGAGGATGCCGATGGCCATCGTCCCTCCGTCCCAATCAGATCGGATTTCCTGATCTGATCAGATCTTCACCGCGGGGTTGAGGGTGTAGACGCCGGTGATCGAGGCCTGCGCGAGGACGTGGCCCCGCATCGCCACGCGTGCCTGCGCGCCGGTGAAGGCGCCATCGACCGCGAGGCTGGCAACGTCGAGGGCGAACACGGTGAAGACGTAGTGGTGCGGTATCTCGTCGTTCCACGGCGGGCACGGACCGTCGTAGCCGAAGTAGTTGCCCGACATGTCCTTGTCCGAGGCGAACCACCCCGTGTAGTCGTTCACGCCCTGGCGCGCGCCGTGCGCGGCCGCCGGCCCGGGCTTGCCCCGCGGGCTCACGCTCGAGGAGAACTCGCCGGCCGCGACCGAGCCGACCGACGGCGGCAGGTCCACGAGCACCCAGTGGAAGAAGTCGACCCGCGCGAGCGAGGCCGGCACCACGCGGCCCTCCTGGTTTACGTCGTCGCCCCGGCTGGGCACGTCGGGGTCGTGGCAGACGATGGCGAACGACTTCGTGGCGGACGGCGCGCCCGTCCACGAAAGCTGCGGGCTCCGGTTCTGCGAGAGCGTGGCATGGGTCTTCGCGTCCATCGCGCAAAACGCGAATTCGGCAGGGATGGCCCCGCCGTCCCTGAAGCTCGTGCTGGTGACCTGCATTCGCGGTTCCTCCTTCGTGGCCGGCGGTCAGTTGAGGACCTTGATGAGCTCCACCTCGAAGAGCAGCGTCGCGTTCGGCGGGATCACGCCGCCGGCCCCCTTCTCGCCGTAGGCCTTGCCCGGCGGGATGATGAGCGTGCGCTTGCCGCCTTCCTTCATGCCGGGGATGCCTTCGTCCCAGCCCTTGATGACGCGGCCCGCGCCGACGACGAACCCGAAGGGCGTCGGCCGGCCCTCGGAGCTGTCGAACTTCGCCCCCTTCATCTCCGGCGCCTTGGGGTCGTAGAGCCAGCCGGTGTAGTGCACGAGGACGGCCTTGCCCTTGGCGACCTCCTGCCCCGTTCCCTCCTTCGTGTCCCTCTTCACCAGGTCCTTCACGTCGAGGACGAACCACTTGGGCGCGGCGGGCGTCGGCGCCGGGGCGCCGGCCCCCTGCTGCGCGAAGGCGGACACGGAAAGCAGCATGGCGGCGGCAGCGGCGATGGTCTTCAATTGCGGTCCTTTCATTGGCGTTTCGATCGGCATGGTTGACGGAAGGTCCTGCTAGCGGCCGCGGGCCGCGCCCTCGCGGCGGGGATCGGACCCCCCCTCCCAGCCGGCCTTCGTGCGGCGGATGCCTTGCAGCCCGCTGGGCATCGCGATGGGCCGGACGTCGTGGCCCATCGCCTTCAGAGCGGCGGCCACGCCCTCGAGTTCCGTTCCCTTCTCGATTTCGGTGGGCCCGTTGCGGCTGCCCCGGTTCGGCAGGTCGATGGCGGACTGCATGTCGAGATTCCAGTCCAGCGTGGCGACGAGGGCCTTCGCGACGTAGCTGATGATGAGGCTGCCGCCGGGGCTCCCCAGGGTCATCTCGACGGCGCCGGAGGGATCGAGGACGACGAACGGCGCCATCGAGCTTCGCGGCCGCTTGCCCGGCGCGACGGCGTTCGCCACGGCGCGCCCTTCCTCGACCGGCTGGAAGTTGAAGTCGGTGAGCTGGTTGTTGAGCATGAAGCCGCGCACCATCGTGCGGCTGCCGAAGACCGCCTCGATGGTGGTGGTCATCGACACCGCATTGCCCCACCGGTCGACGATGGCGATGTTGGTGGTGCCGGCCGCCTCGTCGACCGGGTCGTCGGCGAGGGCCACCTTGAGGCCCGGGGGATCGCCGGGCTCGGCCTTGCCCATCGACCGGTCCGCGCGGATGAGGCGCGAGCGCCCTGCGAGGTAGCCGGGATCCAGGAGCCCCTTCACCGGCACGTCGACGAACCGGTCGTCGCCCACGTAGCGGTTGCGGTCGGCGAAGGCGAGGCGCCCCGCCTCCGCGAGCAGGTGCACGGCCTCGGCCGAACCGGGCCGCACCGAGGCCATGTCGAAGCGCGAAAGCGTGCCCAGGATCTGCAGCACGGCGATCCCGCCGGAGGAAGACGGCGGCATGCCGCAGAGGCGCCGCGCGCGGTAGGGCGCACACAGCGGCTCGACGTCGCGCACCCGGTAGCCGGCGAGGTCCTCGAGGGAGAGGGTGCCGGGATTCGCGTGCCCGCGCACCGTCGCCACGATGTCGGCGGCCACCTCTCCCGTGTAGAACGCGTCGGCGCCCCTCGCGGCCATGAGGCGCAGCACCTTGGCGAGCTCCGGGTTGCGGATGACCGTGCCCGCGGGCTTGGGCGCCCCCTCCGGCGTGAAGAAGTAGTCCCGCAGCGCCGCCTGCGCGGCCATGTCCTTGCGCTCGCCGATGTGCTGGTGCAGGCGCCTGCTGATCGGGAAGCCCTTCTCCGCGATCGCGATGGCCGGCCCGAAGAGCGTCGCCCACGGAAGCCTCCCGTGGCGCGCGTGCGCGACCTCGAGCAGGCGCGGCACGCCGGGAGTGCCCACCGAACGGCCGCCCGCGACCGCCTTCTCGAACGGCATGGGCTTGCCGTCGGCCGCCAGGAAGAGCGCGGGCGTGGCTCCCGCCGGCGCCGTCTCGCGCGCGTCGTAGGCGAGCGTGCGGCGGGCGCGCGCGTCGTGGTACAGCAGGAACGCGCCGCCGCCGATGCCCGAGGACTGCGGCTCGACGAGCGTGAGGACGAGCTGGGTGGCGATCATCGCGTCGACCGCCGTGCCGCCCTTCGCGAGCATCGCGAGGGCCGCGTCCACCGCCAGCGGGTGCCCGGCCGCCACCATCTCGCGCTTCGCGGTGGCGAGCGCGTGCTTCGTGTAGCCGGTCGGCGGTTCCGGCTGCGTCTGCGTCACCTGCGCGGCGACGGAGAGGGAGGCGAGGGCGACGAGTGATGCCACCCAAAGACGTCGGACACGGATGAACACGGATGAACACGGACAAGTGCGTGTCAAGGAGCTTGCGGGCCGACCGTGACGAAGTGGGCGCGCCGATCGTGCGCACGCCGGGACAAGACCTGAATTGCACTTATCCGTGTTCATCCGTGTTCATCCGTGTTCATCCGTGTCCTGGTTCTTGACCCGCATCACTCGCCAACGTCACTGTATCCCGCCGAGGCAGACGTACTTGATCTCGAGGAAGTCCTCGACGCCGTACTTCGAGCCCTCGCGGCCGAGGCCCGACTGCTTCACGCCGCCGAAGGGCGCGACCTCGTTGGCGATGATGCCCACGTTCACTCCCACCATCCCGGTCTCCAGGCCCTCGGCCACGCGGAAGACGCGGCCCACGTCGCGCGCGTAGAAGTAGCCGGCGAGGCCGAACTCCGTCGCGTTCGCGAGCGCGAGCGCCTCGGCCTCGTCCCTGAAGCGGAAGAGCGGCGCGACGGGCCCGAAGGTCTCCTCGCGCGAGACCTTCATCGCCGCCGTGACGTTCGTGAGGAGCGTGGGCTCGTAGAAGCGGCCGCCGAGCGCGGAGCGCCTGCCTCCCACGACGACCGTCGCGCCCTTGGACACGGCGTCCGCGACGTGCTCCTCCACCTTGGCGAGGCCCTGCGCGTCGATGAGCGGGCCCACGTTGACGCCGGCTTCCGTGCCCTTGCCCACCCTGAGCTTCTCCATGCGCTCGGCGAGCTTGCGGGCGAAGGCGTCGTAGACGCCCTCCTGCACGTAGATGCGGTTGGCGCATACGCACGTCTGCCCGGCGTTGCGGTACTTGGAGGCCATCGCGCCGTCGGCGGCGGCGTCGAGGTCCGCGTCGTCGAAGACGATGAACGGGGCGTTGCCGCCCAGCTCGAGCGAGAGCTTCTTGATCGTGTCGGCGCCCTGGCGCATGAGTATCCGCCCCACCTCCGTGGAGCCGGTGAAGGTGACCTTCTTCACCACCGGGCTCGCGCACAGCTCCTTGCCGATCGCGGGCGCGTCGCCCGTGACGATGTTGACCACTCCCTTCGGGAACCCCGCCCGCTCGGCGAGCTCGGCCAGCGCGAGCGCGGAGAAGGGCGTCTGCTCCGCGGGCTTCAGCACGAAGGTGCACCCCACCGCGAGGCCCGGCGCCATCTTCCTCGTGATCATGGCGTTGGGGAAGTTCCACGGCGTGATGGCCGCGCACACCCCGATGGGCTGCTTCAGGACGATGAGGCGGCGGTCGTTCGTGGGGCTGGGGATGGTGTCGCCGTAGACGCGCTTGCCCTCCTCCGCGAACCACTCCACGAAGGAGGCGCCGTAGTGGATCTCCCCCTTCGCCTCGGCCAGGGGCTTGCCCTGTTCGGTGGTGAGGATGAGCGCAAGGTCGTCCGCGTTGGCGACGATGAGCTCGTACCAGCGGCGCACGATGCGCGAGCGCTCCTTGGCGGGCAGCGCGCGCCACGCCGGCAGCGCCCGCTCGGCCGCCTCGATGGCGCGCCGCGTCTCGGCGGCGCCCATCTCGGGCACCGAACCGACGAAGGACCCGTCGCCGGGGTTGTCGACGTCGAAGCGCCGGCCCGAGTCGGCCTCGGCCCAGGCGCCGTCGATGTAGCACCGGTCCCGGAACAGCGAGGGGTCCTTGAGGGCGGGCGGGGACGGCTTGCGGTCGACCACGGCGTTCATGGCGGGTTCTCCTGCGGGGAAGGCGGAAATTATAGCCTCCCTCACCCCCTACTCCTCTCCCGGAGGGATAGGGAAGCAAATGGACTCCCTCTCCCTTGGGAGAGGGCCGGGGTGAGGGTCATCGCGCCCTGGCGTATGATTCCCGCTCCTTCCGAGGAGACCTCCATGCGCCGAACCCTCGCCGCCGCCCTGTCCGCCGCCCTCATCGTCGCCACCCCCCTCGCGCAAGCCAAGACGCTTCGCTGGTCCAGCCAGGGCGACTACGTCACGGCCGACCCGCACGCCCAGAACGAGCTGCTCACCAACTCGATCAACGGCCACGTCTACGAGCCCCTCGTCACGCGCGGCAAGAAGCTGGAGATCCTGCCCGCGCTCGCCGAGAGCTGGAAGCAGACGAGCCCGACGGTGTGGGTCTTCAACCTGCGCAAGGGCGTGAAGTGGCACGACGGCTCGGACTTCACGGCCGACGACGTCGTCTTCTCCATCAAGCGACTGCAGGGGGAGACCTCCAACTTCCGCGTCTACGGCAACGCCGTGGGCACGCCCCGCAAGATCGACAACTACACGGTCGAGCTCACCACGCCGGTGCCCAACCCCGTGATGCTCGAGATGCTCGCCAACAGCCTGTTCATGATGAACAAGGCGTGGTGCGAGAAGAACAAGGTGGAGAAGAGCCAGGACTTCAAGAACAAGGAGGAGACGCACGCCGTCCGGAACGCCATGGGCACGGGTCCGTTCATCCTCGTGTCCCGCGAGCCCGACGTGAAGAGCGTCTTCAGGAAGAACGCGAACTGGTGGGGGCTCAAGGTGCCGGGCTACTGGGACGGCAACGTGGACGAGATCATCTATTCGCCGGTCAAGAACGAGGGCACCCGCATGGCCGCGCTCCTGTCGGGCGACCTCGACTTCGTGCTCGACCCGGCCGTGCAGGACGTGGAGAAGCTCAAGAAGGAGAAATCGATCCGCGTCTACGAGGGGCGCGAGAACCGCATCGTCTTCCTCGGCATGGACCAGGCGCGCGACCAGCTGCTCTACTCCAGCGTGAAGGGCAAGAACCCCTTCAAGGACAAGCGCGTGCGCCAGGCCTTCTACCAGGCCATCGACGTGAACGCGATCAACCGCGCGGTGATGCGCGGGCTCTCGGTGCCCACGGCCATCAACCTGCCGAACCCCGAGCGCGCGGGCATCCCGAAGGAGATGGACAAGCGCTACCCCTACGACGTGGCCGCCGCGAAGAAGCTCCTCGCCGAGGCGGGCTATCCCAACGGCTTCGAGGTCACGATCGACTGCCCCAACAACCGCTACATCAACGACGAGAAGATCTGCGTGGCCGTGGCGGGCATGGTGGCCAAGATCGGCATCACGATGAAGGTGAACGCGAT
>JBBIJT010000081.1:0-15815 GCA_037445795.1 Betaproteobacteria bacterium | reverse complement strand
AGGCCGTGCCGTAGATGCGCTGGAGCATCTCGTTCTTCGAGTCGCCGCGCCAGTACGCGCCCGCGACCTTCATCAGCTTGAAGACCCTGAGCTTCCCCGTGGACGGCACGTGCGGGCCGCGGCACAGGTCGACGAAGTCGCCCTCGCGGTAGAGGCTGATGTCCTGGTTGGCGGGAATGGAGCCGATGATCTCGGCCTTGTAGCGTTCCCCGATCGAGTGGAAGTACTTCGCCGCGTCGTCGCGCTTCCACACCTCGCGCGTGACGGGGATGTCCTTCTTCGCGAGCTCGGCCATGCGCTTCTCGATGGCCGCGAGGTCCTCGGGCGTGAAGGGGCGCTTGTAGCTGAAGTCGTAGTAGAACCCGTTCTCGATCACCGGGCCGATGGTGACCTGGGCGTCGGGGAAGAGCTCCTTCACCGCGTAGGCGAGCAGGTGCGCCGTCGAGTGGCGGATGAGGTCGAGTCCGTCGGCGTCCTTGTCGGTGACGATGGCGAGCGCGGCATCGCGCTCGATCACGAACGACGTGTCGACGAGCTTCCCGTCCACCTTGCCCGCGAGCGCCGCCTTGGCGAGCCCCGGCCCGATCGACGCCGCGACCTCCGCGACCGTGACGGGCTTGTCGAACGATCGAACCGATTTATCCGGCAGTGTGATTGCGACCATGGCGTATTCCTCGATGCTTCGGTACCAGGTACGTGTACCTGGTACCGGAATGAAAAAAGCGCGGGCGAGCCGCGCTTTTTCACTGGAAGGCGAAAAAAAGGGGGCGTCCCGCTCTAGGCGTCCTCGGTGAAGCTCGCAGTTGGCGGTCTCATAACCATCGCGGCCCTTTCGCGCCCCTCGATCCGTGCCCCGAAATCCGATTCGGGACGACGCCGGGATTCTACCGTTTTCCGCCCTCCGCGGCGAGCCGCAGCGTCATGCGCTTCGACGGCCCCAGCGTCCGAAGCGGCGACAGGTCCGACACGATCCGCCCGAGGGGGATTCCCGGCGAGGCCATGCGCGGCTCGTCGCCGTGGCTCGCGGGCGTGGGACCGAAGAAGATGCAGAAGGCGTTGCCGTCGGGCCACAGCGCCACCTCGCCCACCTCGAACACGTCGCGGCGCTTTTCCGCCGAGGCGATGGGCGAGGCGAGCGTGCCGTAGTACTCGCCCTTGCCCCAGCGGCTCATCGAGATCGCCTGCGGCAGGCTGGCCGCGAGCTGAGCGGCCGCGCTTCCCCCGTTGAGCTCCACCTGGAGCGAGCCCCCGTCGAACTCGACGACCAGCATTTCCGGCCCCCAATGGAAAAGCCGCCCAAGGGCGGCTTTCGATGTTGGTAGGCGCGATTGGACTCGAACCAACGACCCCCACCATGTCAAGGTGGTGCTCTAACCAACTGAGCTACGCGCCTGGCGAATTGCAGCCGCGAATTATAGCGGAACTTCGCGGTCGAAGGAACGGTGGCACCGCCCTTGCTTCCTCCGGAGGTGCCCCGCCCGGGCAACGTCACCCACAAGGAGACCGCATGAACCGCATCGCCCCCCTCCCCGTCCGGCTGATGGCCGCCGACCGCGCCGCCGTGACGGAGCACTTCCTGCGCCTCGACGCGGACGACCGGCGCCTTCGCTTCGGCGCGTCGCTCGCCGACGAGGCCGTGCGCCGGCTCGAGGAGCGCATCGACTTCGACCGCGACGAGATCTTCGGCGCCGTGGGCGACGACCTGCGCCTCGTGGGCGTGGTGCACGTGGCGTTCTACCCGCGCCGGGCCGAGCTGGGGCTTTCCGTCCTGCCGGAGGCGCGCGGGCAAGGCGTCGGCGCCGCCCTCTTCTCGCGCGCGGTCATGCACCTCACCAACCGCGGCGTGCGCGAGGTCTTCGTGCATTGCCTGCGCGAAAACGGGGCGATGATGCGCCTCGCCCGCCGCAACGGCATGCGCCTCGTGGCCGAAGGCGGCGAGGCGGACGGCTACCTCCGGCTGCCGCGGCCCACCGTCGGTTCCATCCTCGCCGAGTGGATCTGGGACCAGAACGCCCAGTTCGCCCAGGTCGCGCGCCGGCAGGCGCGGGCCCTCGCCTACCTGAGCCAGCCCTTCGCGAGGAAGGCGTAGAGCACGCCCAGGATCAGGATGAGCGTGCCGAAGGCCACCTGCCCCAGCGTCACGGGCCAGGGCGAGTCGACGAGGTTCATTCCCATGAGCCCGCCCGTGATGGCGGGGATGAGCCCCAGCGTGCTCACGATGGCCACGAGCCGCATGAAGCGGTTGGTGTCGTGGGCCGCGACGTTGATGTGCAGGTCGATGAGCGAGAGCACCGCCTCGCGCGTGTTGTCCACGGTCTCGTAGAGGTAGTCGGCCTCCTCCGCGAGGCTCGCGGCCGCCGCGCGCCCCTCCTCGCCCAGGCCCGGCAGCGTGCGCCGGCCCTCGGCGAGCCGCTCCAGCAGCCCGCGCATGCGCCAGAGGTCCCCCTTCGCCACGGAGAGCGCACGCTTCATCCGGAAGGTCGCCTCGAAGAAATGCTCCGGGCTCTCGTCGGCGGGCAGCGTCTCCAGCTCGCGCAGCTCCCGCTCGAGCAGGCCGGCGAGCTCCTCGTTGCGAAGGAGCATGCGCCGCATCACGTCGAAGGCGCAGCGCGTGCCCCAGGGCAGGTTCGGGAACGCTTCCGGCGGCCTCTCCAGCTCGAGGGGGTAGACCGCGAGGGAGAGCAAGCCTTGCTCCGAGAGCAGCATGAGGACCGGGTCGCGGCGCAGCGGGTCCTCCTTCGAGGGCACGGGCAGCGTGAGCGCGGACCACCGCGCGCCCGACTCGAGGCGCGGGTAGCTCGACTCGTGCAGGGCCGCCTCCACCAGCACGTGCGGCACGCCGGTGGCCTCCGCGACCTCGCGCAGCCGCTGCGGGTGCAGGTTCGAGGCGTGGAGCCAGCCGCTCGTCGGGTGCGCCGCCCACTTGAGCAGGTCGCCCCACTCGCCATCCTCGATCGCATGGCCGCCCAGGGCGAGCCGCGTCACGCGCGGCGCACCGGCCGGCGCTCCCCTCGGGAGCGCAATCACGGGACGATGCACCCCGTGCCCTGCCCGCACGCCGAACAGCAGCGCCCGGAAGAGCCGCAGGATGCGCAGCACCGGCATGCTGCGGGCGAAGTCCGTCACCGCCGGCAGGGCCGAGGCGAGCGAGCCCAGGACGATCGCCGCGTCGAGGATGCGCCACGGGTCCCGCACGAAGGCGGCGCGGTCGGGCGCGACGGCCAGGTGCGCGAGGTACTCGAGCGCGAAGGCACCGACGATGAGCCACTCGATGGCATCGAGCGCGCGCTCGGCGGCGGGAGTGAGGTCGAACAGGTACGGCGCCACCCCCGTTCCCAGCGCGGCGAGCGCCAGGAAACCCATCACGACTTCGCTGAGGAGGTCGGCGAGGCGTCGGACCATGGGGGGATCGTAGGCGCCCGGCTCGCCCCGGCGCAAGCGCCGCCGCCACGGCCCTTGATCGCCGTCAGCCGACGGCGCGCAGCACCAGCCCCTTGAGGTACTCGCCCTCGGGGAAGTGGATCGAGACGGGGTGATCGGCCGAGGCCGCCAGGCGCTGCTCGATCACGAGGTCGGCGCGCGCGTCGGCCGCGGCCCCGGCCACGATCTTCTGGAAGAAATCCGGCCCGATGGCGCCGGAGCAGGAGAAGGTCATGAGCCGCCCGCCCGGGGCGAGGAGCTTCATGGCCCAGAGGTTGATGTCCTTGTAGGCGCGCGCCGCCTTCTCCACGTGCCGCTCCGTGGGCGCGAACTTCGGGGGGTCGAGGACGATCAACCCGAAGCGCCGGCCCTGGTCGCGCAGCTTCCTCAGGTACTCGAAGACGTCCGCCGCCACCCACTCCGCGCGTTCCGGGTTGAGGCGGTTGGCCTCGACGTTGCGGCGGCCGAGGGCGAGCGCCTCCTCCGACGTGTCCACGGACACGACGCGCTTCGCCGCGCCGGCGAGGGCCGCGACCGTGAAGCTGCCGGTGTAGCAGAACGCGTTCAGGACCTCGCAGCCCTTCGCGACGCGCGACGCCAGCGCGCGGTTGTCGCGCTGGTCGAGGAAGAAGCCCGTCTTCTGGCCGTGGGCCACATCCACCTCGTAGGCGAGCCCCGCCTCGCGGATGCGCACCGTGCCGGGCGCCTCGCCGAGCATCGGCCCCGTGCGCGGCTCGAGCCCCTCGAGCGATCGCACCTCCGCGTCCGAGCGCTCGAAGACGCCGCGCACTCCCGCCGCCCGCGCGATGGCCTGCGGCCAGAAGTCCCGCCAGCGCTCGGCGCCCGCCGACAGCAGCTGGACCACCGCCGTGTCGCCGTAGCGGTCCACCACCAGCCCCGGCAGCCCGTCGGATTCGGCATGCACGAGCCGGCAGGCGTCGTGATGCTCGTCGAGCAGGGCCGAGCGGCGGGCGACGGCCGCGCGAAGCCGCGCCTCGAGGAAGTCGCCGTCGACTTGCGCCGCGGGACCGAACGACCACACGCGCGCCCGGATCTGCGAGGCCGGGGACCAGGCCGCCCAGGCGAGCGGCGTGCCGTCGTGCGCGGCCACGAGCACGGCGTCGCCCGCTTCCGGCGAACCCTCGACCCGGTCGATGGCCCCCGAGAAGACCCAGGGGTGGCGATGCCGCAGGGACTTCTCCCGGCCCGCCTTGAGAACCAGCCGCGGGGCGCCGGCCATCTAGATGCGCCGGGCGTTGTCGACGCCCGGCACGTCGCGCACCTGCCGCAGCACGCGGTGGATGGCGTCGCCGGAGTCGACCTGCAGCGTGAAGCGCATGAAGGCGTGCGCCCCGCGCGAGAGCGTGTTCACCGCCGTGACGTTGATGCGCTCGCGCGAGATGGCCTCCGAGATGTCGCGCAGGAGCCCCTGCCGGTCGAGCGCCACCACCTCGATGTCGGCCGCGAAGGGCGCCTCGCCCGTCTTGCCCCAGTCCGCGGCGAGGAGCCGCTCGCGCTGGTCGGGCGCGAGGCCCGTGACGTTGGGGCAGTCGGCGCGGTGCACCATCACGCCGCGGGTGCGCGTGACGAAGCCGACGATGGGGTCGGGCGGCACGGGCTTGCAGCACTTGGCCACGAGGGTCGCGATGTTGTTCACCCCCAGCACCAGCACGCCGGAGGAAGTGCGCGAGGCCGGCGCGGGCACGACCGTGAGCGGCGGCGGCGGCGCGGCGGCGGGCGCCTCCCCGCGCACGGCGATCTCGATCTGGCGGCCGGTGACCTCGCCGCGGCCAAGCGCGGCGAAGAAGTCGTCCGTGCGCTCGAAGCCGCACGAGGAAGCGATCCTCTCGTGCGCGAAGCTCGTCGCCCCGAGGCGCGTGAGCTCCTTTTCCAGCGCGGCGCGCCCGCTCGCGGCGTCCTGCTCGAAGTCCTCGTGGCGGAACCACTGGCGCACCTTCGCGAGCGCCCGCGGGCTGGCGAGGTAGCCGCCCGAGAGCCAGTCGCGCGAGGGCCCGCCCTGCTTGGCGGCCACGATCTCCACGCGCTGCGCGTTCGCGAGCCGCGTGTTGAGGGGCACCATCTGCCCGTCCACCTTGGCGCCGCGGCAGCGGTGCCCGAGGTCGGTGTGCACGTGGTAGGCGAAGTCGATGGGGGTGGAGCCCGCGGGAAGGTCGACGACGCGCCCCTGCGGCGTGAGGACGTAGATCGTCTCCTCGAAGAGGCCGCGCGTCGCCCGGCTCGCCCCGCCCTCGCCCGCCAGCACGTCCGCCTTCCACGCGAGCACCTGGCGCAGCCACGCAATCTTGGAGTCGAACTTCTGGTCCGCGCGCCGGCCCTCCTTGTAGCGCCAGTGCGCCGCCACGCCGTGCTCGGAGTGCTTGTGCATCTCGTCGGTGCGGATCTGCACCTCGAGGGTCCTGCCCTCGGGGCCCACGACCGCCGTGTGCAGCGACTTGTAGTCGTTGGCCTTGGGGCTCGCGATGTAGTCGTCGAACTCGCCCTCGATGGGCGTCCACAGGTCGTGCACGACGCCCAGCACCGAGTAGCACTCGCGCACGTTCGACACGATCACGCGCACGGCGCGGATGTCGTAGAGCTGCTCGAAGGCGAGGTTCTTGCCGCGCATCTTGCGGAAGATCGAGTACAGGTGCTTCGGCCGCCCCTGGATCGTGGCGTGGATGCCCATGGCCTCGAGCTCGGAGGAAAGCTGCGCCTTCACGCGGGCGATGTAGGCCTCGCGGTCGTTGCGCTTCTCGTCGAGGAGCCCGGCGATGCGCTTGTAGACCTCCGGCTCGGTGAACCGGAAGGCGAAGTCCTCCAGCTCCCACTTGAGCTCCGCGACGCCCAGGCGGTTGGCGAGGGGCGCGAAGAGCGCGAGCGTCTCCTCGCCCGCGGCGCGGCGCGCGGCCTCGTCCGCCCGGGTGAGCGAGCGCAGGTCCACCACGCGCTCGGCGAGCTTGATGAGCACCACCCGCACGTCCTCGGCGATGGCGAGGAGCATCTTGCGCAACTGCTCCGGGTCGGCGCGGCTCGAGGCGAGCGACTCGATTCGCCCGGCGCGGCCGAGGCCCTTGAGGAGCGTCGCGAGCTCGGGGCCGAAGGCGGCCTCGATGCCCTCGCTGTCGAGCTCGCCCTCGGGGATCGCGCCGTTCACGAGCGCGGCGGCGACCGTCTCGGGGTCCGCTCCCTGCACGAGCAGCAGCCGCGCAACGGCCACGGCGCGCTGGAACGCGGACTCGCGCCCCGCGGCCTGGCAGGCGCCCCGGGCAAGCTGGAGCGCGCGGCGCGGCACGTCGGCCAACGCCTCGCCGTAGGTGGCGGCGAGGCCCGATTCCAGCTGCGCGAGGTCGGGGACGGAGTTCTCGGTGATCACGGCGGGGGGGGTGCGCGGAGTTCCTGGGACAGGATTCTACCTCCCGGCGGATCGGGCGACGGAACGGGCGCCGCGCAACCTTTCGGTGCAAGCGCACCGATTTGGGCCGCCAAGGAGCCTAGAATGCGCAAAGCCGCCCTCCGGCGACCCGCGCCCCGCGCGTGGCACGGGGATTGCAAGTCACGCTGCAGCCGTCACCGCCCCGAACAGCCATGCCGCTCGCGAAGTGCCACAACGAGATGTACGCCGAAGACGGCTCGGTGCGCCCGCACTACGCCGCGTTCGCGGAATGGCTGCGCGACACACCGCCCGAGAAGATCGCGCAGAACCGCCACGCCGCGGACCTCCTGTTCCACCGCGTGGGCATCACGTTCGCCGTCTACGGCGAGACCTCGGGCACCGAGCGCTTGATCCCCTTCGACGTGGTGCCCCACGTGATTCCCGGCGAGCGCTGGGAGCGCGTCGCCGCGGGGCTGCGGCAGCGCGTCACGGCGCTCAATCGGTTCCTCGCGGACATCTACCACGGCCAGGAGATCCTGCGCGCCGTGCGCATCCCGCGCGAGGACGTGGAGGGCAACAGCCAGTTCCGCCGCGAGATGGTCGGCGTCGACCTGCCCGGCGGCGTGTACGCGCAGGTGGCGGGGGTGGACCTCGTGAAGAACGCCGACGGCGAGTACTACGTGCTCGAGGACAACCTGCGCACGCCCTCGGGCGTGTCGTACATGCTCGAGAACCGCAAGATGATGATGCGGCTCTTCCCCGAGCTCTTCGCGCGCCAGACGATCCGCCCGGTGGAGCACTACCCGGACCTGCTGCTCGAAACGCTGCGCGAGGTGGCCCCCCGCGACGCCGAGAACCCGGTGATCGTGCTGCTCACGCCGGGCCACTTCAACAGCGCCTACTTCGAGCACGCCTTCCTCGCGCAGCAGATGGGCATCGAGCTGGTGGAGGGCAGCGACCTCTTCGTGCAGGACCGGACGGTGTTCATGCGCACCACGCAGGGGCCGCAGCGCGTGGACGTGATCTACCGCCGCATCGACGACGACTTCCTCGACCCCCTCGCCTTCCGCCCCGACTCGATGCTCGGCGTGCCGGGCCTGCTGGAGGCCTACCGCGCCGGCCGCGTGGCGCTCGCCAACGCCATCGGCACGGGGGTGGCCGACGACAAGTCGATCTACCCCTTCGTGCCCGAGATGATCCGCTTCTACCTGGGCGAGGAGCCCATCCTGAACAACGTGCCGACCTACCTGCTGCGGGACAAGGACGACCTCGCGTACACCCTCGAGCACCTCGAGGAGCTGGTGGTGAAGGAGGCCCAGGGCTCCGGGGGCTACGGCATGCTCGTGGGCCCCACGGCGAGCCGCGAGGAGCGCGAGCGCTACCGCAGCCGCATCCTCGACGCGCCGGAGCGCTTCATCGCCCAGCCCACGCTCTCCCTCTCGCAGGTGCCCACGTTCTGCGGCGACGCCCTCGCCGGCCGCCACATCGACCTTCGCCCCTACGTGCTCTCGGGCCGGAGCGTCCGCTTCGTGCCCGGCGGCCTGACGCGGGTGGCGCTTCGCGAGGGATCGCTCGTCGTGAACTCCTCCCAGGGCGGCGGGGTGAAGGACACATGGGTGGTTGATTGAAAACCAGCGCGCCACAAGGGCGCTTGCGGGTCGTCGACTGAACCCCATGCTCAGCCGAGTCGCCTCCAACCTCTACTGGATGAGCCGCTACGTCGAGCGGGCGGAGAACACCGCGCGCGTGCTCGACGTCACCTGGCGCATGTCGCTGCTCACGAAGGACCCGGCCCTGCAGGACCGGGAGTGGTTCGCGCCGCTCAACATCACGGGCACCCTCTTCCCCTTCTCCGGGCGCCACAGCACCGTCTGCGCGCGCGAGGTGCTCCACTTCATGGCCCTCGACCCGGAGAACCCCTCCTCGATCTACTCCTGCGCCCGCCAGGCGCGCGAGAACGCGCGCGCCATCCGCGGCTCCATCACCTCCGAGATGTGGGAGGTGCTCAACTCCACCTGGCTCGAGATGCAGCAGATGGACGAGGTGCGCATGAACGCGCGGGGAATCTCGGCCTTCTTCGACTGGGTGAAGGAGAGGAGCCACCTCTTCCGCGGCGTGACCTTCGGCACCATGCGCCGCGACGACGCCTACAGCTTCACGCGGCTGGGGACCCACATCGAGCGCTCCGACTCGACGGCCCGCATCCTCGACGTGAAGTACCACGTGCTCCTGCCCAGCGTGACGGACGTGGGAGGCGCGGTGGACTATTACCAGTGGTCGGCGGTGCTGCGCTCCGTCTCCGCCTTCGAGGCCTATCGAAAGGTCTACCGGGACGTGATCACGCCCGTCAAGCTCGCCGAGCTCCTCATCCTGCGCGACGACGTGCCGCGCAGCCTGCACTTCTGCATGCGCCAGGTGAGCGACACGCTCGACCTGGTGAGGAACGACCGCTCGGCGGAATGCCTGCGACGCGCGGGCCACCTGCTCGCGCAGCTGCGCTACGGGCGGGTGCAGGACATCTTCGACCGCGGCCTGCACGAGTACCTCACCGACTACCTCGACGCGATGCAGGAGCTCTCCACCGAGGTGCAGAGGAGCTTCTTCGCGCCGACGCTGCCCGCCTGAGGGGCCCCGGCCCGGTCGCCTGCGTTATGATCGAATTCCGCACCTGCCCGAAACGCCCGCACCGCCATGACCTACTGCGTCGCCCTCCGCCTCGAGGCGGGGATGATCTTCGCCTCCGACTCGCGGACCAACGCGGGCGTGGACCACGTGTCGACCTTCACGAAGATGCGCGTCTACGAGCGCAAGGAGGACCGGGTGATCGTGGTCCTCTCCTCCGGCAACCTCGCGATCACGCAGGGCGTGGTCAACATCCTGGACCGGCACCTGCACGCGACCGAGGGCGCGCCCACGATCTGGAGCGTGGAGTCGCTCTACGACGCGACCGCGCTGGTGGGCGACGCGCTTCGCGAGATGCAGCGGCGCGACGGGCCCCACCTCATGCAGGGCAACATCGACGCGAGCGCGAACCTCATCGTGGGCGGCCAGATCGGCGGCGAGCCGATGCGGCTCTTCCACGTCTACGCGCAGGGCAACTTCATCGAGGCCACCGACGAGACGCCCTACTTCCAGCTGGGCGAGTCGAAGTACGGAAAGCCCATCCTGGACCGCGTCGTGAACCTCGCCACGCCGCAGAAGGAAGCGGCGAAGTGCGTGCTCATCTCCTTCGACTCGACGATGAAGTCCAACATCTCGGTGGGCCTGCCCATCGACCTGCTGTGGCTGCCGAAGGACGCGCTGCGCGTCGGGCTGCACCAGAAGATCCGCGAGGGCGACCCCTACTTCACGATGCTCCGCACGCGCTGGGGCGGGGGCCTGCGGCGCGTCTTCGGGGAGCTGCCCGATCCCGACTGGCTGGAGTGACACCCGCCGGGGCGCGGAGGCGCCCGTGACGATCCGGGTCGCCCTCCACCACCGCACCGCCTACGCCTTCGACCGGCCGGTCGCCCTATCGCCGCACGAGGTGCGCCTTCGCCCGGCCGCGCACTGCCGAACGCCCGTCGAGAGCTACTCGCTCAAGGTGAAGCCGGCCAGGCACTTCCTGAACTGGCAGCAGGACCCCTACGGCAACTGGCTCGCGCGGCTCGTCTTCCCGGAGCCGTCCCGGACGCTCGAGATCACCGTCGACCTCGTCGCGGACATGACGGTGGTGAACCCCTTCGACTTCTTCGTCGACAAGTCGGCGGAGCGCTTCCCCTTCGTGTACACGCCGGAGAACGCGCGCGAGCTCGCCCCGTACCTCGAGGTGGAGCCGCTCACGCCCCTCGTGGGCGCCTGGATCGAGCGCGCCCGCGCGCGCCACCTCGCCGCCCCGATCACGACGATCGACTTCCTCGTCGGGGTGAACCGCGACCTGCAGGGCGACGTGAAGTACCTCATCCGGATGGAGCCCGGCATCCAGGCGCCCGAGCACACGCTCGCGAGCGCCGCCGGCTCCTGCCGCGACTCGGCGTGGCTGCTGGTGCAGATCCTGCGGCGCTTCGGCCTCGCGGCCCGCTTCGCCTCCGGCTACCTCATCCAGCTCGTGGCCGACCAGAAGCCCCTCGACGGCCCGGCGGGCACCGACCGCGACTTCACGGACCTGCACGCGTGGTGCGAGGCGTACGTGCCGGGCGCCGGGTGGGTGGGCCTCGACCCCACCTCGGGGCTCCTCGCGGGCGAGGGGCACATCCCGCTCGCGTGCACGGCGCTGCCTTCGAGCGCCGCGCCCGTGACGGGCTACACCGACGTGTGCGAGTCCACCCTCGCGTTCGAGATGAAGGTGATGCGCATCCACGAGGACCCCCGCGTCACCCGGCCCTTCGACGACACGCAGTGGAAGGCCATCGACCGCCTCGGCCGCCGCGTGGACCGGGAGCTCGCAGCCGGCGACGTGCGACTCACCATGGGCGGCGAGCCCACGTTCGTCTCCATCGACGACATGGACGGCGAGGAGTGGAACTTCACCGCGCTCTCGCCCCGCAAGCTCGAGCTCGCGCAGGCGCTGCTGGTGCGGCTGCGCGACCGGTTCGCCCCGGGCGGCCTCCTGCACCACGGGCAGGGCAAGTGGTACCCCGGGGAACCCCTGCCCCGCTGGGCCCTCTCCTGCTTCTGGCGGCGCGACGGCGTGCCGCTGTGGTCCCTCGCCCACGAGGACGCGCAAGCGCCCCCCGCCACCGCCGACGACGCGGGGCGATTGGCCGCCGGGCTCGCCGGGGCCCTCGGCCTGGCTCCCGATTTCGTGCTTCCGGCCTACGAGGATCCCTGGAAGACGGTGCGCGACGAAACCGCGCTTCCCGACAACGTCGACCCGCTGGGCGGGGACCTCGCCACGACCGCGGCGCGCGAGAAGCTCGCGCGGCAGCTGCGCGGGGCGATCGGCAAGCCCGCGGGCTTCGTCCTGCCGCTCAGGCCCGAGGCGCGCGCCAAGGCATCGGCGCCGACGCGCTGGGCGAGCTCGCCATGGCCGCTGCGGGCGGGTCATGTGTTCCTGGCCGAAGGCGATTCGCCCATGGGGCTGCGGCTTCCGCTCGCCTCGCTGCCGGCATTGCTCCCCGAGGAGGAGGAGCCGGTGATCCCGGCCGATCCCTTCGAGCCGCGCGATGCCCTGGGGCGGCGCGAGGCCGCCGGGCCGGCCGCCGCGAGGAAGCGCAGTGCCCGCAAGGCGGCCGCGCCCCGGGAAGTCGTGCGCACGGCGCTCTGCGTCGAGGCGCGCGAAGGTCGCCTCCACGTGTTCCTTCCCCCCGTCTCGCTCCTCGAGGACTTCGTCTCGCTCGTGGCAGCGATCGAGTCGGCCAGCCGCGCGGCCGCGCTGCCCGTGCGCCTCGAGGGCTACCCGCCGCCGCAGGACCCGCGACTGGGCCGCTTCGCCGTGACGCCCGACCCCGGCGTGATCGAGGTGAACATCCATCCCGCCACGGGCTGGGACGAGCTCGTGCACAACGTCACCACGCTCTACGAGGAGGCGAGGCTCGCGCGGCTGGGCACGGAGAAGTTCATGCTCGACGGCCGGCACACCGGCACCGGCGGCGGCAACCACGTGACCATCGGCGGACCCACGGCGGCCGACAGCCCGCTGCTCAGGCGGCCGGACCTGCTGCGCTCGCTCATCGCCTACTGGCAGGTGCACCCGGCCCTGTCGTACCTCTTCTCGGGGCTCTTCATCGGCCCCACGAGCCAGAGCCCGCGCGTGGACGAGGCGCGCGACGACGCGCTCTACGAGCTCGAGATCGCCTTCGAGCAGCTCGACGCCCGGTTCGAGGCCGGCGAGGCGAACGACAAGCCCTGGCTCGTGGACCGCATCCTGCGCAACTTCCTCGTGGACCTGACCGGCAACACGCACCGCGCGGAGTTCTCCATCGACAAGCTCTACGCGCCGGGGTCGGCCACGGGGCGGCTGGGCCTGCTCGAGTTCCGCGCCTTCGAGATGCCGCCGCACGCGCGCATGAGCCTCGCGCAGATGCTGCTGCTTCGCGCCCTCGTGGCGCGGTTCTGGAAGACGCCCTTCCGCGGCCGCCTCGTGGACTGGGGCACGCGCCTGCACGACGCCTTCATGCTCCCGCACTTCGTGGCGCAGGACCTCCGCCACGTCGTCGAGGACCTGCAGGCGGCCGGCTACCCCTTCCGCCTCGAATGGTTCGCGCCCTTCCTCGAGTTCCGCTTCCCGCGCTTCGGCACCGTGTCCTACGAGGGCATCGAGGTGGAGGTGCGCCAGGCCATCGAGCCGTGGCACGTGCTGGGCGAGGAAGTGACGCAGGCGGGAACCGCGCGCTACGTCGACTCCTCCGTGGAGCGGCTGCAGGTGCGCGTCTCGCACCTGAACGCGACCCGCTACGCGCTCGCGTGCAACGGCCGCCGCGTCCCGCTGGCGGCCACGGGGCGCCCGGGCGAGTACGTCGCGGGCATCCGCTTCAAGGCGTGGGCCCCGCACTCGGCGCTGCACCCCACGATCGCGCCGCAGGCGCCGCTCGTGTTCGACTTCGTGGACCTGTGGAACGGGCGCTCCATCGGGGGGTGCACCTATCACGTCGCGCACCCCGGCGGGCGCAACTACGAAACCTTCCCCGTGAACGCGCTGGAAGCGGAGGCCCGCCGCGTGGCCCGCTTCCAGGCGATGGGTCATACCCCGGGGCCGATGGAGCTGCCGGAGGAGGCGCGCAACCCTCGCTTCCCGCTCACGCTCGACTTGAGGCGGGCGGGCGAGCCCGCCCTCTGAGGCGCCGATGTCGCCGGAAGGCGACTTCGCGGCGTTGTCTCAGATCAAGTCCGCCGCGGGACGCCCGTGCGAACGTTAATCGTGCACGGGTGCCGCGGCAGGGGTCCGCGGCCGAGCGGGAAGGCCGGCATGAAGACGCAGCACGTCGTCCGCTTCCTCACCGACGCCCTCGACCTCGTCGGAGTGTCCGACCAGGGGCACGACAAGCGCGTGGGCCTCATCGCGCATGCGCTCGCGCAGCGGCTCGGCCTGCCCCCGCCCGCGGTGGAGCGGCTCTTCGTGGCGGGGCTCCTGCACGACTGCGGCGTTTCCTCGACTTTCGCGCATGACCACCTCGTGGCCGAGGACCAGTGGGGCGAAGTGGACCGGCACTGCGAGCGCGGCGCCCACCTGCTGGGCTCCCTCGAGGGCCTCGCCTGCCTCGCGCCCATCGTGCGCAACCACCACCGGCCGTGGTCCTCGCCGGAGCTCTCGGCGGTCCCCGCGGAGGCGCGCACGGCGGCGAACCTCGTCTTCCTCGCCGACCGCCTGGATGCCTGGATCTCGGCAGGCGGGCAGCCGCCGCAGGACGCGCTCGCCAAGGCGCGCGCCTCGCTGGGCGGCCTGTTCTCGCCCGCGCTCTGGCCGGCGGTCGAATCCCTCGCGTCGGACCGGGCCTTCTGGGCCGGCATCGGGCGCGCCCGCATCGCCCGGAGGGTCGACGAGATGCTCGCCACGATCCACTTCGAGCCGCTCTCGGAAAAGGACCTTCGCGCCATCCCGTACCTCATGGCCGCGATCGTCGACGCCAAGTGCCCGTACACGGCGGAGCACTCCTTCCGCGTGGCGGCGATCGCCGGGCGACTGGGCGAGGCCCTCGGCCTTTCCCCGCCGGAGTGCGCGGAGCTCGAGACGGCGGGGCTGCTGCACGACATCGGCAAGCTCGCCATCCCCGACGAGATCGTCAACAAGCGCGGCCCCCTCACCAGCCTCGAGCGGCACGTGATGGAGGAGCACGCGGCGCGCTCCTACGACGTGATCATGCGGCTGCCCGGCCTCGAGCGCGTGGCCGAGCTCGCCCGCCATCACCACGAGCGCACCGACGGCCGCGGCTACCCGGATGGCATCGGCGCCCCGTCGCTGCCGCTCGCCGCGCGGGCGCTGGGCACGGCGGACGTCTTCCAGGCGCTCACCCAGCAGCGCGCCTACCGCCCCGGCAAGGAACCCGCCGAGGTCCGCGGGACGCTCGGCAGGGCCCGGGAATCCGGCTGGCTCGACGGGGCGGCCCTCGACGCGCTGCAGGCGAGGTTCGGCGAGTTCTGGTCGCTCTCGACGGGCCCGCTCGAGCTTCCCGGCCTCTCGCCCGGCCTCGCGAAGCTCTGCCTCGACTGAGGCGGCCTCACGGCCCCTGCGCGGAGCGATCGCTCCAGTAGCGGCGCCGCGCCGCCTCGGCTCGCACCGATACTTCGACGCCCGGGTCGCCAGGCAGCGCGACGCGCAGGGCACCGTGCAGGTCCGTGCGCAGCACCGAGGCGCCGCGGCTTCGATAGCGCGCCACGACCTCGGGCGACGGCTGGCGGAAGCGGTTGCGCCAGCCCGCGGAGACGATGGCGACGGATGGCGACACGGCATCGACGAAGGCCGGCGTGGAGGAGCTTCGCGAGCCGTGGTGCGGCACGACGAGGACCTGCGAGCGCAGCCCGTCGCCCGCGCGGGCGACGATCTCGACCTCCGCCCGACGCTCGATGTCGGCCGCGAGGAGCGCCGCGCCGCCCTGCGCCGCGACCCGGATCACGCACGAGCGGTCGTTCTCGCGCCGCCGGTCGCCCATCGCGCCGGCCGCGGGATGCAGCACCTCGAAGGCGACGCCATCCCATTCCCAGCGCGTCCCGGAGAGGCAGGGGACCGACACCGGGGCGAGGCCGTGGCGCTCGTCGCTCGCGGGCAAGGTCGACAGGAGCCACGCGGGGTGGCGAGAGGCCGACAGCGATGCCACCCCGCCCGCGTGGTCGTCGTCGGCGTGCGTAATCACGATGCCGTCGAGGCGACGGATGCCCTCGCCCCGGAGGTGCGGCACGCCCACGCGGCTTCCGCGGAAGCGGCTCACGTCGCCTCCGTAGCCCAGCTGCGGGTAGAGCTGCGAGCGCGTGCTCGTCAGCGCGCCGATCGTCGTCGCCGAGCGGCGCACCGCGGCCTTGGCCATTTCTGGCGTCACACCGCGGCGCCCCATGACCTGGTGGTAGCGCTCCCAGTAGTGGCGGAAGCGAGCGTCGTTGTCCGGGTCGA
>JBBIJT010000080.1:0-16144 GCA_037445795.1 Betaproteobacteria bacterium | reverse complement strand
GCCCCACGGGCGCCTGGGACATGCAGAAGTTCCTGCTCGAGACGACGCACGCGGGGCCGGGCTGCCGGCGCTCCGGCGGGGCGGGGCGGATGGCGGCCTAGCCCGCCGGTCGCCCGGCGGGTCTCTTACATGGGTAATCGGCACCTACCGCCATTTGTGAACTGGATCACAAGCGCTGCCCCCGATGCTCCACACAATTTGAAATGCTGCAATCCGTCCCGATCCGCCGGCGGTCCACGGCGCAAACCACAAGGAGGAGTCCCATGAACCGAATCGCATCGCTCGTGCTCGCAGCGTTCCTCGCCTGCCTTGGCGCCGCGCCGGCCGTCGCCCAGGTCAAGAAGGGCACCGCCGCCGAGGCGACCGCGATGGTCGACAAGGCCATCGCCTTCATCAAGAAGAACGGCCGCGAGAAGTCGTTCGCCGAGATCAACAATCCCAAGGGCCAGTTCACCGACCGCGACCTCTACGTGGTCGTCTACGACATGAAGGGCAAGGTGCTCGCGCACGGGGCCAACGCCAAGATGATCGGCCGCGACGTGATCGAGCTGCGCGACACCGACGGCAAGTACTTCGTGAAGGAGCGGGTCGAGATGATGTCCAAGGGCCCGAACGCCAAGGGCTGGCAGGACTACAAGTTCATGAACCCGGTCACCAACCAGATCGAGCCCAAGTCCATGTACCTCGTGCGCCACGAGGACATGATCGTCGGCTGCGGCATCTACAAGTAGCCTGCGGACAACCATTCGGGGCGGCCGCGCGGCCGCCCCGGCGGAGATCGGCCCATGACCCTCAGAGACATCAAGATCGGAACGCGCCTCGCGATCGGCTTCGGCGCCTTCGTGGCGCTGATGGTCGTCGGCTCGATCGGCGGCGTCACGCTGATGAAGAAGAGCCGCGAGAGCCTCATGGCCGGCCTGCAGGCGGCGGGCGCCAAGGAGTCCCTGGCCGCGCAGATGAAGGCGACCGCCCTCGAGCAGTCGGGGGTGATGCGCAACATCGGGCTGCATTCGGACATCAAGGCGATGCAGACGGAGGAGGACCGGGCGCGGTCGCTCGGCAAGGCCTACGACGAGGCGCGCGAGTCGATGGCCAAGCTCGCCAGCTCGGCCGAGGAGCGCGAGATCATCGAGACCCTCGGGAAGCTCGACAAGGAGCTCGACAAGCCGTTCATGCAGGCGCTGGGGCTGTCGACCAGCTTCCAGAACGAGGCGGCGGCCAAGGTCCTGATGACGCAGCTCGACCCGATCGTGCAGAAGTCGCTGGCGGAGCTCAACCGGCTGATCGAGATCCAGCGCAAGGCGAACAAGCAGGCGACCGACCAGGCCGCCGCCGAGGCGAACCGCCTGGCCGCCGCGGTCTACGTGGCCGCGACGATCGTCGTCCTCATCGCCGCCGCGCTCGCCGTGCTCATCACGCGCAGCATCACCGTGCCCCTGCAGGAGGCGGTGGCCATCACGCGCCGCGTGGCCTCGGGCGACCTCACCTCGCGCATCGATGCGAAGGGCCGCGACGAGCTCGCCGACCTGCTCCTCGCCCTGCGCGAGATGAACGGCGGGCTGGGCCGGATCGTGTCGCAGATCCGCACCGGCGCGGAATCGATCGCGGTCGGCGCGGGCCAGGTGGCGGCCGGCAACCAGCAGCTCTCCAGCCGCACCGAGGAGCACGCGAGCTCGCTCGAGGAGACCGCCTCGACGCTCGAGGAGTTCACGACGACCGTGCGCCAGAACGCCGAGCACGCCAAGCAGGCGAGCCAGCTCGCGGGCAGCGCGTCCTCGACGGCCGAGAAGGGCGGCGAGGTGGTCAGCAAGGTGGTCACCACGATGCAGGAGGTGACGACGTCCTCCAAGCGCATTTCCGACATCATCGGGGTGATCGACGGCATCTCGTTCCAGACCAACATACTCGCCCTCAACGCGGCGGTGGAGGCGGCCCGGGCCGGGGAGCAGGGGCGCGGGTTCGCGGTCGTGGCCTCGGAGGTGCGCTCCCTCGCCCAGCGCTCGGCGGCCTCCGCCAAGGAGATCCGCGGGCTGATCGAGAACTCGGTGTCCCGCGTCGAGGCGGGCGGGCGCCTCGTGGAGCAGGCCGGCAAGACCATGGACGAGCTGGTCGGCTCGGTGAAGAAGGTGGCGGACATCATGAACGAGATCGCCTCGGCGAGCCACCAGCAGAGCTCGGGCATCGACCAGATCAACAAGGCCATCACGCAGATGGACACGGTGGTCCAGATGAACGCCTCCCTCGTGGAGGAGGCCACGGCCGCCGCGACGAGCATGGCGAACCAGGCCACGGGCCTCGCCCGGGCCGTGGCCCAGTTCCGGGTCGAGGACGGGGCGTCGCCGGCACCGGCGGTCGGCCCGGCGGCGAGCCTCGCCTCGCCGGCCCGCCCGGCGGGGGGCGGCGAGGGCACCGCCATGGAGCCACGCCGCGAAACGCGGGCGGCGACGGTGGCCGACGAGGAGGAGTGGAAGGAGTTCTGACCGGCGGCCCGGCGGGCCGCGCGTGCGCACCGCAACGAAAAAGATAACGATAAGGGGAACCGACACCATGCCTATGATCGCGATGACGCGGGAGATGGGTTCGCTGGGGAAGGACGTGGCCGCCGGCATCGCCGAGCGGACCAGGAGAAAAGTGGTCTATCACGAGATCATCGAGCCGATCGCCAACAAGATGCGGCTGCGCAAGAGCCACGTGGAGCGCTTCCTCGACGGCAAGGCGGGGATCTGGGAGCGGCTCACCACGGACAAGACGAGCCTGTCGATCTTCACGGCCGACGAGACCTTCCGTTTCCTTCGCGACGGCTCGACGGGCGTCATCCGCGGCTGGGGCGCCGCGCACCTGCTGCACGACATCCCGCACGTGATCCGGGTGCGCGTGTGCGCGCCTCTCGAGGTCCGCATCGGGCGGATGATGGAGCGGCTCGGCACGGAGGACCGCGACACCGTCGCCAACGAGATCCACCTGTCGGAGGAGGCGCACACGGCCATCACCAAGCGCCACTTCGGGGTGAACTGGCGCGACCCGGAGAACTACGACCTCGTCCTGAGCACCGAGAGGCTGAGCGTCGAGGAGTGCGTGGACGAGATCGAGGGCCTGATGGCCAAGCGGCGCTTCCAGGAGACGCCGGAGTCCATGCGCAAGGTCGAGAACCTGTCGCTGGAGTGGGCGGTTCGCGCGGCCCTTCGCCGCGACCCGCGCACCGCCGGCGTAAACGTCTCGATCTCGTGCGACGCCGGCGTGGTCACGCTGCAGGGCGTGGTGGACACCGACAAGGAAGCGGGCGCCGCGGCCGAAGTGGCGGCGGCGGCCGAGGGCGCGGGCCGCGTCGAAAACCGGCTCACGGCGACGTCCTCCGCCGGTTCGCGCTACAGGCGAGAGGGATAGATGGCGGCAAGGGTCGTGCTCAGCCTCGACGGGGCCATCGTGAGCGAAACCGAGCTCACGAAGCCCGTGGTCGTCGTCGGGCGCCACCCGGACTGCGACCTCGTGATCGAGCACCCGGCCGTCTCGGGGCGGCACATGCTCCTGCGCACGGTCGGGGCCACCGTCTACGCGGAGGACCTCGCGAGCACCAACGGGATCATGGTGAACGGCGTCGCCACCGGAAGCCAGGTGATCCACCACCTCGACGTGATCGACATCGGGCAGCACAAGCTGCACTTCTTCGACGACGCGCTGCTCGCCGGAGGCGTCCGCGACCTGGAGAGCACGGTGCTCACCGACTACGAGCGCACGATGATCGCCATCCAGGCGCCGCCCGCCGCGCCCCGGCCGCCGGCGAAGCCGGACGACCTGTCGCGCACGATGGCGATCGCGCGCGACCCGACGCTCGTCGCCCCCGAGGCGGCGCGGCAGGCGGCCGTGCCCCGGGAAGGAGCCGGGCTCGTGCTGCAGGTGCTCGACGGGGAAGGGCGGGGGGAAACGGTGCTCCTCGAGCGCGCGAACACCATGATCGGCCACAGCGGGGCCGACACGGCGCTCATCGTGCGGCGCGGGCAGTCGTTCTTCATCGCGCGGCTGGCGGGAAGCCGGCCGCCGCGGCTCAACGGCAAGGAGCTCGGGCCCGGCACGCACCCCATCGGGGTGAACGACGTGATCGAGGTCGGCGCGAGCCGGTTCGAAGTGGTTCAGGCAACACAGGAGACGGCCGGCGAGCCGCAGGGGTGACGCATGATGCAACCAGCCAGGGATGCGAAGGACGCTGCGCAGGCCACGGATCTTCTCGTGACGGTGGCCGTGACGCTCAACGAGCGGCTCGCGGTCACCGCGGACGAGCTCGCGCGCAGCCAGGAGATGCTGCGCGAGGCCTCCGACGAGCTGCTGACCGCCTTCCGCGGCGCGGCCGACCGGATCGTCGCCGCGCAGCGCGTGCAGCAGGCGGCCGACGACGGGGCGAAGGACCTCGGCGTCGTGCTCGACCACCTGTACCGGGCGGTCCAGCACCTGCAGTCGCACGACCTCGTGAACCAGCTCATCGACGCGCAGAAGCTGCGCGTGGACAAGATGCGCGAGAAGCTGGGCGAGGCGCTCACCCTCGCGCAGCCGCCCGTGAGCGACCCGGCCCAGGCCGAGCAGTGGATCGAGCGGTCCCGCGCGATGCTCGACTGCATCGTCGCGGGCATTGCCCAGATCGACCAGGATGCCCGATCCCCCCGGTCCGACGAGCCGCGCGCCGGCAGCGTCGACCTCTTCTGAACTGGATCCCGAAATGAAGACAATCCTCGCCGTCGACGACTCCGCCACCATGCGCGAGATGGTCGCGTTCGTGCTCGAATCGGCCGGCTACCGCGTCATCGAGGCCGAGGACGGCGCCCGCGGCCTCGAGCGGGCCACCGCCACCGCCTTCGACCTCGTGATCACCGACCAGAACATGCCCAACATGGACGGCCTCACGCTGGTGCGCTCGCTGCGGGAGCTTCGCGACTACAAGACGGTGCCGATCCTGCTGCTCACGACGGAATCGTCGGACGCCATGAAGGCCCAGGGCCGGGCGGCGGGCGCCACGGGATGGCTCGTGAAGCCCTTCGACCCGGCAACGCTGCTCGAGGTCGTCCGCAAGGTCCTGAAGTAGGAAGCGCAGATGGCAATCGACCTAAGTCGCTTCATCGCGACGTTCTTCGACGAGGCGCACGAGCACCTCGAGTCCATCGAGGAGCACGCGATGGCGCTCGGCTCCGGACGCGGCGACGCGGAGACCCTGAACGCGATCTTCCGCGCGGCCCACTCGATCAAGGGGGGCAGCGGGACCTTCGGGTTCACGCAGCTCTCCGAGGTCACGCACGAGATGGAGACGCTCTTCGACGGGCTGCGCAAGGGCGTCGGGCGCGCCGACGAGTCGACCGTGCGCCTGCTCCTCGACGCCTGCGACGTGTTCAAGGCGCACTTGGCGAGGCTCAAGGCGGGCGACCGCGGCGAGGACCCGGCCATGCGCGAGCTGGGCAATCGCCTCGTCGGCTCCCGCCCCGATTCAGGCACCGGCGACGCGGGCGTCGCGGCGGCGCCTTCCGCCGCTGCCGCGGCGCCGACGGAGGAAGCGTTCTTCACGGACGGCCCGGCGCCGCCCGCCCGGGAGCCGCAGGCCGCGAAGCCGGCCGCCGCCTCGTGGGGGCTCTTTTCCGAGGACGCCGCGCCCAAGCGCGCCGAAACCGAGAAGTACGGCCTCTTCGAGCCCGCGCCCGCGGAGCAGAACCGCCGCAAGGGCGACCAGTCCTCGATCCGCGTGAGCGTGGAGAAGATCGACCGCATCGTGAACCTCGTCGGCGAGCTGGTGATCGCCCAGGCGATGATGCAGCAGGCCGTGACCTCCCACGGCGTGCGCGAGGACGAGTACCTGGGCCACACGCTCGCGACCCTGGACCGCAACACGCGCGACCTGCAGCAGACGGTGATGTCCATCCGCATGATGCCCATGGAGTTCGTGTTCAGCCGCTTCCCGCGGCTGGTCTACGACGTGTCCTCGCGGCTGGGCAAGAACGTCGACCTCCAGACCCAGGGCCACGACACCGAGCTCGACAAGGAGCTGATCGAGCTGCTCATCGACCCGCTCACCCACGTGGTGAGGAACGCCATCGACCACGGGATCGAGACCCCGACGGAGCGGCGCCGGGCGGGCAAGCCCGACGCGGGCACGGTGTCAATGCGCGCCACGCACCGTGGCGGCAGCGTCATCATCGAGGTGTCCGACGACGGGCGCGGGCTCGACCGCGAGCGCATCGTCGCCAAGGCCCGCGAGCTCGGCATGCCGGTCGACGACGCGATGACCGACGAGCAGGTCTGGGGCCTCATCTTCGAGGCCGGGTTCTCGACGGCCAAGGAGGTCACGAGCGTCTCCGGGCGCGGCGTGGGCATGGACGTGGTCCGGCGGAACATCACGGCGCTGGGCGGCAGCGTCTACGTCTCCTCGGCGCGCGGCGAGGGGACCACCATCACCATCCAGCTGCCGCTCACCCTCGCGGTGCTCGAGGGGATGATCGTCGCCGTCGGGGACGAGCAGTACATCGTGCCCCTGGAGTTCGTCGCCGAGGCGTTCAAGCCGGGGGCCGACGACATCCAGACGATCGTGGGCAAGGCCTCGCTCGTGGCGGTGCGCGGGGAGAACCTGCCGATCGTGCGCCTCGAGGACGTGGTCGAGCTGCCTGCCGGCGAGGCGGCGAGGCCGGAGCCGCTGTGCCTGGTGGTGGAGGTCGACAACCGGCGCGCGGCACTGCTCGTCGACAGCCTCATCGGCCAGCAGCAGCTCGTGGTGAAGTCCCTCGAGGCCAACCTGCACTCGGTGCCCGGCGTCACCGGGGCCACCATCCTCGGCGACGGCCGGGTGGCGCTCATCCTGGACGTGAGCACGATCACGAGGACGACCAACCTGCGGGCCCAGGCCCGGAGGCGGGCTTGAACGTCGCGGCGGAGTCGCGGGCGGACGGGGCGGGGGGCGCCACGCGCGAGTTCCCGTTCAGCGCCGAGCACTTCCGCCTGATCAGCGAGCGGGTCTACCGCTTCTCCGGGATCCGCCTGCCGGAGGCCAAGCGCGAGATGGTCTACGCGCGCCTCGCGCGGCGCCTTCGGGCGCTGGGCCTGGGCTCGTTCGACGACTACGTGCGCTTCCTCGAGGTGGAGCCCGCCGAGTGGGAGCACTGCACGAACGCGCTCACCACGAACGTCACTTCCTTCTACCGCGAGGAGCACCACTTCACCATCCTCGCCGAGCACGCGCGCTCGACGATGCGCCCCGGCCAGCCCTTCCGGGTGTGGAGCGCCGGTTGCTCCACGGGAGAAGAGCCGTACACTATCGCCATGTGCCTCACGGACGCTCTCGGGCAGGCACCCTTCCACGTGCTCGCGACCGACCTCGACACGCAGGTGCTGGCGCACGCGCGCGAGGCGGTGTACCCGCTGCAGGCGGTGCTGAGGCTCCCGGAAGCCCGCCAGAAGCGCTTCTTCCTGCGCGGCGCCGGCCGCCACGAGGGCAAGGCCCGGGTGCGCCGCGAGATCGCCGAGCGCGTGGATTTCCTGCGGGTGAACCTCATGGACGGCGAGTGGCCCGTCGAGGGCGGCCTCGACGCCATCTTCTGCCGCAACGTGATGATCTACTTCGACAAGCCCACGCAGCAGCGGCTCATCCAGCGCTTCGCGGCCCTGCTGGGGCCCACCGGGCTCTTCTTCGCCGGCCACGCCGAGAGCCTCCTCGACCAGGGGCGCCATTTCCGTCTTCGCGGCCAGACCGTCTACCAGCCGGTCCACGGCGGGAGGATGGCATGATCCGCGAGGACGACACCCTCCGCGATGACCGCCCGAACCGGTACTTCGACCCGCATTTCAAGGTCGACACGGCCAAGATCCTGCCGGGCGAGTACTACGCCACCGACCGGGACATGGCCCTGGTCACGGTCCTGGGCTCGTGCGTGTCGGCGTGCCTGCGCGACCGCGACAGCGGCATCGGCGGGATGAACCACTTCATGCTCCCCGACGAGGGCAAGCTCATGGGGTCGCACGGCAACGTGACCGCGGGCGGCCGCTACGGCGTGCACGCGATGGAGCTGCTCATCAACCAGATCCTCAAGCTGGGCGGGCGGCGCGACCGGCTGGAGGCCAAGGTGTTCGGCGGCGGCAACGTGCTGCAGGGGTTCATGCTCTCGAACGTGGGCAAGCAGAACGCCGAGTTCATCGTCGAGTACCTGAACCTCGAGCGCATCCCGATCCTCGCGCGCGACCTGCTCGAGGAGTTCCCGCGCAAGATCTACTTCTTCCCGCGCAGCGGCAAGGTGATGGTGAAGCGGCTGCGCAAGGTCAACAACGACACCATCGTCCTTCGCGAGCGCGACTACGGCGCCCGCCTCTTCCATGCACCCGTCGAGGGCGGGGCGGAGCTCTTCAAATGAGCAAGATACGTGTACTCATCGTCGACGATTCGCGGATGATCCGCGACGTCCTCGCCGACATCCTGCGCGAGCACGCCGACATCGAGGTGGTGGGCGCCGCGGCCGACGCCTACCAGGCGCGCGACATGATCCGGGACCTCAAGCCCGACGTGATCACGCTCGACGTCGAGATGCCAAAGATGAACGGCCTGGAGTTCCTCGACCGGCTGATGCGGGCGCGGCCCACGCCGGTGGTCATGATCTCCTCGTTCACGGAGCGCGGGTCGGAGATCACGTTCCGGGCGCTCGAGCTCGGGGCGGTCGAGTTCGTGACGAAGCCCAAGCTCACCGAGCAGCCCCCCGAGGACTACGGGCAGATGATCGCGGACAAGATCCGGGCGGCCCGCAGCGCCAAGCTGAAGGAGCCGAGGCGCGCCTCGGAGGCGGCGCCCGGCGCCCCGGCCACGATCGCCAAGCGGCCGGTCCCGGCCGGCGTGAAGACCTCCGAGCGGCTCATCGCCGTGGGCGCCTCCACGGGCGGCACCGAGGCGATCCGCGAGTTCCTCGTCGGCATGCCCCCGGAGTGCCCCGGCATCGCGATCGTGCAGCACATGCCCGAGAACTTCACGCGCATGTTCGCGGAGCGCCTCAACGGCCTGTGCGAGATCACCGTGAAGGAGGCCGAGCACAACGACCCCATCCTCCCCGGGCACGCCTACATCGCGCCGGGCGGCAAGCACCTGTGGGTGAAGCGCGAGGGCGGGCAGCTGCTCGCGAAGCTCTCGACCGAGGCGCCCATGAACCTGCACCGGCCCTCGGTGGACTTCCTGTTCCTGTCGGCGGCCAAGTTCGTGGGCGCGGACGCCGTCGGCGTCATCATGACCGGGATGGGCCGCGACGGCGCCCAGGGGATGCTCGAGATGAAGAAGGCGGGCGCCTGGAACATCGCCCAGGACGAGGCCACCTCCGTCATCTTCGGCATGCCGCGGGAGGCGATCGAGCTCGACGCCGTGCACGAGGTGGTGCCGCTCGGCCGCCTGCGCGACCGGGCGCTCGCGAAGAGCTTGAAGCGGGAGGTGGCGCGGTGAACCTCCACATGGCCGCCCCGGCGGACGGCGACGCGGCGCAGGGCGCCGAGCGCGAGCGCCGCGAGTTCCTCACCTTCCGGCTCGGGCAGGAGACCTACGGGATCGACATCCTCCAGGTGCAGGAGATCCGCGAGATCGACCAGGTCACGCGGGTGCCGCACGTGGCGAGCTTCGTCCGCGGCGTGATCAACCTGCGCGGCTCCATCGTGCCCATTGCCGACCTGGGGCTGCTCTGCGGCTTCGCCGACGCCATCGCCCTGAAGGGCGCGAGCGCCATCATCCTCAACGCCGGCCGGCGCCACGTGGGCCTCGTCGTCTCCAGCGTCTCGGACGTGATCGCGCTCGCCGAGGACGAGATCGGCGCGGCGCCGG
Source organism: Betaproteobacteria bacterium (assembly GCA_037445795.1). Taxonomy (GTDB): domain Bacteria; phylum Pseudomonadota; class Gammaproteobacteria; order Burkholderiales; family Usitatibacteraceae; genus FEB-7. The sequence continues at coordinate 6,333 of JBBIJT010000080.1, read as the reverse complement.
ACCTGGGCGAGCGCTCCATCGGCGCGGCGATCGAGGGGATCGGCAAGCGCGACGGCGCGAGCGTGATGCTGCTGGACGTCGAGTACGTCCTGCGGCGCATCCGGGAGGGGCAGCCTTGAGCATCCGCACGGGGATCCCGCCGGGGTCCGGCGCCACGGGCGAGGTGCCCGCGCGCATCGGCCCGTACGAGATCCTGGGCGTCCTCGGCCGCGGGCAGTCGGCCACGATCTACCTGGGCCGCGAGCTCTTTCCCGCCCGCGAGGTGGCCGTCAAGGTCTACGACCCGCAGCGGCTCAACTCCGAGGACCGGCAGGTGTTCCGCTCGCTGTTCCTCAAGGAGACGCTGCTCGCCAAGCGCCTCACGCACCCCAACATCACGCAGGTCTACGACGCCGCCTTCGACGACGAGCGCGCCTACATCGTGATGGAGTACGCGAAGGAGGGCAGCCTCGAGCGCTTCACCACGCCCGAGGGCCTCCTGGACCCGCGGCAGGTCGCGCGCCTGGTCGAGAGCTGCTGCGACGCGCTCTCGTACGCGCACGCGCAGGGCGTCGTCCACCGGGACCTGAAGCCGGCCAACATCCTGATGGGGGCGGACGGGGAGGCGAAGGTCGCCGATTTCGGCGTCGCCTTCTCCAACCTCGCCTTCGACTCGACGCGCGCGATGGTCGTGGGCTCGCCGGCCTACATGGCGCCGGAGCAGATCTCGGGCCAGCCGGCCTCGCCCCGCTCCGACATGTACTCCCTGGGCATCGTCCTGTACAAGCTGCTCACCGGAATGCTCCCCTTCGCGGCGGACACGCCGGCCGCGCTCGCCGCGAAGATCATGATGGGCAACCTCCCGCCGCCGAGCGCGGCGCGCCCCGTGGTGCCGGACCTGCTCGACGTCGCGTTCGCGCGCGCCACGGAGCGCGACCCGGCCATGCGCTACCCGACCTGGGAGGACTTCGCCGCGGACCTTCGCGCGGTCGCCAATCCCGACGGCGAGATGGCGGAGGGCGAGCGGCTCGCGCGGATGCGCGCGCTGCCCTTCTTCCGGCAGTTCCCGCCGCAATGCGTGGCGGAGGCCGCGGAGATGGGGCGCTGGTTCACGCTGCGCGCCGGCTCGCAGCTCGTCGGGGAAGGCGATCCCGGCTACTCGTTCTTCGTGCTGGCCCGTGGGCAGATGCGGTCCACGAAGGCGGGCACGCTGCTGGGCATCCGGGGCGCCGGCGAATGCCTGGCGGAGACGGGCTTCCTGCGCGGCTCGGGAGCGAAGCGGTTCAACACGCTCACCGCCGTCACCGACTGCGCGCTCGTGGAATTCGACCCCGACGTGCTGTGGCTCGCCTCGCCGGAGACCACGCGCCACTTCCACCAGGCGTTCCTCGCGACGATGGCGGAGCGCCTCGAGCACGCCGAGGGCGCGCTCGCCGAGCTTCTCGGCGGCCGCAACGTCACCCTTTTCTAGGCAGGTCCGGAGAGTTCCAGCCATGCAGCCACGCCACGCCGCGAAGGAAGCCTCCCGCGAGATCCTCGTCTTCCGCCTGGGCCAGGAGGAGTACGGCGTCGACATCCTCAAGGTGCAGGAGATCCGCGGCTACGACAAGGTCACGCCGCTGCCGTCCGCGCCCGACTTCCTCAAGGGCGTGGTGAACCTTCGCGGCACGATCGTGCCGGTGCTCGACCTGCGCGTGAAGTTCGGGTTGCCGGAGCCTGCCTACGACGAGTTCACCGTCGTCATCATCCTTCGCATCGGCGTCCGGGTCATCGGCATCGTGGTCGACGCCGTGTCGGACGTCGTGGCGCTCACCCCCGACCAGGTGAAGGGCGCCCCGCGGCTCGGCTCGCTCGTGGATGCCACGTTCCTCGCCGGCCTCGCCACGCAGGGCGAGCGGATGGTCCTCCTGCTCGACATAGAGAAGTTCCTGTCCACGCGCGAGCTCGACCTGCTGGGCGAGGTGGCCCTGCCGGCCGGAGGGCCGCCTTGAGCCGGTACCTCCAGTTCGCGGCGAGGCACCCCTACCTGCTCGCGGCGCTCGTCGTCGTCCTGTTCCTGCCCTGGGTGTGGATGGCGTTCCTCGTGCCCTCCTGGGCGCTCCTCATCTCGCTCGCGCTCGTCCCGATCGCGGCGTTCGCCGCCCTCTCGCTCGTGGTGCGCGACGTGGGCGCGCTCGACGAGGTGATCGCGGACGCGGGCGGCGAGCAGTCCCTCAAGTGGCGCAAGCGCACGAGGCTCTTCCAGCAGGTCGTCGTCGGCCTGGACACGATGCTCGAGCGCTGGGACGTGGCGTCGGCCGCCAACCAGAAGAAGCTCGAGATGGTCACCGAGTCGGTGGAGGACGTGATCCGGCTCACGGAGAACGCCGTGACCGAGCTCACCAAGAGCTTCCGCGTGGTGGTGGCGAAGGCCAACGAGCAGACCGAGACGGCGATGTCGCTGCTCAAGGGCGAAGGCGAGGGCAGGGGGAGCGGCATCCTGTCCCTGCCGGAGTTCATCAAGGCCTACGACACGCAGCTCGTCAACGTCACCACCCACATGACGAGCTTCTCGCAGGCCGCCGACGAGATGGCGAGCCACCAAAAGCGCATCGCCGAGCACGCGCGGGTCATGGAGGAGACCATCGACGGCCTGCGCAACATGGCCGCGCAGATCTCGCGCATCGCGCTGGACGGCTCGGTCGCGATGACCTCCCAGACGCTGACGCCGCGCGACTTCGTCGACATCACCGACCGCATCCGCGCGATCAGCGCGGAGGCGCACGACCTGACGCGCAAGACCCGCCAGGGCCTGGACGCGATCGGCGACGAGGTGCGGCAGGCCAACCGCAGGACGACGCAGGTGGCCGAGGCCGCGCGGCGCGCGGTCGAGGTCGCCCGGGCGGAGATCAGCACCCTGAGCGCCGCCACCATCGAGCAGACCGGCATGATCGAGGCCGCGCTGCAGCGCATCAACGCCCTGTCGGTGGAGATCCGCAAGGACATCAACCAGATCATCGTCTCGATGCAGTTCCAGGACATCACGCGCCAGAAGCTCGAGCGCGTGCACAAGCCGGCCCTGGGCGCGGCCGCGGAGTCGCTGTCGCTGCTGTCGCACGAGACGAAGGCGCTCCTGCAGCGCGACCTCTACCGGGCCGTGCGGGCCTACGCGGAGAGCGCGGTCCGCCCGGCCGAGCGCGGCGCCGCGGAGGGGCGAGACGCCCAGGCGCGCCAGCTCGACGAGGTGGCGGGGACGGACGAATCCGCGAAGCCCCCCGGCCAGGACGGGAAGGTGGAGCTCTTCTGAGGCCCCGAGCGGCCGTCGCCGCCCGGGGCGGCTCAAGGTAAACTCCCGGTTTCCCGGATCCCGGCCGCCCGAGGGGCGGCACGCCGATGAAGCTCGAGGCCGTCAACGATTTCGTCGTCAAGTTCGCCAACGTGAACGGGTCGGGCTCCGCCTCGGCCAACACCCTCCTCGCCAAGGCGATCATGCGCATGGGCGTGCCCGTGAGCCCGCGCAACATCTTCCCGTCCAACATCCAGGGCCTGCCCACCTGGTACGAGGTTCGCGTCTCGGAGGCGGGCTGGCTCGGGCGGCGTGGCGGCGTGGACCTCATGGTGGCGATGAACCCGCAGACGTGGGAGAAGGACGTCGTCGAGATCGAGCCGGGCGGATACCTGTTCCACGACTCCACGAAGCCGATGCCCTCGTCGAAGTTCCGCGACGACGTGCAGGTGATCGGCATGCCCCTCACCGAGATCTGCAACGCGACCTACACGGACCCGCGCCAGCGCCAGCTCTTCAAGAACATCATCTACGTGGGCGCCCTGTCGGCGCTCCTCGACATCGACCCCGCGGAGATCGAGAAGCTCATCGGCGAGCAGTACCGGGGCAAGGAGAAGCTCCTCGAGCCCAACGTGAAGGCGCTCCACCTGGGGCGCGACTACGCGATCGCGCACCTGCCGTGCCCGCTCGGCATCCGCGTGCGCCGCTCCGACAAGGTGGGCGACAGGATCTTCGTCGAGGGCAACAACGCGACCGCCCTCGGGGCGGTCTACGGCGGGGCCACGGTGTGCGCCTGGTACCCGATCACGCCCTCGTCCTCGGTCGCGGAAGCCTTCGCGCGGCACTGCCGCAAGATGCGGGTCGACCCCGCCACGGGAAAGTCCAACGTGGCCATCGTGCAGACCGAGGACGAGCTCGCCTCCATCGGGATGGTGATCGGGGCGGCGTGGAACGGCTCGAGATCCTTCACTTGCACGTCCGGCCCGGGCGTCTCGCTCATGACGGAGTTCATCGGGCTCGCCTACTTCGCCGAGATCCCGGCCGTGATCGTGAACGTCCAGCGCGCGGGGCCCTCCACGGGAATGCCCACGCGAACCCAGCAGGCGGACATCCTCGCCTGCGCCTGGGCCTCCCACGGCGACACCAAGCACGTGCTGCTCCTGCCGCAGGACGCGAAGGAGGCGTTCGAGTTCACCGCGGATGCGCTGGACCTCGCCGATCGCCTGCAGACGCCGGTGTTCGTGATGACCGACCTCGACATCGGCATGAACGAGCGCCTCTGCGACCCGCTGGAATGGGACGACTCGCGAACCTACGACCGCGGCAAGGTCCTCTCCCACGACGACCTCGAGAGCGGCCAGCGCTTCGGCCGCTACCTCGACGTGGACGACGACGGCATCACGTACCGGACCTACCCGGGCACCCACCCCAGGCGCGGTTCCTTCTTCACGCGCGGCACGAGCCGCGACCGCTACGCCCGCTACACGGAGGAGGGCAGCGCCTACGTCGACAACATGCAGCGGTTGCTGCGCAAGTTCGAGACGGCCAAGCAGTACGTCCCCGAGCCCGAGCAGCGGGATTCCCCGCGCACGGCCACCCACGGCGTCATCTACTACGGCTCCACGGCGTGCGCCATGGACGAGGCCCTCGCCGAGCTGGAGGCCCAGGGCATCGCGATCGACGCGCTGCGCGTGCGCGCATTCCCGTTCCACGACTCCGTGGTCGAGTTCATCAACGCGCACGACCACGTCTTCGTCGTCGAGCAGAACCGCGACGGCCAGCTGCGGACGCTCGTTGTCACCGAGTGCGCACTCGACCCGGCGCGGCTGTCGTCGGTCGTCCACTACGACGGCACGCCGATCACCGCGCGCTTCATCCGCCAGGAGATCGAGGAGAGGCTCACCGCGTTCAACGTGAGGCCGATCCGCCGGGCGGCGTCCGCGGGAGAACACTACCTGTGACCTACCTCGCCAAGCCCAAGCTGCACCACCCGGACCTGCCCGCGAACGCGCTGGGCTACACGCGCCGCGACTACGAGGGGACCATCTCCACGCTCTGCGCCGGTTGCGGCCACGACTCCATCAGCGCCGCGATCATCCAGGCCTGCTGGGAGCTCGCGATCGAGCCGCACAAGGTGGCCAAGCTCTCGGGCATCGGCTGCTCGTCGAAGACGCCCACCTACTTCCTGGACAAGTCGCACGGCTTCAACTCGGTCCACGGGCGCATGCCCTCGGTGCTCACCGGCGCGGCGCTCGCCAACCGCGACCTCATCTACCTCGGCGTCTCCGGCGACGGCGACTCCGCCTCCATCGGCCTGGGCCAGTTCGCTCACTGCATGCGGCGCGCCGTGAACATGACCTACATCGTCGAGAACAACGGCGTGTACGGACTCACCAAGGGGCAGTTCTCCGCCACGGCCGACCGGGGGTCGAAGTCCAAGCGCGGCGCGGTCAACACCGACGAGGGCATCGACCTCGCCATCCTCGCGCTGCAGCTCGGCGCGACCTACGTCGCGCGCGGCTTCTCCGGCGACAAGGCGCAGCTCGTGCCGCTCATCAAGGGCGCGCTCACGCACCCGGGCGCGGCGTTCATCGACGTGATCTCGCCGTGCGTGGCCTTCAACAACCACGACGGCTCGACGCGCAGCTACGACTACGTACGCCACCACAACGAGGCCGTGAACCGCCTGGACGTGATCACCGTCCGCAAGGAGATCACGACCGACTACCCGCCCGGCTCGGTGCAGGAGGTGCGGCAGCACGACGGCTCGGTGCTGCTGCTTCGCAAGCTCGCCGACGACTACGACTCGTCGAGCCGCATATCCGCCATGAGCCATGTCCAGTCGCGCTACGCCCAGGGCGAGATCGTCACGGGGCTCCTCTACGTCGAGGAGAACGCGACGGACCTCCACGAGAGCCTGGGCACCGTCGCGAGGCCGCTCAACCAGCTGGGCGAGAAGGAGCTGTGCCCCGGGTCGGCGGCGCTGGAGAGGTTCAATGAATCCCTTCGGTAGAGCCGCCGCCGTTCTCCTCGTCTTCGCATCGCTCGCGACGCCGGGATGAAATACATCGTCATCACCAGCAAGCACC
>JBBIJT010000079.1:0-16150 GCA_037445795.1 Betaproteobacteria bacterium | reverse complement strand
GCGTCGGTGAAGCTCGCGGCGTGGCGGGCGGCCTTGGTGAAGGAGTCGAAGGCGGCGGTGGCCGCGGCGAGCGAGGACTTCATCGCCGCGACGGCGACGTCGCTGCCGGCCGGCGCCGACTTGGCGGCCTGGTCGACCGTGTCGGTGACGGAGCGCTGCAGGTCCGCCAGGCGCTCCTCGGCCAGCTTCGAGAGCTCGGCCTGGGTGTCGGAGGCGACCTCGTAGAGGTTGCGCGCGTAGTCGAGCCACTGGGTCATCGCGGTTTCCGCGGACTTGGTGCGCAGCGCGAGCAGCTGCTGCACGTCCTGCGTGCCGGAGGCGGCGCGCGCCGTGCGGGTCACGTCGCCCAGCGCGGTCTTCGCGAAGCTCAGCTGCAGCGCGAGCAGGCGCTCGGCGCTGTCGAGCGAAAGCTTGGAAAGGCGCGCGGCCGATAGCACGGCGGCACTGTTCAGTTCGTTCATCTGGTCGGCGATGTTCACCATGGTCGTCGGGTCCTGTGACGGCGGCGCGCAAATGGTGCGCCGCAACAATTTCAATTCTAGGAAGCGCGGAGGCCCCTGTCAAGGTAATATTATTGCAGTGCATCATGGGCGGCATTCCGCACCGCCGCAATCCTGCAAAATGTAATAAAATGAAGTACTTGGTTGCGCTTCGCGCAACCCTCCGCTGGCGCCGCACGGCCGCGCTTTGATGTAGCGCAACAACGAGGAGCAAGCTCCGATGGGTACGCCCCGCATCATCAAGAAATATCCCAACCGCCGGCTCTACGACACCGAGACGTCCACCTACATCACCCTCGCGGAGGTGAAGGACCTCGTCCTGCAGTACAAGGAGTTCCAGGTCCAGGACGCGAAGTCGGGCGAGGACCTTACGCGCGCGATCCTGCTGCAGATCATCCTCGAGGAGGAGTCGGGCGGCGTCCCGATGTTCTCCACCGACATGCTCGCGAACATCATCCGCTACTACGGGCACTCGATGCAGGGGCTCATGGGCTCTTACCTCGAGCGCTCGATCCACGCCTTCCACGAGGCCCAGAAGCGCTTCCAGGAGCAGGCGCAGGCGCTGATGCCCAAGGCGCCCACGGACGCCTTCGCCAACATGCTCTCCGGCCAGCCGATCCCGCAGGTGATGGGCGGCTACCTCGAGAAGGGGGCGAAGGCCGTGATCGACATGCAGGACGAGCTGCGCAGCCAGGCGCTCAAGCTCTTCTCGGGCTTCCCCTACGGGGCCGCGGAGGAGGCGGCCGCCGCCGCCGAGCCGGCCAAGCCGAAGCGCGCCGCGCGCCCGGCCGCGCGCAAGCCCCGGGCCAAGAGGAAGTAGCTCCCTTGGCGTCCCGGACGAGGAAGGCGGCGCCGCCGCGCGCGCCGCGGGTGGGCTTCGTCTCGCTGGGCTGCCCGAAGGCGCTGGTGGACTCCGAGTCCATCCTCACGCGCCTTCGCGCCGAAGGCTACGACATCGCGCCGACCTACGAGGGTTCCGACCTTGTCGTCGTGAACACCTGCGGCTTCATCGACGCGGCCGTCGAGGAGTCGCTCGACGCCATCGGCGAGGCGCTCGCCGCCAACGGCAAGGTGATCGTCACGGGCTGCCTCGGGGCCCGCGGCGATGTCGTCCGCGAGGCGCACCCGAAGGTGCTCGCGGTCACCGGCCCGCACGCCACCGCCGAGGTCATGGCGGCCATCCACGAGCACGTGCCGAAGCCCCACGATCCGTTCACGGACCTCGTGCCGCCGCAGGGCATCCGCCTCACGCCCCGGCACTACGCGTACCTCAAGATCTCCGAGGGCTGCAACCACCGGTGCACCTTCTGCATCATCCCGTCGATGCGCGGCGACCTCGTGAGCCGGCCCGTGGGCGACGTGATGAAGGAGGCCGAGAGCCTCGTGCAGGCGGGGGTCCGCGAGCTTCTCGTCATTTCGCAGGACACGAGCGCCTACGGCGTCGACGTGAAGTACCGCACCGGATTCTGGGGCGGCCGCCCGCTGCGCACGCGCATGACCGAGCTCTGCGCGGCGCTGGGCGGGCTCGGGGCGTGGGTGCGGCTGCACTACGTCTACCCCTATCCGCACGTGGACGAGGTGGTGCCGCTCATGGCCGAGGGCCGCATCCTTCCCTACCTCGACGTGCCTTTCCAGCACGCGAGCCCGCGCATCCTGAGGCTCATGAAGCGCCCCGCGGCGGCGGAGAGGAACCTCGACCGCATCCGCGCCTGGCGCGAGGGCTGCCCCGACCTCACCGTCCGCTCGACCTTCATCGTGGGCTTCCCCGGCGAGACGGAGCGGGAGTTCGAGGAGCTGCTCTCGTTCCTGCGCGAGGCGAGGCTCGACCGCGTCGGCTGCTTCGCCTACTCGCCCGTGGAAGGCGCGAAGGCGAACGAGCTGCCGGGCGCCGTGCCGGAGGACGTGAAGGAAGACCGGCGCGCGCGATTCATGGCGGTGCAGGCCGAGGTGAGCCGGGAGCGGCTCGCCGCGAAGGTCGGGCGCACCCTCGAGGTACTCGTCGACGGCGTCGAGCGGGGGACCGCGGTCGCGCGAAGCGCGGCCGACGCCCCGGAGATCGACGGCGTGGTGCGCGTGAAGGGCGCCAGGGGACTCCAGGCGGGCGAATTCGCGCGGGTGCGGGTCACCGCGTCCGACGACCACGACCTCGAGGCCGTGCCCGCCTGAGCGTCGCGCGCGGCCTTTAGTGGCCGAGGACGGTCTTCACGGCCGCCACGAGCGCCTTGGCGGAAATGGGCTTCGCGATGTAGCCGTCGGCTCCCGCCTGCAGCCCCTTCACCACGTCGACCTGGCGGCTGTGGGCCGTGAACAGCACCACGGGCGTGTCGAAGAGGCGCTTGTGGCGCCGGATTCGCGCCAGGAACTCGAGGCCGTTCATCTCCGGCATCTCGATGTCCAGGAGCAGCAGCTCCGGCGGCCCCAGGCGCGACATGAGGCGCGCCGCCTCCTTGGGGTTCAGCGCCACCACCGTGGGGTAGCCCGCCTTGCGCAGGAAGTGCGACGCGAGCTCGGCCGTCGGCGCGTCGTCGTCCACGATCATGACGGCGTGGCTCGACGGGCTTCCCGGCCGGGGGCGGACGAGCACGACGTGGAAACCCTCCTCGCCGAGCGCCTGCGAGCCGATCAGCGCGTTCTCCTCGTCCTCGGTGGTGGGAGCGGGGGGCGGGGGCGGCGGCTCGGCCGGTTCCTCGACGAGCGAGGTGAAGTCGAGGTCGTAGGGATCCTCGGGGTGGGCGGGCGCCGCCTTGGTCGGCATGTCTTCCCGCGTGGCGTGGCGAGCGGCGAGGGGGCGAACCCCTGGGCTACTCGCGCGTGAGCTTGCCGTCGACGACCTTCACCTTGTCGCCGGCGCGGTAGCTCGTCTCCTTCGAGAAGTTGAAGGTGCGGCTCTTGCCGTCCTCCATCTTCACGACCACCTGGTAGGTCGTGGTGGACTTCTGGCTCTTCTCGACCTGGTGGCCGGCGTAGGCGCCGGCGCCCGCGCCGACGATCGTCGCGGCGGTGTTGCCGCGGCCGCTGCCGACCTGGTGGCCGAGCACGCCGCCCAGCACGCCGCCGGCGACGGCGCCCACTCCCGACCCTTCGCCTTCCTTCTTGACGGTCTTCACGTCGGTGACGGTGCCGCAGTTGTCGCACTTCGGCTTGGCCGGCGCCTGCGCCTGCGCGGCAGGGCCGAAGGTCATGGCGGCGGCGAAGAGGGCGGTGGCGACGCGGGCGAGCGGGAACCGGTCGTGTCTCATGGCGGATCCTCCGGGGATGAAACCGATGATCGGGAGCAGAATTTTAGCATGCCCCTCGCGGGCGCCCGCCCCCGCGTCAGGCCGAGAGCACCGTCCTCACGGCCGAGGCGAGCGCGGTTCCCGACACGGGCTTCGCGATGTAGCCGTCGGCGCCGGCCAGCAGGCCGCGGACGATGTGGCGCCGCTCGCTGTGGGCGGTGAAGAGGATCACCGGGGTGTCCTTGAGCCGCTTGTGGGCGCGCATCTTGGCGAGGAAGTCGAAGCCGTTCATCCCGGGCATCTCGACGTCGAGGAGCACCAGGTCCGGCGGGCCCAGCCGGCTCATGTGCCGGGCAGCGTCCCGCGGGTCGGCGACGACCGCCGCCTGGAATCCCGCGCGGCGAAGCGCCGCCGCCGCGAGTTCGCCCGTGGCCGGGTCGTCCTCGACGATGAGCACGACGGCATTCGCCGGCGTGGCCCGGGGCTTGCCCGAGCGGCGCGCCGCGATGAGGTGGAACCCTTCCGTGCCCAGCGCCTGGGAGCCGATGAGCGCCTCCGCGTCCTCGGCCGGCGTCGGCGTCTCGCGCGCCGGCGGCTCGGGCGCGCCTTCGTCCACGAGCGAGGTGAAATCGAGGTCGTCGGGGTCGCGGACGCTCACGCGGCGCTGCCCTGCGGCGGGAAGTTCTCGTTCCAGATCTGCGTGAGCTGGCGGCCGAGCTTCAGGGGGTCGAAGGGCTTGGAGAGCGTGCCGATGGCCCCCGCGGCCCGGTAGCGGTCCATGTCGCTCTGCAGGGCGCGCGCGGTGAAGAACACCGCGGGGGCCGCGATGCCGGTCTCGCGCAAGCGCGAGAGGAGGGTCATGCCGTCCATGCCGGGCATGCTCATGTCGATGAGGAGGAGCTCCGGCGCGAACGCGGGCGCCGCGGCAATGGCCTCCTCTCCCGATCCGCAGCTGCAGACGTCGAACCCGCCAATCTTGCCGAGGGCCAGCCTCACGATGCCGCGGATGTCGGGCTGGTCGTCGACGTGCAGGATGCGGCGGAAGGGGGTCTGGGTCATCGAGGCTATTGTGCCACCTCGGGCTCGGGAAGATCGAACCAGAACACGGTGCCGCCGCCCGGCGCGTCCTCGAAGCCGATGGTGCCGCCGAGCCTCGTGACGATCTCGCGGCTGATGGCGAGCCCGAGGCCCGTGCCGCTCGTCGTCCGGCTGTCGCCGCTCTCGGCCTGCGAGAAGGGCTGGAAGATGCGCGAGCGGAAGTCCTCCGGGATGCCGGGCCCCCGGTCGCGCACCCGCGTGCGCACGACCCCGCCCGGCAGCCGTCCGGCGCTCACCGTGACCGGGCTGCCCGGCGGCGAGAACTTCGCGGCGTTGAGGATGAGGTTCGCGAGGACCTGCGAGAGCCGGTCGGGGTCGCCCTGGACGCGAAGGTCGCCGGGGGGCTCCAGCTCGAAGGTGACGTCGAACTGCTGCATGAGGCCCCGGCTCGACTCGATCGCCTCCCGCAGCAGCGCGCCCCAGTCGAGCGGCTCGACGCGGAAGGTCACGTGGCCGGCCGACATCTTCTCGATGTCCAGCAGGTCGTTCACCAGCCGCCAGAGGCGGTCCGAGTTCTGCAGCGCGATGTCGACGAGGGGCCTCGCCTCGGCCGGCAGCTCGCCCGCCACGCCGCCCGCCAGCAGCCCGAGGGAGCCGCGCATCGAGGTGAGCGGGGTTCGCAGCTCGTGGCTCACGACGGAAACGAAGTGGTCCTTCATGCGGTCGGCGTCGCGCAGGCGCGTGACGTCGATGCCCAGCACGATGACGCCCTCGACGTCGCCGTCGGGGCCGCGCAGGGGCCAGTACAGCTCGTCCAGGTCGACCGAGCGCCCGCCCGGGCGCACGCGCTGGCTCTCGAAGTGCGTGGGCTCGCCGGCGAGGGCGCGGCGCAGGCGGGGCTCCACCTCCAGATAGCGCTTCTCGCCGATGATCTCGCGGATGCGGCGGCCGTTGATCTCGTAGGCCGGCAGGCCCAGGAGCTCCGCGAAGGCCTTGTTGTGGACGACCAAGCGCTCGTCCTGGTTCACGAACACGATGGCCGCCGGCATGAACTCGACCAGCTGCCGGAACTGCGACTCGCTCTTGCGCAGCCGCTGCTCGGCGAGCTTGCGATCCGTGATGATCCTCGCGAGCCCGCGGTAGCCGCGGAAGCGCCCGCCCTCGTCGGTGACCGGGATGGCGCCGATGGCGAGCCACGAGTCCCGCCCGTCCGGCGTGACCTGGTGGATCTCGAGGTCGCGGAAGGCCTGGTGCCTCTCGAGGACGTCGCGATGGGCGCTCCAGTCGGCCTCCGTGAGCTCCGGCGCGTCGAGGTCGGGGCGGGGAAGGCTCGAGTCGCGCCAGCGCGTCCACGCCGGCGCCGACCACGAGACGAGGTTGAAGTGCTCGTCCTGCTCCCAGTAGAGGTCCGACGAGAGCTCGGACAGCGCGCGGAAGCGCGCCTCGCTCTCGGCGAGCGATTTCTCGGCGAGCTTGCGCGTGGTCACGTCGGCGTTGGTGCCGCTCGCGCGCAGCGCGCGGCCGGCGGCGTCGCGGGCCGTGACCTTCCCGCGCGTGCGGATCCAGGCCCAGCCGCTCTCGGTGCGCACGCGGAACTCCGTGTCGAAGTGCTCCGTCATCCCCTTGAGGGTCTCCAGCGCGGCCTGCCGCACCCGGTCGAGGTCGTCCTGGTGCACGAGCTCGAGAAGGTCCGACATCGTGCAGCGGGTCTCGTCGGGGTAGTGGCCCAGCATCTCCTTCCAGTTCGCGTTGAGCCACATGGAGTCGGTGGCGATGTCCCAGTCCCAGATGGTGAGGGAGGCTCCCTCGAGGGCGTTGCGGACGCGGTCGCGTTCGGCGCCGAGCTTCGCGTTCGCCTCGTCGAGCGCGGCCTGGCGCTTGCGGAGGATCTGCAGCACCGCGCCCAGGAGGGCCGCGGCGACCGGCAGGAGCGCGAGGAGGAAGAAGTCGACGGAGTTCGCCTGCATCGCGCGCCCCGTGCCCTAGGGCCCGGGCCCCGGCCCGGACGGAATCGAGGCCCGCAGGCGGGCGGCGAGGCCGTCGACCGCCTCGCGGTCGGCGCGGCCGGCCGCCTCCTCGAGCGCTGCGCCGATGCGGCCGGCCTCGGCGAAGCCGAACGGCGCGCAGGAGCCCTTGAAGGTGTGGCCTACGGCGCGAATGGCGGCGAAGTCCCCCGCCGCGAGCGCGGCCTCGAGCTTCGCGAGGTCGGCGCGGCGCGCCTCGAGGAAGAGCCCGAGCAGCGCCCGGACGTCGTCGTCGAAGCTTCCGGGGCCCTGGTCGCTCACGCCGGCTCGCCTGCCGCGCCGCTCAGCCCGCCTCGGCGGACTTGAGCTGCGGGAAGAGGATCACGTCGCGGATCGAGGGGCTGTCGGTGAAGAGCATCGCCAGCCGGTCGACGCCGATGCCCTCGCCCGCGGTCGGCGGCAGGCCGTACTCGAGGGCGCGGATGTAGTCGGCGTCGTAGTACATCGCCTCCTCGTCGCCGGCCTCCTTGGCCTTCGCCTGCGCCGCGAAGCGCGCCGCCTGGTCCTCGGGATCGTTCAGCTCCGAGAAGCCGTTGGCCATCTCGCGCCCCGTGATGAAGAGCTCGAAGCGGTCCGTGACGGCGGGGTTCGCGTCGTTGGCGCGCGCGAGCGGCGAGACGTCGGTCGGATGCGAGATGATGAAGGTGGGCTGGACGAGCTTCGGCTCCGTGGTCGCCTCGAAGAGCTTGAGCTGCAGGAGGCCGAGGCCGTCGGTGGGGAACACCTCGACGCCGAAGGGAGCGAGCGCCACCTTGAGGTACTCGGGCTTCGAGAGCTCGTGGAGCGGGTACTTCGGGTTGTACCTGGCGATGGCCTCGGCCATCGTGAGCCGGCCGAAGGGCCTCGCGAGGTCGATCGTCTCGCCCTGGTAGGAGAGGGTGGTGGCGCCGAGCACCTTCCGCGCGCACTCCCGCAGCAGCTCCTCGGTGAGGTCCATGAGGTAGCGGTAGTCGCGGTAGGCCTCGTAGAACTCGATCATCGTGAACTCGGGGTTGTGGCGCGTGCTGATCCCCTCGTTCCTGAAGTTGCGGTTGATCTCGAAGACCTTCTCGAGGCCGCCCACGACGAGCTTCTTGAGGTAGAGCTCCGGCGCGATGCGCAGGAACATGTCCATCTCGAGCGCGTTGTGGTGCGTGGTGAAGGGCTTGGCCGCCGCGCCCCCGGGGATGGGGTGCAGCATCGGCGTCTCCACCTCCAGGTAGCCGCGCGCCACGAAGAACTCGCGGATCGACTGCACGAGCCTCGAGCGCTTCACGAACGTCTCGCGCGACTCGGGGTTCACGATGAGGTCGACGTAGCGCTGGCGGTAGCGCGCCTCCATGTCGGTGAGGCCATGGAACTTGTCGGGCAGGGGGCGGAGCGATTTCGACAGCAGGCGGATGCGCGTGGCCTGGATCGTGAGCTCCCCCGTGCGCGTCTTGAAGAGCGTGCCCTCGACGCCGACGATGTCGCCCAGGTCCCAGTGCTTGAAGGCCTCGTATGCGTCGGCGCCCACGAGGTCGGTCTTCACGTAGATCTGGATGCGGCCGCTCATGTCCTGGAGGGTCGCGAAGGAGGCCTTGCCCATGAGGCGCTTGAGCATCATGCGGCCGGCCACGCAGGCGCGCGGCTTCTCCGCCTCCAGGGCTTCCGCGGCCTTGTCCCCGTGCGCGGCGTGCACGTCGGCGGCGAGCGACTCGCGGCCGAAGTCGTTGGGGTACGCCTGGCCGCCCTCGCGCAGGCGCGCGAGCTTCGCGCGCCGCTCCGCGATGATCTGGTTCTCGTCCTGCGGCGGCTCGGCCGGCGCGGCCGGGGTCTTGTCGCTCATTGCGAGGGCACCTTGTCGCGGGAGAGGGTTCGGTTCATTTTTCTAGACTCCTTGCTTGAGGCTGGCGGCGATGAAATCGTCGAGGTCGCCGTCCAGCACGGCCTGGGTGTTGCCCACCTCGTAGTTGGTTCTCAGGTCCTTGATGCGCGACTGGTCGAGCACGTAGGAGCGGATCTGGTGGCCCCAGCCGATGTCGGTCTTGGTGTCCTCGAGGGCCTGCTTCTGCTCGTTCCTCTTGCGCAGCTCCAGCTCGTAGAGCTTGGCCTTCAGCATGGCCATGGCCTCGGCGCGGTTCCTGTGCTGGGAGCGGTCGTTCTGCGAGGAGACGACGGTGTTGGTCGGCAGGTGCGTGATGCGCACCGCCGAGTCCGTCTTGTTGACGTGCTGGCCGCCGGCGCCCGAGGCGCGGTAGGTGTCGATGCGCAGTTCCGCCGGGTTGATCTCGATCTCGATGGAGTCGTCCACCTCGGGGTAGACGAACACGCTCGCGAACGAAGTGTGGCGGCGCGCGTTGGAGTCGAAGGGGCTCTTGCGCACCAGCCGGTGGATGCCCGTCTCGGTGCGCAGGTAGCCATAGGCGTAGGGGCCGTTCACCTTGATCGAGGCGCTCTTGAGCCCGGCCACCTCGCCCTCGCTCTCGTCGAGGACCTCCACCTTGTATCCCTTCTTGTCGCAGTACTTGAGGTACATGCGAAGCAGCATCTGCGCCCAGTCCTGCGCTTCCGTGCCGCCCTGGCCCGCGTTGATGTCCACGAAGCAGTTGTTCGGGTCCATCGGGTGCGAGAACATGCGCCGGAACTCGAGGCCGGCGACGAGCTTCTCGGTTCCCGCCGCGTCGGTGCGGACGGCGGCCAGCGTGTCGTCGTCGCCTTCGGCCTTGGCGAGCGCGAAGAGCTCGCCCGAGTCCCTGAGCCCGGATTCGACCTGCTCGATGACGTTCACGATGCCCTCGAGCGCGGCGCGCTCGCGGCCCAGCTCCTGGGCGCGGGTGGCGTCGTTCCAGACGCCGGGGTCCTCGAGGATCCTGCTGACTTCGGCTAGGCGGGTCTTCTTGGCGTCGAAGTCAAAGATACCTCCGGAGTTCGGCCGTGCGGCTGGCCAGGTCCGAGAGGGAGTTCTGAATGGCGTTGAGCTGGTCGGCTTCCATTGGGGCGGGGCGATTCGTCAAACGGCGAATTATACGTCGCGGGAGGCTGGTTGACCCGGTCAATTGACCGGGTCAACCAGCCTGGGACCAGTGCTCCACCACGAGTTGCAGGCTCTCGGTGCCGTTGAAGTCGTTGACGTCGAGGCGGTAGACGGCGTCGATCTCGCGCGGGAAGGGGCCTGGCTCGCCGAAGCGGATGGCCGGGAAGCGCCGCCCCCCCATCCCCAGCGTGAGGCGGCAGTGCTTCTCGCCCACGACGCGCTGGCCCTCGACGGCGAAGCACCCCGTGAAGCGCGGCTCGGGAAAGCCCTGTCCCCAGACGTGGCGGCGCAGCTCGCGGGCGAAGTCGAAGCTGATGTCTTCCGCTTCCAGCGGGCCGTCGGTCTCGATTCGCTGCTCGAGGTCGGCGGGTGTCAGCAACTCGCGGGCCACGGACTCGAAGGCCGCCCCGAATTCCTCCAGCCGGCCGGGTCCGAGGGTGGCGCCGGCCGCCGCTGCGTGCCCGCCGAAGCGCTCGATGAGGCCGGGCGAGCGCTTCGAGACGAGGTCCAGCGCGTCGCGCAGGTGCAGCCCGGCGATGGAGCGCCCCGAGCCGCGCAGCCCGCCGTCGGGCTCTGCCGCGAAGGCGAACACGGGCCGGTGGAAGCGGTCCTTGAGCCGCGAGGCGAGGAGCCCCACCACGCCGGGATGCCACTCGGGACGGTGCACCGTGAGGGAGAAACCCTCGCCGGGATCGATGCCGGCGAGCATCGCCAGGGCCGATTCCTGCATCCGCGCCTCGATCTCACGGCGCTCGCGGTTGAGCGCATCCAGCTTCCCGGCCAGCGCGAGCGCCTTCCCCGCGTCGTCCGTCGCGAGGCAGTCGATGCCCACCGTCATGTCCTCGAGCCGGCCGGCGGCGTTGAGGCGCGGGCCCACGACGAAGCCGAGGTCGTAGGCGCTCGCGCGGCGCGGCTCCCGCCCGGCCACCGCCATGAGGGCGCGGATGCCCTGGCACGACTCGCCCGCGCGGATCCTGGCGAGCCCCTGCGCCACGAGGATGCGGTTGTTCGCATCCAGCCGCACCACGTCGGCGACCGTGCCGAGCGCGACCAGGTCGAGGAGGGCGGCGAGGTTCGGCTCTGTGCGGCCCTTGAAGCGCCCGCGGCGCCGCAGCTCCGAGCGCAGCGCCACCATCACGTAGAAGATCACGCCGACGCCCGCGAGGTTCTTGCTCGGGAAGCCGCAGCCGGCCTGGTTGGGGTTCACGATGCAGGCCGCGTCGGGTCGCTCGGCGCCCGGCAGGTGGTGGTCGGTCACGAGGACGCGCATCCCCAGCCGGTTGGCCGCGGCCACGCCCTCCACGGAGGCGATGCCGTTGTCGACGGTGACGAGGAGGTGGGGCGAGCGCTCCGCCGCGAGGCGCACGATCTCCGGCGTGAGCCCGTAGCCGAAGCGGAAGCGGTCGGGCACGAGGAATTCGACGCTCGCGCCCATGGCCCGCAGGGCCCGCAGGCCCACGGCGCAGGCGGTGGCGCCGTCGGCGTCGTAGTCGGCAACGATGAGAATGCGCTCGCCTGCGTCGATCGCGTCCGCGAGGAGGACGGCCGCGTGGTCGACCGCGCGAAGCTGGTCGGGCGCCGCGAGGCCCGGCAGGGCCGTGGCGAGCTCGGCGGCGCTCGCCACGCCGCGGGCGGCGAAGAGCCTCGCCAAGCGCGGGTCGATGCCCTCCGCCACGAGGCGCGCGAGGGCCGCCCCGTCGACGTCGCGCGCGACGGCCTCAGGCATGGCTCGCGAGCGGCCGGGCACGGCGAAGGAATCGCCAGCGCGCCCTTGGCGTGATCTCGAAGACCGCGGTGTCCCGCTCCGACGGCAGCGCCAGGCGCACGCTCCCGAACGAGGCCAGCGCCGCCCCGAGGGCCGAGAACCAGTCGCGCTCCAGCGCGGTCGCGGCCGCTATCCACGCGTCGGCGTCGCCGCGGCGGAACGGCTCCTCGAGCGAGTCGAGGACCACGAGGCAGTCGCCCGATTCGCGCGGCGGCAGTTGGGCCAGCCCGCCGGGCAGGGCCTGGACGGCGCAGCCGCTCGCGAGCGCGAGCGCGCGCGACAGCGAGTCGCCCGCGGCCACGTAGTCGAAGGGCCGCGGGAGCCCGGCGGGATAGGTGCCGCCGCCCCAGAACCACACGGCGTTGAGCGTCGGCCGGCCCAGGGACTCGCGTTCGGCGTTGAAGGGCAGGGCCGCGAGCAGCATCTGCGCCTCGCTGAAGATGGAGGGCCAGCGCAGCTCGCGCCCGCCCTCGGGAACCATGCCGAAGGGGTTGCGGCCGACGGCCCGCTCCAGGGGCACGGTCCGCGGGATCTCCTCCGGCGGCACGCGTACGTACCAGCGCCCGGCGCAGGGCGCGAGGAACTCGAGGCCGTCGGCGGCGAAGAACCGGTTCAGCTCGGCGAGCGCCGAGTCGACCTCGTCGCGGGTGAGCTCCAGGATGGCCGCGTCGTGAAGCACGAGGGCATTGCGGTCGACGCGCTGGTGCACGGGGTCGGCACGCAGCCAGGCGCCCTCGCGCGGCCCGCCGTCGGCCGCCAGCGTGAGCGCGGCCACGGGCGCCTGTGCGCCGAGCCCCCACTGCCCGAGGAGCCAGTCGCCGCCCGTGCCCGGCTCGCGCGCCGCGTCGGCGCGGGCGAGCCAGCCCTCGAGCGCGGCAAGGCGCAGCGCGCGCATCTCGTCGGGCGCGTCGGGGGGCGGCAGCAGGTGGGGGACGAGGAGCGTGAGCGGCATGGCGTGCAACCATGGATAATAAACGCCCTCCGACTCCCTTTCCGGCTCCCGGTCCGACTTTCTTGCAGCCATACGAGCTTTTCGTCGGCCTCCGCTACACCCGCGCCAAGCGCCGCAACCACTTCATCTCGTTCATCACGCTCGTCTCGATGCTCGGCATCGCGCTCGGCATCGCGGCGCTCATCACCGTGATGTCGGTGATGAACGGCTTCGAGCGCGAGGTCCGCGCGCGCATCCTGGGCGTGGCCGCCCACGTGCAGGTGCTCGCGGGTGACGGCGCGCTCGCCGACTGGCGCAAGGTGGCCGCCGAGGCGGGGACGCTGCCCGAGGTGGTGGCGGCGGCGCCGTTCGTCTCGGCCCAGGGGCTGCTCTCCTCCGGCACGCAGGTGCGCGGCGTGCTGGTGCGCGGCGTCGTGCCCGACCTCGAGGACCGCGTGGCCGACATCGGCTCGCACGTGCGCGCGGGCAGCCTCTCCGACCTCCAACCCGGCGGTTTCGGGATCGTGCTGGGAGCCGACCTCGCCCGGGCCCTTCGCGTGCAGCGGGGCGACCGCGTGACCCTCATCGCTCCCCAGGGGCAGGTCACGCCCGCCGGCCTCGTGCCGCGGCTCAAGCAGTTCACCGTGACCGGCATCTTCTCCGTCGGCCACTACGAGTACGACTCGGGGCTCGCGCTGGTGCGCATGGAGGACGCGCAGGCGCTCTACCGGCTGGGAGTCGCGGCAAGCGGCGTGCGCCTCAAGCTCGCGGACCTGTACGAGGCGCCGCGGGTGGCGCGGGCGCTCGCGAAGGTGGTCACCGCGGACGCCTACATCACCGACTGGACGCAGCAGAACGCCAACTACTTCCGCGCCGTGCAGATCGAGAAGCGGATGATGTTCATCATCCTCACCCTCATCATCGCGGTGGCGGCCTTCAACCTCGTCTCCACCCTGGTGATGGTGGTGACCGACAAGCATCCCGACATCGCCATCCTGCGCACCCTGGGCGCCTCTCCCGCCTCGGTCATGAAGATCTTCATGGTGCAGGGCACGCTCATCGGGGTGGTCGGCACGGCCCTCGGCGTGGTGCTGGGCGTGGTCCTGTCGCTCAACATCGACGTCGTGGTGCCGGCGGTCGAGCGCGCCTTCAACTTCCAGATCCTCTCGCGCGAGGTCTACTACATCAGCGAGCTGCCGTCGCAGCTCGCCTGGCGCGACGTCTGGTCCGTGGCGGCCGTGGCCCTGGGGCTTTCGTTCGTCGCGACGCTCTACCCCAGCTGGCGCGCCGCGCGCGTGAACCCGGCCGAGGCGCTGCGCTATGAGTGATCCCGTCCTCGCCTGCACCGGGCTCGCCAAGACCTTCGGGCTGGGCGACGTCGCGGTGCCCGTGCTGCGGGGCGTCGACTTCGAGGTCCGCCCCGGGGAGTCGGTCGCCATCGTGGGCGCCTCGGGCTCGGGCAAGAGCACGCTCCTGCACCTGCTGGGTGGCCTCGACCGGCCCACGGCCGGGACGGTGCGTCTCGCGGGCGAGGACATCGCCTCGCTCGACCCGGGCCGCCAGGGGGAGATCCGCAACCGCGCTCTCGGCTTCGTCTACCAGTTCCACCACCTGCTGCCGGAGTTCACCGCCGTCGAGAACGTGGCCATGCCGCTCGCCATCCGCCGCATGGACGCGGCGCAGGCGAAGGGCCGCGCGCGGGCCATGCTCGCCGAAGTCGGCCTCGCCCATCGCCTCGGCCACCGCCCCGGCGAGCTGTCGGGGGGCGAGCGCCAGCGCGTGGCCGTGGCGCGCGCGCTGGTGACGGAGCCGGCTTGCGTCCTGGCCGACGAGCCCACCGGCAACCTCGACCGCGGGACGGCGGGCCAGGTGTTCGACCTCATCCTCGACCTGAACCGCCGCCACGGGACGGCGTTCGTGATGGTCACCCACGACCCGGAGCTCGCCGCTCGCATGGACCGGCGGCTGCGCATCGCGGACGGCAGGCTGCTGCCGGACTGAAGCGGCGGCGATACAATCGCCGCATATGTCCACCGCCGGGGCGGCGATGCACGACTACTACCACTTGCTCGGCATCCCGCGCAGCGCGAGCCCGGCGGTGGTGAAGCTCGCCTTCGAGGGCCGGATGAGGGCGCTTTCCGATCCCGCCTACGCCGCGTCGCCCGAGGAGAAGGCCCGCGAGGAGCGGCTGCTCAAGGAAGCGCTCGTCACCCTGTCGGTCGCCGCCAAGCGCGGTCCCTACGACGCGAAGCTCGCGGACTTCGAGTCCGCGCGGCCCGCGGAGGCGCCCGGCCGCCCCGGGTGGGCGGTCCCGGTCGTCGTCGCCTCGGTCATCGCCCTGGCCGCGGGCGGCTTCTGGACCATCAATGCGAGGGAGAAGGAGCGCGTCCGCCTCGAGGAGGAGCGCGTCGCGATGGAGAAGGAGGCGGCCCGGCGCAGGTCCGAGGCCGAGGAGGAGCGCATCCGCGAGCTGACGGCGCGGCAGGAGGCCTCGACGCAGGCCTCGCGCGAGCGCGGCGAGGCGCTCCGCATGCAGCGCGAGCGCGCCGAGTACGAGCGCTGGAAGCGCACCCAGGAATACCAGTCGCGCTACACCGACTCGGTGCGCCAGAACCAGGAGCGCAACGCCGCCCTCGAGAAGCAGCGCGAGGAGGAGAGGATTCGCCGCGACGAGGAGACCCGCCGCCGGCAGGCCCAGGTCGAGGTCGAGCGCCAGAAGAGGTACCTGCACCAGCAGGAGCAGGAGGAGGAGCGCGTGCGCGCGGAGCGGCACTACCGGGCGCAGCGCGAGGCGCAGGAGAAGGAGTACCGGCGGATGCTGGAGGAGCGGCAGCGCCAGCTGCAGCAGCAGCGCTAGTACTCGACCGGCACCGGGTCCAGCGACCGCCAGAGGTACCACGTGGCCACCGAGCTCCACGGACGCCACGGCTCGGCGATCCGGCGCATGTCGTCCTTCGTGATGGCCTCGCCCCCGTTGTAGTGGAGCTCCATCGCGCGCTGGAGCCCAAGGTCGCCCACGGGCAGCACGTCGGGTCGCATCATGTGGAAGATGAGGAACATCTCGACCGTCCACCGCCCGATCCCCTTCACCTGCACGAGGTCCGCGATCACGGCCTCGTCGCCCATGCGGGCCCACCGCCGGGGCTCCACGGAGCCGGCGTGGAAACGCGCCGCGAGGTCGCGCAGGTAGGCGGCTTTCATGCGCGAGAGGCCCGCGGCCCGCATCGCCTCCTCCTCGAGCGCCACCACGACGGCGGGATCGACGCGGCCGGCGAGCGCCTCGAACCGGTCCCACACCGACTGCGCGGCCTTCACCGAGATCTGCTGCCCGACGATGGAGCGCGCCAGCGTCTGGAAGGCGTTGCCGCGCGTGCGCAGGTTGGCGTCCGGGTGGGCGCGGATGATCCGCCGCAGCACGCGGTCGCGTTTCGAAAGGTGGCCCTTGGCCTCGTCCCAGTAGCGCGGTTTCACGGATCGGTGTCGGCGCGCCGGCGGCCTGGCGCGTTCATGGATTCTAGCGCAGCGGCATTCGCGTCCGGCCGCGCGCAGCCCCTCCCTTGCGCCTCTTCGCCGCCGCCTTCGTGGCCGGGTGCGCCGCGCTCCAGCAGGCCGCGGCGTTGCCGGAGACCCGCCTCCTCGGCCTGTCCGTGGCGGCCGCGCTCGCCTCGCGCCTCGTCCC
>JBBIJT010000078.1:0-16417 GCA_037445795.1 Betaproteobacteria bacterium | reverse complement strand
CACACCCTCACGCGGCACGGCGGCACGCTCTCCAACAACAAGGGGATCAACCGCCAGGGCGGCGGCCTCACGGCGCCCGCGCTCACGCCCAAGGACATCGAGGACATCCGGACGGCCGCGCACCTCAAGGTGGACTTCCTGGCCGTCTCGTTCCCCAAGAGCGGCGCCGACATGTACATGGCGAAGGAGCTGCTGCGCGCCGGCGGCGGCCACGCCCTCCTCATCGCAAAGATCGAGCGCGCCGAGGCCATCCCCGCCCTCGAGGACATCATGCGCGCCTGCGACGGCATCATGGTCGCGCGCGGCGACCTCGCGGTGGAGGTGGGCGACGCCTCCGTGCCGTCGCTGCAGAAGCGGATGATCCGCGAGGCGCGCGCGCTCAACAAGCTCACCATCACCGCCACGCAGATGATGGAGTCGATGATCTCCTCGCCCGTGCCGACGCGCGCCGAGGTCTCCGACGTGGCCAACGCCGTCCTCGACGGCACCGACGCCGTGATGCTCTCGGCCGAGAGCGCCTCGGGCCAGTACCCCGTGGAGACGATCGAGGCCATGAGCCGCATCTGCGTCGAGGCCGAGAAGTCGCAGACGGTCGTCCTCGACAGGGAATTCCTCGACCGCGTGTTCCAGCGCGTCGACCAGTCGATCGCCATGGCCGCCCTCTTCACCGCCTTCCACCTGAAGGTGACGGCGATCGCCTCGCTCACCGAGTCGGGCTCGACCGCGCTCTGGATGAGCCGCCTCGATTGCGGCGTGCCCATCTACGCGCTCACCTCGCAGACCTCCACCCGCTACCGCACCACCCTCTTCCGCGGCGTCTTCCCGCTCATCGTCCGCTACATCGGCCACGACCGCGAGGAGCTCCTCCAGGAGGCCGAGGACGTGCTCGTGAAGAGCGGCGCGGCCCGCGAGGGCGACCTCATCGTGGTGACCATCGGCGAGCCCATCGGCAAGGCGGGCGGGACGAACACCATGAAGATCGTGCGGGTCGGCGAGCATCGCCGCGCCTGAGGAGGCCCCGCCATGAACACGACCATCGACTCCAGGCTCCTGGCCGACGTCCGCGCCCGCCAGTGGTTCTACGAGTTCGACCTGCCGGACGGCTCGCGCACGGCGAGCTACCTGCCGCCGGGCGTCGAGAAGATCCATTCCACCCGGCGCGACATGCTGGCGCCGGTGCTCGACGCGGCGGGGCCGGACTTCGCCTCGCTCACGGCGCTGGACCTCGCCTGCCACCAGGGGTGGTTCGCGCTGCAGCTCGCCCGGCGCGGCTTCCGCGAGGTGCTCGCGGTCGACTTCCGCGACGAGCATCTCGCCGACACCGCCCTGATGGCGAAGGTAGCCGGCGCGAACGCGATCCGCACCCTGAAGGCCGACATCGAGGACGCGAGGGCCCAGGACATCGGCGTGCACGACGTGACGCTGATGCTGGGCCTGCTCTACCACCTCGAGAACCCCGTGCGCGCGCTGCGCCTGGCGCGGGCCGTCACGCGCAGGCTCTTCGTCATCGAGACCCAGGTCGTCCCGCACATGAGCGGCGTGGTGGACTGGGGCGCCTACACGTTCCAGCGCCACATGGTGGGCGCCTTCGGCATCATCGACGAGACCGAGGAGACGCACGCGCCCGAGGCGAGCACGCGCGGCATCTGCCTCGCCCCCAGCATCGAGGCGCTGGCCTGGCTCCTGAAGCGCGTCGGCTTCTCGCGCGTCGAGCGCCTCCTGCCCCCGCCCGACGGCTACGAGCAGCTCGTCGGCCAGAAGCGCGCGATGTTCGCGGCCTGGGTCGACTGACCCTGATACCGGATTCGATCAACCCTCACGGCTCCAAGGAGAAACCATGGCACTCGTATCGATGAGACAACTGCTGGACCACGCCGCCGAGAACGGCTACGGGCTCCCCGCCTTCAACGTGAACAACCTCGAGCAGGTGCAGGCGATCATGGAAGCCGCCTCGGAGACCGACAGCCCCGTGATCATGCAGGCCTCGGCCGGGGCGCGGAAGTACGCCGGCGAGACCTTCCTCAAGTACCTCATCGAGGCGGCCGTGGCCAGCTTCCCGAAGACGCCCGTCGCCATGCACCAGGACCACGGCCAGTCGCCGGCGGTCTGCGAGGGCGCCATGAAGCTGGGCTTCTCGAGCGTGATGATGGACGGCTCGCTCGAGGCTGACGGCAAGACCATCGCCTCCTACGACTACAACGTCCGCGTGACCAAGGAGGTCGTCGACATGGCGCACCGCCTCGGCGTCTCGGTGGAGGGCGAGCTGGGCTGCCTCGGCTCGCTCGAGACGATGAAGGGCGACAAGGAGGACGGCCACGGCGCCGACGCCACGATGACGCGCGACATGCTGCTCACCGACCCCGAGCAGGCCGCCGACTTCGTGAAGAAGACGGGCGTCGACGCGCTGGCCATCGCCATCGGCACCTCCCACGGCGCCTACAAGTTCACGAGGAAGCCCACCGGCGACATCCTCGCCATCGAGCGCATCAAGGAGATCAACCGCCGCATCCCGAACACGCACCTCGTGATGCACGGCTCCTCCAGCGTGCCGCAGGAGCTGCTCCAGATCATCCGCGAGAACGGCGGCGAGATGAAGGAGACCTACGGCGTGCCCGTCGAGGAGATCCAGGAGGGCATCAAGCACGGCGTACGCAAGGTGAACATCGACACGGACATCCGCCTCGCCATGACCGCGGCCGTGCGCAAGTTCCTCAACGCCAACAAGAGCGCCTTCGACCCGCGCGACTTCCTCAAGCCCGCGCGCGCGGCGGCCAAGGAGCTTTGCAAGCAGCGCTACCAGCAGTTCGGCTGCGCCGGGCAGGCCTCGAAGCTGGCGCCCATCCCGCTCGACCGGATGGCCGCGCGCTACGCGAAGGGCGAGCTCAAGGCCGTGGTGGTCTGACGGGAAGCGCCCGCGAGGAGAAGCCATGGATCTCTACGAATCGAGTCTCGAGTCGCTGCCGCTCGTCGCGCGCGGCAAGGTCCGGGACATCTACGCCGTGGGCGGGGACAAGCTGCTGCTGGTCGCGAGCGACCGCCTCTCCGCCTACGACGTGATCATGCCCACGCCCATCCCGGAGAAGGGCCGCGTCCTCACCGAGGTGGCCAACTTCTGGTTCGCGAAGCTCGCGGCCATCGTGCCCAACCACCTGACGGGCATCGACCCGGAGACCGTCGTGGCGCCGCAGGAGCGCGAGCAGGTCCGCGGCCGCGCCATCGTGGTGAAGAAGCTGAAGACCCTGCCCATCGAGGCGGTCGTCCGCGGGTACCTCGAGGGCTCCGGCTGGAAGGAGTACCGCGAGACGCAGAGCGTGTGCGGCATCAAGCTGCCGCCGGGACTGCAGCGCGCCTCGAAGCTCCCGCAGCCCATCTTCACCCCGGCCACCAAGGAGGAGGCGGGCACGCACGACGAGAACATCACCTTCGAGCGCATGGTGGAGATCGTGGGGGAGGCGCGCGCGAAGGAGGTCCGCGACGTCGCCGTCCGGCTCTACACGTCCGCCGCCGAGTTCGCGCTCACGAAGGGCATCATCATCGCCGACACGAAGTTCGAGTTCGGCGTCGACGCGGCCGGCAAGCTCCACCTCATCGACGAGATCCTCACGCCCGACTCCTCCCGCTTCTGGCCGCTCGCGACCTACAAGGTGGGCGAGAGCCCGGAGAGCTTCGACAAGCAGTACGTCCGCAACTGGCTCGACTCGATCGGCTTCGCGAGGAAGCCGCCGGCGCCGCAGGTGCCGCGCGAGGTGGCGCTCAAGACCTCGGAGAAGTACCAGGAAGCCCTGCGGCGCCTCACCACGTGAAGCGCGCGGTGCTCCTCGACATGGGGGGCGTGCTCGTCGAGCTGTGCGGCGAGCGCCCCTTCCTCGAGATGATCGGCGGCGATATCGCGGCCGACGAGATGTGGCGGCGGTGGCTGCATTCGCCGGCGGTGCGCGCGCACGAGACCGGCCGCATGGAAACCGCCGACTTCGCCGAGGAGGCCGTGCGGGAGTTCGGGCTCGCCGTGAGCCCTTCGGATTTCCTCGAGCACTTCCGCGGCTGGCTCGCCGGGCCGTTCGCGGGCGCACACGAGCTGCTGGACGAGCTCGCGGCCCGCCACCGCACCGCGATCCTCACCAACATCAGCGCCGTTCACTGGCCCATCGCGGAGTCCTATGGCCTCTTCGACAAGGTCGAGCGCGTCTTCGCCTCCCACCACCTCGGCGCCATCAAGCCCGACCGCGAGTTCTTCGAGATCGCGCTGGCGCAGCTCGGGGCCGCGGCCCCGCAGGCCGTGTTCTTCGACGACAACGCCGTCAACGTCGAGGGCGCGCGAGCCTGCGGCATCGAGGCGCACGTGGTGCGGGGGCCCGGGGAAACCCGCGCCCGGCTCGTCGAGCTGGGGCTCCTGAGCGACTGATATTCCCGCCGTCGGCGGCCGGACGACGCCGTGGATTGACCTTGGTCATCATCCCCGGACCCCGCCGGGCCTACGGTGAAATCGGGGTCATCCGGTTCCGATGGATTGTTGTCATCGCCCTCCGAAGGCGGTTCCCCGTGGCGGATGACCTGAAGGGGTCATCGCTGCATCGTTTCGTTCGACGGGAGGGGAAAATGCACGCAATCCGCGCTCTCCTCGGGGTCGTTGCACTTCAGCGATCCTCCCTCGCGCTCGCATTTCTGGTTCTCCACGCCGCGGTGCCAAACCCCGTCCACGCCGGGATTCCCCAGATTGCCGCAGGCTGGGACAGAACCTGCGCCGTGTCGAGCGACGGCGGCGCCCTCTGCTGGGGCGACAACCAGACGGGCGCACTCGGCAACGGCACCCTCATCCTGAGCACGACCGCGATCCGCCTCTCTGGAATCGCGCCGGGCAGCACCTCGATTGCAAGCGGTCCGGGTGCAAGCCACACGTGCGCCGTCACGATGACCGGGGTTGTCGCCTGCTGGGGAAGCAATTCGCAAGGACAACTGGGCAACGGACTGGCGGCCGACAGCGCAGCGCCCGTGGATGTGCCGGGACTGCCATCCCCTGTGAAGGCCGTTGCCGCGGGCCTCTGGCATACGTGTGCGCTGACCACGACCGGTGGCGTGTGGTGCTGGGGGGGCAATGGTAGCGGACAACTTGGCAACGGCGCCGAGTCGAGCAGCCTGATTCCGGTTGCGGTCCAGGGGCTTTCCTCCGGCGTGACTGCGATAGCGACGGGCGAGCTCCATACCTGCGCCCTCACCAACGGCGGCGAGGTCAGGTGCTGGGGACATAACGCCTACGGCCAGTTGGGCGACGGCACTCAGTCCAATCGCCCTACGCCCGTCGCCGTGACGGGGATCACCTCCGGAGCCGCCCTTGGGGCAGGGTCGAACCACACCTGCGTAGTCACGACCGCGGGTGGAGCGTACTGCTGGGGCTCAAACGCCGTCGGACAGCTCGGCGCGAGCGGGCAGGACCGCAGCCCCTCGCCCATTCCCGTAACGGGACTCTCCTCCGGAGTGGCCGCCATACGGGGTGGCGAGTACCACACGTGCGCCCTGACGACGGCGGGGAGCATGCTTTGCTGGGGGGACAACAGGGTGGGCCAGCTCGGCAATACGCCATCCGACTACGCTGTGTTCGCGCCTGCATCGGTGTCCGGACTTCCGGCCGCGGTCGCCTCGATATCCGTCGGACGCAAGCACACCTGCGCGGTCACGACCGCGGGCGCCACGCTGTGCTGGGGAGGAAACGATGATGGGCAGGTAGGAAGCGGCACCGCGTCCGCCACTCCGGCACCGACGCAGGTTTCTGGACTGCCGGGACCGATCGCGGCGATCGCAACGGGCGAACTGCACAGCTGCGCGCTGGCCACTTCAGGAGCGGTCTTCTGCTGGGGCGGCAACCGGCGACTCCAGCTTGGCACCGGCCGCGACATGGTCTCCTCAGTTCCCGTCCCGGTCACCGGCCGCTCGACCGGCATCGCGACCATTGCCACCGGCGGCGGGCATTCCTGTGCCGTCACCACGGGCGGCGGCGTCCTGTGCTGGGGAGACAACGACTTCGGAGAGTTGGGTGACGGCACGAGAACGAGCAGTTCGTCGCCGGTTTCCGTGACCGGGCTTCCCGGACCCATCCGACAGGTTGCAGCAGGTTCGCACCACACGTGCGCCGTGACGTTGGCCGGAGCGGCGTACTGCTGGGGAAACAACAACGCGGGCCAGCTCGGAAACGGCACGACAGTGAACCTCGACAGCAGCCCCGCACCATTGCCCGTAGCAGGACTTGGTTCAGGCGTAGTCGCCGTCGCGACGGGATTGAACCACGCATGCGCCCTCACGACTTCGGGAAGCGTTCACTGCTGGGGCTACAACAACCATGGCCAGCTGGGAAACGGCACCATATCCACGATCGACCAGAACCCGACGCCAGTTCCCGTGACGATCCTGTCGCCGGGTGTCGCCGCGATCGTCTCCGGGCCGGGTGCCGACCACACTTGTGCCATCACGATGACGGGTCGCCTGCTGTGCTGGGGCTCGAACTATTACGGCGAACTGGGAGATGGAACCACCACGGACCGCGCAGTGCCAGTGGCAGTGACGGGGCTCTCCTCCGGCGTCGCGGGCGCGTCCGCTGGACAGACCTTCACCTGCGCATGGACCACGAAAGGGGGCGCGCTGTGTTGGGGTTCCGCAATTGGGGCAATGCCCGCGTTGGCACCGGCGCCCGTGGCGGGGCTGTCTTCCAACGTGCATGCGATTGCTGCAGGGCCCTACCACGTGTGCGCACTCACGGCCTCCGGCGGCGTTCTCTGCTGGGGCGAGAACTCGCTGGGAGCGCTGGGAGAAGGAACGCTTGCCACTCGGTCCGCCCCGGCGCTCGTGGCCCGCGAGGGAGGCGGGGGAAGCCTGGCGCAGGGCAACTGGTTCCTCGATCTGGACACGGCCGCATCGAATGCCGATCTTGCGGAATGGGGCCCCGTGTTCCTTGCCAGCACGTCCGGCGACCCGACAGCAGCCGTCGTCAAGGTCAACACGGAGATCCAGTTCGCCGAAGCGGACGTGGGGCGAAGCGGCAGCGTGTACATATTCGCCCTCGCCCCCTCGGACATCGTGCGCCAGGACAAGCAGGGCGGGGCGCCATTCGCCGTGGGAGCGGCCGTGTCGAGATCCGGGACAAAGGACTCGTCGGTCGCCTGCGTGCTCGCACAGCTGAATTCGTCGGGCCAGCTTCAGGCGGTCTCCTCTTCCAGCCTCCAGGCCTATTTGACGGGAGTGCTGTCGTCGCAGCGCCAGGCCGTGACCGTCGTGAACGGAGTGCCGACCGCCAACATCGGAGGCACGACCTTCTACGTGGGCTATGGCACCAATGCCACTGCCATGCTGAACGGAGGCGTGAATCGCAGCATAGCCAGCGTGCCGGGCCCGCGCGAATGCAGGCCACAGCCACCCCAGACGGGTTGGTGGTGGAATCCCAAGGAGGCAGGGCGCGGCTACTCGATCGAGGCGAGGGGACGCAACCTGTTCTACGCGGCGTACCTCTACGACGATTCGGGGCGCTCCATGTGGTACGTGGCAACAGGTCCCGCATCGCTGGACGGGTCGCTCTTCACCGGGGACCTCCTGGCGCTGTCGGGAGGGCAGTCTCTTGGCGGCGCCTATCGGCCGCCGGGAACGCCCCGTGTCGTGGGCCCCATCACGCTTGCCTTCTCCGATGCCGTGAGTGGAACGATGGTGTGGCCCGGCGGGACAGTGGCCATCGAGCGCTTCAACATCGTGCCCGGCGGCCTCGACTCGCCCGCGCAGCCGAACATTCCGGAAAGCGGCTGGTGGTGGAATGCCGGCGAGAGCGGCCGGGGCTTCTTCGTCGAATGGCAGGCGGGCACGGCATTCATCGCCGGCTACATGTATGACGATTCCGGAAGTCCGGTCTGGTACGTATCTTCCTACGCCACGCCCGCCCCCCTCGTGTTCAACGGGACGTGGTGGAGCTACGCCAACGGACAGACGCTGACGGGACCTTACAAGCCGGCGACGCTGGTGAACGCCAACGTCGCTCCCGTGACGATCCAGTTCGATTCCGCAACTACCGCTACGATGACCCTGCCGGGCGGACGCCTGCTGCCGCTCACCCGGTTCCGCTTCTGAACGGCACATCCGCGACGACGAACGCTATCGCAATACTTCGGAAAGCCAGCCCGACACGACGCGGGCGAGTTCGTCCTCCCTGCCGGCGTAGAAGTGATCGGCCCCGGCGACCATCACTTGCCGAGAGCCGGCCCCGGTCGACGCTACCGTGAGCCATCGCCGCCACGCCGCGCCCACCGAGGAATCGAGGTCGTTCTCGCCGTACACGTCGAGGATGGGCCTCGGGCTGAACCAGGTGCCGAGGCTGTAGCCGCCCGTGAGACCCAGGCACGCCCAGGCGACGATGGGGGTGGCCGGGGTCCGGTCGAAGTACTCGTTGGCCATCCAGGAGCCCATGCTGTGCGAGACGATGGCGATGCGGCGCTCGCCCCTCGCCTCGAGCCACTGCGCCGCCTTTGCGATGCGCTCGACCGCCTGGGGGAAGACGGCCGGGTAATAGGCGTCCGAGCGCGCGTCGGAAGCCTGCACCGGCATCTGGATCGAGAGCGTGGTCCATCCCATGTCGGCGAGCTTCGAGCGCAGCACGCCGATCACGCCGTGGTCCGGGTGCACGCCGATGCCGTGGACGACGACCACCGCGCCCCTGGGGTTCGCCGCGACCGCGTGGATCGCGAGGAACCGGCGGCCCGCGGACGTCTCCAGCCACACCGCGTCTCCGACGACGAGATTCGGCACGACCTCGTCGGCCCAGCGCTTCTCGCGCGCGTAGTCCTGCCCCCACGCGGGGAGCGCGGCCATCAGCAGAAGCAATGCGAGCCTCGCGATCACGCGTGAGAGAATACCCCTTCCGCCGGCCGGACGCCCCCCATGGAATTCTTCACCTTCGCCTGGGTCACCGACCCCCAGATCTGGCTCTCCCTCGTCACGCTCTCCGCGCTCGAGATCGTCCTGGGGGTGGACAACCTCGTCTTCATCGCGATCCTCACGGGCCGCCTGCCGGCGCACCAGCGCGCGCTCGGCCGCCGCGCGGGCCTGGCGCTCGCGCTCGGAACGCGGCTCCTGCTGCTCGCCACCCTCGCGTGGATCGTGGGGCTCACGGAACCCGTGCTCTCCATCGCAGGCAAGGGCTTCTCGTGGCGCGACCTCATCCTCCTCGGGGGCGGCCTCTTCCTCCTGTACAAGGCCACCGTCGAGATCCACGAGATGGTCGA
Organism: Betaproteobacteria bacterium; assembly: GCA_037445795.1. GTDB lineage: Bacteria > Pseudomonadota > Gammaproteobacteria > Burkholderiales > Usitatibacteraceae > FEB-7. The sequence goes on along the minus strand of JBBIJT010000078.1, from coordinate 7,166 downwards.
GAAGGACGAGGACGAGCCCGACAGCCCCCACGGCGCCGCGGGCGTCACCCTCAAGGCGGTGGTGGTCCAGATCGCGATCATCGACATCATCTTCTCGCTCGACTCCGTGATCACCGCCGTCGGCATGGCCGACCAGCTCTGGGTCATGGTGGCCGCGGTCGTGATGGCGATGATCCTCATGATCGCGGCGGCCGACCCGCTCGCGAACTTCGTGTCGGCCCACCCGACCGTGAAGATGCTGGCCCTCGCCTTCCTGCTGCTCATCGGCGTCATCCTCGTGGCGGACGGCCTGGGCGTCCACGTGCCGAAGGGTTACATCTACTTCGCGCTCGCCTTCTCGGTGGCCGTGGAGTCGCTCAACCACTGGGTCCGGCGCCGCCGCAAGCGGCTGAGGGCGGCCTGAGGGCGCGGCCATGAGGACCCGAATCGACCCCCGGGCGCTCACGAGGGAGCTGCTCGCCTTCAACACCATCAACCCGCCGGGCATGGAGCGCGCCTGCGCCCGCCACCTCGGGGCGATCCTCGAGGCGGCCGGGTTCCGCACGGCCTACCACGAGTTCGCCGAGGCGCGCACGAGCCTCGTGGCGCAGATCGGCGGCGACGCGCTCCGCCCGCCCATCTGCTTCACCGGGCACATCGACGTGGTGCCGCTGGGCGCCAAGGCGTGGACGAAGGACGCCTTCGCCGGCGAGACGGACGGCGACCGCCTCTACGGGCGCGGCTCCACCGACATGAAGAGCGGCATCGCGGCGTTCGTGGCGGCGGCGGTGGAGCTCGCGCCGCTCCTCGCGCGAAGCCCCGGCGTGGTCCTCGTGATCACGGCGAGCGAGGAGGTGGGCTGCGAGGGCGCCCGGTTCCTGGCCGAAAAGCGGCTCCTCGACCGCGCGGGCGCCATCGTCGTGGCGGAGCCCACGGGCAACTACCCCTACGTCGGGCACAAGGGGCTCGCCTGGTTCGAGGTGGAGACCACGGGCATCACGGCGCACGGCTCCATGCCCGAGGTGGGCGACAACGCCATCAACCGGATGGCGCGCGTGATCGGCGACCTCGAGCGCTTCCGCTTCCCCGTCGAGTCGCACGACGTGATGGGCCGCCCCACGCTCAACGTGGGCACCATCCACGGCGGCCTCAACACCAACTCGGTTCCCGACTCCGCGAAGATCACGCTCGACGTGCGAACCGTGCCCGGCATCGACCACGTCCACCTCTGCCACTCGCTCCAGGACCTGCTCGGCCCGCGCGGGGCGACCGTGCGGCCGCTCGTGGACACGCCTTCCCTCTACACCGAGCCCGACCACGAGTGGGTGCAGGAGGTCTTCGATGTCTGCACGCCGTTCCTCGACGGCCGGCCCGCCCCGAAGACGATCACCTTCTCCACCGACGGCGCGTGGCTCAAGCCCGGCTACGGCGGCCCGCCGGCCGTGATCCTCGGCCCCGGCGAGCCGAAGCTCGCGCACCAGACCGACGAGTGGTGCTCGGTGGAGCGCATCGGCCAGTCGGTGGACATCTTCGCCTCCGTCATGCGGCGCTGGTGCGGCATCTAGGCGCCGCGGCGAAGCCCGCTTCCCTCCGGGCGGCGGCGGCCCTGCTCCTCGCGTTCCTGTTCGTCCTCCCGTTCTCCTCGAGCCTCACGCTGCGCAACACGCTGCTCGCGCTGGCCGCCGCGTGCCTGCTCCACGCGGCCTCCCGCGGGCAAGGGGCGAGGCCGCGGCTGCCGCCGGCGCGCGTGATGGCGCCGGTCCTGGCCTACGGCGCCTGGTGCGTGGCCTCGGTCGCCTGGAGCGTGGACCCGGCCTATTCGCTCTCCGAGCTGCGGCCGGGGCTTCTCTACCCCTTCGTCACGTTCCTGGTGTTCTTCGCCGCGACGCCGGACGCGCACGCGATCGACCGCTGGGCGTGGAGCCTTTCGGCGGGGCTCGCGGCGCTGGCCCTGGCCGCCGTGGCCCAGAAGGCGATGACGGGATACTGGGAGCCCGGCCACTGGCACGCCGACGTGGGCTTCTACGCCACGCACATCGTGCTGGCCCTGCCGATGCTCGCGTGGATCTTCCTTCGCGCCGGCGGGGCCCGGCCCGGCCGGCGGGCCGCGCTCGCGGGCGTGGCCGTCCTCACCCTGCACGTCACGTCGTGGAACGACAACCGCATCGTCTGGGTCGCCCTCGCCGCCATGTGGGTGCTCGCGGTTTCCCTCTCGTGGAAGTCGCTCGGCGGGCCGTCGCGCCGCCGCGTCCTCGCCTTCACCGCCGCCGGGCTCGCCGTCTTCGCGGCCCTCTTCGCGGCGTCCGTCGAGCAGCGCGCCATGCGCCTGGCGGGGACGACGCACGAGGCCGAGGCGCAGCTCTCGCGCGACCCGCGGCCGGCGATCTGGGACTACGCGGCGCGGCGCCACGGGGACGCGCCGTGGGTCGGCCACGGCTACGGGCGCGGCATCCTGCAGTACGACTTCCGGATGTTCGTCACGCCGGGGGTCGACAATCCCAAGCACGCGCACGCGCACAACACCGCGTTGAACGTGCTGCTGCAGGGTGGCGTGGCCGGCCTGGCCCTGTTCGCCTGGATGGTGCTCGCCATCGTGCGCGAGATGGCCCGCGGCCTCTCCGCGGGCGCCGGCGCCCGCGTGGCCGCCACGCTGGGGCTCACGCTCGTGGCCGGCTTCGCCATCCGCAACATGACCGACGACTTCCTCGTGCGCCACAACGCCCTCCTCGCCTGGGCGCTCGCCGGCGCCGTGCTGGGGGCGCTCCGGCCTACTTCCGCCAGAACGCCGGCGTGAGGAGCACCAGCATCGTGAAGAGCTCCAGGCGGCCGAGCAGCATCGCGATCGTGCAGACCCACGTCTGGAAGTCGGTGAGCACGGCGTAATTGCCCGCGGGGCCCACGAGCCCGAGCCCCGGGCCCATGTTGTTGATGCAGGCCACCACGGCCGTGATCGCGGTGATCGGGTCCACGCCGGTGGCGAGCAGCACCATCGTCATCGTGATGATGGTGGTGCCGTACATGAGCATGAAGGCGAGCACCGCGAAGATCACGTTGTTCTCGATGACCTGGTCGCCGTACTTCACCGGCACCACGGCGCGCGGGTGGATGACGCGCGTCATCTCGCGGATCGCCTGCTTGAAGAGCACCACCGCCCGGACCATCTTGATGCCCCCGCCCGTCGAGCCGGAGCTGGTGGCGAAGCAGGAGAGGAAGATCATCCAGATCCCCGCGAACCAGGGCCATTGCGCGAAGTCGACCGAGGCGAACCCGGTCGTGGAGGCGATGGAGACCACGTTGAACGACGCGTGCCGCAGGGCGGTGGCGAAATCGGGATACGTCCCCGAGGCCTCCAGGAAGGCCGCGATGGCGACCACCGACCCCAGCATCCAGATCATCACGCGCGGGGCCTCGACGTCCTGCGCGTAGGGCGCGAGCGTGCGCCGCCGGACCGCCAGGAAGTGCGTCGCGAAGTTGAGGCTGGCCGCCAGCATGAAGAACGTCGTCACCGCTTCTATGGCCGGCGAGTCGAAGTAGGCGTAGCTCGCGTCGTGCGACGAGAAGCCTCCCAGGCCCATCGTGGACAGGGCGTGGACGATCGCGTCGATCCACGTCATCCCCGCCAGGTGCATGGAGACGATGCAGGCGACCGTCACGGCCGAGTACACGCCCCACAACCCCTTCGCGGTGTCACCGATCCTGGGCGTGAGCTTCGTGTCCTTCATGCAGCCGGGGCTCTCGGCCTTGAAGAGCTGGCTTCCGCCCACGCCCAGCAGCGGCAGTATCGCGACCGCCAGCACGATGATGCCCATGCCGCCGATCCACACGAGGAGTCCCCGCCAGATGTTGACCGACGGCTCGAGGGCGTCGAGGCCGGTGAGGACCGTCGCCCCCGACGTGGTCATGCCGGACACCGCCTCGAAGTACGCGTCGGTGAACGAGAGGCCCGGAATCTCGAGGAGGAGCGGGATGGTCGCGAAGGCCGGCACGACCGTCCACACGAGCGTGACGAGGAGGAAGCCGTCGCGGGGCTGAAGCTCCCGGCGGTGCCGTCCGCGGGTGAGGAAGAAGGTGAAGAGGCCCGTCACGAACGTGACCAGGAACCCCGTCTCGAAGGCCGCGTGCGCCCCGTCGGCGAGCGCCATCGAGAAGGCGAGCGGCACGAGGAAGGCCGGGGCGAAGAGCAGCACGGCGCCCGACAGGACGTGCAGGACGGGGAAGAACCGCAGCATCGCTTCCGCGGGACGGCGGGCTCCCGCGGTCGCCGGCCGGGGGGGCGGCTGCAGAGGGCGCGACATCGGCTAGAAGAACCCCACCGAGACCTCGAAGAGCTTCTCGATCTTCGGGATCATGCGCTTCTGCGTGAGGAACATCAGCACGTGGTCGTCGGGCTCGATGAGGCTCTCGTCGTCCTTCGCCACGATGACCTCGCCGCCGCGGATGATGCCGACGATGGTGGCGCCCGGCGGGAGGTCGACCTCGCGGATGCGGCGGCCCACGACGCGCGAGGTCTTGCGGTCGCCGTGCGCGATGAGCTCGAGCGCCTCCGCGCGGCCGCGGCGCACGCTGTGCACGGCCGCCACGTCCCCGCGGCGCACGTGCTCGAGTAGGCTGCCGAGGGTCGCCTGCGCGGGGGAGATGGCGATGTCGATCTGGCCGCCCTGCATCAGGTCGCCGTAGGCGCGCCGGTTGATGAGGGCGATCACGCGCCTCGCCCCCATCCGCTTGGCGAGCAGCGCCGACATGATGTTGGCCTCCTCGTCGTTGGTCACCGAGACGAAGAGGTCGGTCTCGTCCACGCTCTCGTCGCCCAGCAGGTCCTCGTTGCTCACGTCGCCGTGCAGCACGAGCGCCTCGGCGAGCTGGCCCGCGAGGAACTCGCAGCGGCGCTTCGACGCCTCGATCACCTTCACGTTCATCCGGTTCTCGATGGCGCGCGCCAGGCGCAGCCCGATGTTGCCGCCGCCGGCGATGATGACGCGGCGCACCGGCCGGTCCATCTTCCGCAGCTCCGTCATCACCTGGCGGATCTCCTTCGCGTCGGCGAGGATGAACACCTCGTCGCCCGGGTGCACGACCGTGTCCGGCGTCAGCGCGAGCGGACGGTCGTTGCGGTAGATGGCGGCCACCTTCGCGTCGATCTTCGGCAGGAGCTTCTCGAGGTCGCGAAGCGGGTGGCGCACGAGCGTTCCGCCTTCGACGGCGCGCACGGCCACGAGGTCGACCCTGCCGCCGGCGAACTCGACGACCTCCAGGGCCTCGGGGAACTCGATGAGGCGCCCGATGTACTCGGTCACGATCTGCTCGGGGCAGATGGCGTGGTCCACCGAGAAGCCCTCGCCATGCAGCAGCTCCGGGTGGCGCTCGAACCAGGTCGAGCGGATGCGCGCGATGCGGGTCGGGATGTTGAACACCGCGTGCGCGACCTTCGTCGCCACGAGGTTGGTCTCGTCGCTCGCGGTCACGGCGAAGAGCATGTCGGTGTCGGCGGCGCCCGCCTCGGCGAGGACCTCGGGCTGGGCCGCGTTGCCGGCCACCGTGCGCAGGTCGAACTGGCTCTGCAGGTCCCTGAGGCGATCGGGGCTCGTGTCGACCACCGTGACGTCGTTCTTCTCCGAGACGAGAGCCTCGGCCACGCTGGCGCCGACCTGGCCGGCGCCGAGGATGAGTATCTTCAAGGGGGGATGGGGATCGTCTGGCGGACGGTGGCCATTCTACGCCGAGGCGCGCGGCGCGGCCGCGCGCCTCAGAGGGAGGAGATGAGCTTCAGCGCGAGGGCGAGGAGGAACACCGCGAACGCCTTCTTCAGGTGCCCCACGGGCAGGCGGTGCGCGAGGCGGGCGCCCCAGGGCGCGACGAACACGCTCGTCACGGAAATGCCCACGAGCGCCGGCACGTAGACATAGCCTACGGTCCAGCCCGGGAGCGACGGGACGGTGAGGCCGGCGGCGACGTATCCCGCCGTGCCCGCCAGCGCCACGACGAGGCTGATGGCGGAGGAGGTCCCGATGGCCGACTTGAACGGAATTCCCCAGAGCGTCATGAAGGGCACCGAGACCATCGCGCCGCCCACGCCCGCGAGCCCGGAGAGGCCGCCGATGAGGGCCCCCACGCCGAAGAGCCCCGCGCGCCCCGGCAGCGGGCGCTCCTGCCCGGGCTTGAGCCCGAAGAGGATCTGCGCGGTGACGTAGAGCACGAAGGCGAGGAAGAACCACTTGAGGAACGCCACCGGCGCCATCCGGGCGATGGCGCCCGCGCCTATCCCGGCCGAGACGATGCCGGGCGCAAGCCCGCGCACGATGTCGCCACGGACCGCGCCGTGGGCGTGGTGCGCGCGCGCGCCGGAGGCGGTCGCGGCCACGATGGCGGCGAGCGAGGTGCCGAGCGCGAGCGGCATCACCTGGTCGGGCGCGAACCCGGACGCGACGAACACGAGGCCCAGGATCGGCACGATCATCGAGCCGCCCCCGATGCCGAGCAACCCCGAGAAGAACCCGACGAAGATGCCGAGGCCCGCGTAGGTCAGCCAGGTGAGCGCGTCACCCGGCATCGCGCGCGAGGAGCTTGCCTATGTGCTTCCACTCGGCGGCCGTGACGGGCGTGACCGACAGCCGGTTGCCGCGGCGCAGGATCACCATGTCCGCGAGCGGAGCGTGGGCGCGCAGCTCCTCGAGGGGCAGAAGCCGCGTCTTGCGCACGAGCTTCACGTCCACGAGGATCCACCGCGGATTCTGCCGGGTGGACTTCGGATCGAAGTAGGGGCTCCTCGGATCGAACTGCGTCCCGTCGGGGTGCGGCGCCCCCGCGACCTCGGCCAGCCCGGCGATGCCCGGCACCTCGCAGCTCGAGTGGTAGAAGAGCACGCCGTCGCCCGGGCGCATGGCGTCGCGCATGTAGTTGCGGGCCTGGTAGTTCCTCACGCCGAACCAGGGCGTGGTCTTCTTCGGCGCGCGGACGAGGTCGTCGATCGAGAACTCGTCCGGCTCCGACTTCATGAGCCAGTAGGACATGGGGGCGCTGGGGAAGGAGGAGCGGTTTCCTGCGGTGTTCGTCCGGGCCGCACGCTCGAACCCACAGGTTCAAGGCGGTTGCCTACCGGGTGCCGTAGGTACATCCGACATGGGACGCGCACAATAGCACCGCTTTGGCGGGCATCCAGGCTTACAAGATTATCGGCTCGAAGATGTAAG
>JBBIJT010000077.1:0-16430 GCA_037445795.1 Betaproteobacteria bacterium | reverse complement strand
TACTGGCGCGGCGACTCGAAGAACGAGATGCTCCAGCGCATCTACGGCACGGCCTGGGCGAAGAAGGAGGACCAGGAGGCCTACCTGCACATGCTCGAGGAGGCGGAGAAGCGCGACCACCGCCGCCTCGGCGTGCAGCTCGACCTCTTCCACCTGCAGGACGAGGCCCCGGGCATGGTGTTCTGGCACCCGAAGGGCTGGGTGATCTGGCAGCAGGTCGAGCAGTACATGCGCCGCGTCTACCTCGACAACGGCTACCAGGAGGTGCGCTGCCCGCAGATCCTCGACCGCTCGCTGTGGGAGAAGAGCGGCCACTGGGAGAACTACAAGGACAACATGTTCACGACGGAGTCGGAGAAGCGCGACTTCGCCATCAAGCCCATGAACTGCCCGGGGCACGTGCAGATCTTCAACAAGGGCATCCGCAGCTACCGGGACCTGCCGCTGCGCTACGGCGAGTTCGGCGCCTGCCACCGCAACGAGCCCTCGGGAGCGCTGCACGGCCTCATGCGCGTGCGCGGCTTCACGCAGGACGACGGCCACATCTTCTGCGCCGAGGAGCAGATCGAGCCGGAATGCGTGGCCTTCCACAGGCTCGCCTTCGAGGTCTACCGCGACTTCGGCTTCACGGACATCAAGGTGAAGCTGGCGCTTCGGCCGACGCCGCACATCGGCTCGGACGAGCAGTGGAACAAGGCCGAGGAGGCCCTTCGCGGGGCGCTGCGCGCCTGCGGCGTCGAATGGGAGGAACTCCCGGGGGAGGGTGCTTTCTACGGCCCCAAGATCGAGTATCACCTCAAGGACTCGCTGGGCCGCTCGTGGCAGGTGGGCACGATGCAGGTGGACTTCTTCATGCCCGGCCGGCTGGGCGCGGACTACGTGGCCGAGGACAACTCGCGGCGCGTGCCCGTGATGCTGCACCGCGCCATCGTCGGCTCCATGGAGCGCTTCATCGGCATCCTGATCGAGAACCACGCGGGGGCGATGCCGGCGTGGCTCGCGCCCGTCCAGGTGGCCGTGATGAACGTGACGGACCGCCAGGAAGCCTATGTCCGGGAGGTCGTGCAGGCGCTCCGGGCCGCCGGAATCCGGGCCGAAGCCGATTTGCGGAACGAGAAAATAACGTATAAAATTCGGGAACATAGCATTCAAAAACTTCCTTACCAGCTCATTCTCGGCGACAAGGAAGTGGCGGCCCGGACGGTTTCGGCCAGGACGCGCAGCGGCGAGAATCTCGCGCCGGTCGCGCTCGAAACCTTCATCTCGCGGTTGCAGGGCGAGGTTTCCGGGCGTACATGAACGCTTTACGGGAGGCGAGGACGGCAACTAGAAATCCGTTTAGGAATCCTCGCCAAGTGATTGACATGAAAGAGGATTCCTCGCATCGCTCACGATAACAAGTCGGTTCGCATCAACGGGGAGATAAACGCTCCGGAGATCCGCCTGGTCGGCGTCGAAGGTGACCAGCTCGGCATCGTTTCCGTGCAGGACGCGATGCGACTCGCGGAGGAAGCGGAAGTCGACCTCGTCGAGATCGCCCCGATGGCCGTTCCCCCGGTCTGCCGCCTGATGGACTACGGCAAGTTCAAGTACCGGGAGAGCAAGAAGGCCCACGAGGCGAAGCTCAAGCAGAGGCAGATCCAGGTCAAGGAGATCAAGTTCCGCCCCGGCACCGACGAGGGCGATTACCAGATCAAGCTCCGCAACCTCATCCGCTTCCTGACCGAGGGCGACAAGACCAAGATCACGCTTCGCTTCCGCGGGCGGGAGATGGCGCACCAGGATCTGGGTGTGGCGCTCCTCAGGCGGGTCGAGGCCGACCTGGCCGCCCACGGGCAGGTCGAGCAGTTCCCGAAGCTGGAAGGGCGCCAGATGGTGATGATCCTGGCGCCGAAGAAGAAGCACTAAGTGCCCTGAGAATCATCGGGGCGGTCGTTGGAGCGGACGCGAGGCGCCGCGCAACGACGCGAGACAAGGCGACTTCAGGTCCCAAGCGCGGAAACGGTTTCCGCCACCTGCTGCGCCAACGTAGCGAAAAGGAGGGCATTCCATGCCCAAGATGAAGACCAAGAGTGGCGCCGCCAAGCGCTTCAAGGTCCGCGCGAGCGGCTCCGTGAAGCGCGGCCAGGCGGGCAAGCGCCACATCCTCACCAAGAAAACCACGAAGTCGAAGCGCCACCTGCGCGGCACGACGGGGGTCCACAAGACCAACGCCGACCACGTCAAGGCGATGCTTCCCTACGCGTAAGGAGATAGACGATGCCTCGCGTAAAACGTGGAGTGACGGCGCGCGCGCGCCACAAGAAGGTCCTCGAGAAGGCGAAGGGGTTCCGCGGCCGCCGCGGAAACGTCTACCGCATCGCGAAGGAAGCGGTGATGAAGGCGGGCCAGTACGCCTACCGCGACCGCCGCGCCAAGAAGCGCGAATTCCGCGGCCTGTGGATCGCCCGCATCAACGCGGCCGTCCGCGAGGCCGGGATGACCTACAGCCGGTTCATGGCGGGCCTGAAGAAGGCCGCCATCGATATCGACCGCAAGGTGCTCGCCGACCTCGCCGTGCAGGACAAGCCGGCCTTCAGCCGGATCGTCGAGCAGGCGAAGTCGAGCCTCGGCGCCTGACCCGACGTTAAACGGAAGAGGGGCTCTCTCGCGGGAGCCCCTTTTTCATTTTTGGCCAGGACCATGCAAGCCATCGACAAGATCATCGCGGACGCGCAGGCGGCCTTCGGCGACTGCGCCACGGTTCCCGACCTCGAGCAGGCGAAGTCCCGCTTCCTCGGCAAGGCCGGGGCGCTCACCGAGCTGCTGAAAGGCCTGGGCAAGCTCTCCGCCGAGGAGCGCCCGAAGGCGGGGGCATCCATCAACGAGGCCAAGGCGCGCGTGGAGGAGCTCCTGCAGGCGCGCCGCGACGCGATCGTCGCCGCCGAGCTCGAGGAGCGCCTGGCCGCCGAGTCGATCGACGTGACGCTCCCCGGCCGCCGCCAGTCCGCCGGGGGCCTGCACCCCATCTCGCGGGCGCAGGAGCGCATCGAGAGGCTCTTCGCCTCGATGGGCTTCGCGGTGGCCGACGGGCCCGAGATCGAGAACGACTTCTACAACTTCACGGCGCTGCGCATGTTCCCGGACCACCCGTCGCGGAGCATGCAGGACACGTTCTACGTCGCGGATTCCGACAAGGTGCTGCGCACGCACACGTCGCCCGTGCAGATCCGCTACATGCAGTCGCACCAGCCGCCCATCCGCGTCATCTGCCCCGGCCGCGTGTACCGCGTCGACCACGACGCCACGCACTCGCCGATGTTCCACCAGATCGAGGGGCTGTGGATCGACGAGGGAATCAGCCTCGCGGACCTCAAGGGCACCGTGACGCAGTTCTTCCGCGCCTTCTTCGAACGCGACGACATCGGCGTGCGCTTCCGGCCCTCGTACTTCCCGTTCGTCGAGCCCGGCGTCGAAATCGACATGGAGTGGGAGCGCAAGGACGGCGAGGTGAAGTACCTGGAGATCGGCGGCGCCGGCGTGGTCCACCCCGACGTGCTGAGGAACGGCAACATCGACCCGGAGCGCTACTCGGGGTTCGCCTTCGGCATGGGGCTCGACCGCCTCGCCATGCTCAAGTACGGCGTGAACGACCTGCGCCTCTTCTTCGACAACGATCTCAAGTTCCTGAGGCAGTTCCGATGAAAGTCTCCGTCAAGTGGCTGCGGGAACTCACGGGGACCGACCTTCCGGTCGATCGCCTGGCGCACGTCCTCACCATGGGCGGGCTCGAGGTCGAGGAGGTGACGCCGGTCGCCGGGGAATTCACGAAGATCGTCGTGGCGCACGTGCTGGGCGTCGCTCCCCACCCCAACGCCGACAGGCTGCGCGTGACGGAGGTCGACGCCGGCACCGGCATGACCCTCACGATCGTCTGCGGCGCGCCCAACGTGGCGGCGGGGCAGAAGGTGCCCTGCGCGCTCGTGGGGGCGAGGCTTCCGGGGTTCGACATCAAGCAGGCCAAGCTGCGCGGCATCGAGTCGAACGGCATGCTCTGCTCGGCGCGCGAGCTGGGGATGGGCGACGACCACTCCGGGCTCCTCGTGCTGCCGCAGGACGCGCCCGTCGGCGAGGACATCCGCAATTACCTGGACCTCGACGACACGATCCTCACCCTGAAGCTCACGCCGAACCGCGGCGATTGCCTGTCGATGTTCGGCATCGCGCGCGACCTCGCTGCGCTCGCCGGCACGCAGGCCACCCTCACGCGGGCGCCCGCCGCCTCGCCGACGATCGCCGACACGCGCGAGGTCCGCATCACCGACCGGGACGCCTGCGGGCACTATTTCGGGCGAGTGATCCGCGGCCTGGACCCCGCGGCAAGGACGCCTGCGTGGATGGCGCGGCGCCTGGAGCGCGCGGGCCTCAGGCCGCGCAGCCCGCTCGTCGACATCACCAACTACGTGATGCTCGAGCGCGGCCAGCCCATGCACGCCTTCGACCACGCGAAGCTCGAGGGCGCCATCGACGTCCGCATGGCGAGGCCCGGGGAGGAACTGAAGCTCCTCACCGAGCAGTGGGCCGAGTACGTCCCCAACCTGCTTCTCATCACCGACGCCTCCGGCCCCGTGGCCCTGGGCGGCGTGATGGGCGGGTACGAGACGATGGTGACGGAGGCGACGACGGAGGTCTTCTTCGAGGCCGCGTACTTCGCGCCGGAGGCCATCCAGGGCCGCGCGAAGGCCCTGCAGCTCACGAGCGACGCGGCTTACCGTTTCGAGCGCGGCATCGACTTCGCCGGCACGCGCGCGGCGCTCGAGCGCGCCACCGCGCTCACGCTCGAGATCTGCGGCGGCGAGGCCGGGCCGGTGACCGAGGCGCACGGCGACCTTCCGGCCCGCAGGCCCGTGCGCGTGCGCCCGGCGCGCGTGCGCGCGCTGCTGGGCTACGAGGTGGCCGACGCCTTCATGGCCGAGTCGCTGCGGCGCCTGAATTGCACCGTGTCCCACGATGGCGCCGACCTCGTGGTGACGCCCCCCAGCTGGCGCTTCGACCTCGCGATCGAGGAGGACTTCGTCGAGGAGGTGGCGCGCGTGCACGGCTACGAGCACGTGCCCGCGCGGGCGCCGCGATCGAGCGTGCCGATGCTGGAGGCGGAGGAGGGCACCCGCACCCGCTTCGACCTGAAGCGCACGGCCGCGGCCCTGGGCTACCAGGAGGTCATCAACTACAGCTTCGTCTCCGCGGAGTGGGAGGCGGACTTCTCCGACGATGCCTCGCCCGTAAGGCTCGCGAACCCGATCGCCAGCACGATGGACGTGATGCGCTCCACGCTCGTGGGCGGGCTCGTGGCCGCCGTGAAGGCGAACCTGAAGCGCGACGAGGAGCGCGCGCGCCTCTTCGAGATGGGCCGCTGCTTCCTCGGCGAGGGCCCGGAGCCGCACGAGCAGCCGGAGCGCCTCGCGGGCATTACCTACGGCGCGCGGATTCCCGAGCAGTGGGCCGAGAAGGCGGCCGCCGCGGATTTCTACGACGCCAAGGGCGACCTCGAGGCGATCGCCGCGGAGGCGAAGCTCGCCTTCGTCCCCGCGCGCCACCCGGCCTTCCACCCGGGGCGCTGCGCCCGCGTGATGGCGGGCGACCGGCACGCGGGATGGGTGGGCGAGCTCCACCCGCGCTTGCAGATGAAATACGAGCTGGCTCGCGCGCCGGTGGTCTTCGAGATAGATTGCGACGTGCTGCTGCAGGGGAAGGCACCGCGTTTCGCCGGGGTTTCCCGGATGCCGACGGTGCGCCGCGACCTGGCCGTGGTGGTGGCCGAAACCCTCCCCGCGGGGGCCATTCTCGAGGCCGCGCGGGCCGCGGTTCCGGCCTGCGTGAGGGAGGTGGAAGTGTTCGACCAGTACCGCGGCAAAGGGGTCGAAAACGGGCGAAAAAGCCTTGCGTTACGGATAGTTATGCAGGATACTGCCAGAACTTTGACAGATGCCGAGGTGGAGGAAATCGTGGGTTCCGTCCGGCATCTTTTGACAGAAAAATTTCAAGCATTGCCGCGCACGTGAAAGACAAGGTCACCCTCACCAAGGCTGAGCTCGCCGACCTCATGTTCGAGAAGGTCGGGCTGAACAAGCGCGAGGCCAAGGACATGGTCGAGTCCTTCTTCGAGGAGATCCGGATCGCCCTGGAGAAGGGCGAGATGGTGAAGCTCTCCGGGTTCGGCAATTTCCAGCTTCGCAAGAAACCGCAGAGACCCGGCCGCAACCCGAAGACCGGGGAGGAAATTCCCATCACTGCCCGGCGCGTGGTGACTTTCCACGCGAGCCAGAAGTTGAAGACCCTGGTGGAGAAGTCCTTCAATGGCCACGGAGAACCTGGCAACGAGTGACCTGCCGGCCATCCCCGCCAAGCGCTATTTCACCATCGGGGAGGTCAGCGAGCTGTGCGGGGTGAAGCCCCACGTGCTCCGTTACTGGGAGCAGGAGTTCACGCAGCTCAAGCCCCTGAAGCGCCGCGGCAACCGGCGCTACTACCAGCACCACGAGGTGCTGCTGATCCGCCGCATCCGCGAGCTGCTCTACGAGCACGGCTTCACCATCAACGGCGCGAGGAACCGCCTCGAGGAGCCGCCGCCGTCGCGCACGGGCGCCTATCCCGCGCTGGGCACCGGCACGACGATGACCGTGCCGCAGCCCATCTCTCCCGCTAACATCCGCCGCGAGCTGAAGAGCATCCTCAAGATGCTCGACAACGAGTAGTTCCCCGCGGGGCCGGCGCGTTTCCTCTGATATAATTCTGCCTTCGGTCGGGGCGTAGCGCAGCCTGGTAGCGCACCTGCATGGGGTGCAGGGGGTCGGAAGTTCGAATCTTCTCGCCCCGACCAATCGAATCGGAAAGGCCTGGACACGCTCCAGGCCTTTCTTCTTTTCGTGCCCGCCGGGACGGCCCATGACCCATTCCATCCGGATTGCAGTTTCCCTGTTCGCCCTGGCCTTGGGCCTCGCATCGGCACCCGCGGTCGCGGGCGGCGAGCCGCCCGTCGGTGGCTCGGCCGCCACGGGAATTCCTTCCGAACCGGGAGCGCTGCTCGCGCTTGTTCTCGACCTCGACCGGCGGATGTTCGCGGCTTACGACGCGCACGACGTCGACGCGCTGATGTCGTTCTTCGCGACCGACCTCGAGTTCTACCACGACACGGACGGCCTCCTGACTCACGGGCAGGTGCGCGACGGCTTCCGCGGCGTCTTCGCGGCCAACCCCGACATACGCCGCGAGCTCGTGCCGGACAGCACGCGGGTGTTTCCCGTGAAGGGCTACGGGGTCATCCAGATCGGCCGCCACAGGTTCTGCCGCACCGAGGGCGGCAAGCGCGACTGCGGGACGTTCGAGTTCGTGCAGGTCTGGCGGCAGCGCGACGGAAAGTGGCAGGTCGCGCGCGAACTCAGCTACGGCCACTGACCGGGCCGCGGCGCCGTCAGATCAGGTCGTCGTCCTCGTACCCGCTCCGGGTCCTTCTTCGTTTCGGCGACCGGCTATCCGGGCCGGGCTTTCGCGCAAGGCGCATCGCGTCGATGAAGGCCGCGAGGGCCGGCGAGACCTGGCGGCGCCCCGGGTTGATCCCATGCCGGCGAATGTGTACCTTCCCTCCTGCGGGGAAGGTGTCATTCCAACAACAAGGCAGGGGGGGCGCATGCGCACGGCAAGCGGGGCGGTTTCCATCATGCACGCAGCCGCGGCTGCTTTGCTCGCTCTCGGGACGGCCGCGCCTGTCCAGGCGCAGGTGCAGGTGATCCAGGTCACGAAGGCGATCAGCTACGTGCAGACGTCGGCCGGCGGGTCCGTCGTCGGCCCCGTGGCCACGCCCTGTCATGGCTGTCCGTACGCGTTCTGGGCCGACGTGATCGGCCCGAACATCGGCGGCATCACCCCGCCCACCGTCTCGGGCCCGTTCAACACGGCCGCCCTCGGGTCCTTCTTCAACAACGGGAAGCTCGTCTACAACGCCGGCAACAGCCAATGGGCCCTCGGCGTCAACGGCGACGACTGGAGCTCGCCCACGCTCTCCAACCTCGAGAGCCTCTACGGAAACGGGACGTACACCTTCATCGTGAACGGCTCGGCGGTTTCCCTGAACCTCACGGGCGGCGCCTATCCCAATGCCCCGTACGTGACCTTCAGTGCCGGCAGGTGGAAGAACGGCGTGTTCGAGTTCGACCCCGCCAAGCCCCTCACCATCACGACCAACGCCTTCACCGGGTACGGTGGAAGCGCGAATGGCCTCATCCGCATCGGCGTCGAAGGCGGGGGCGAGGCCCTCCAGTTCCGATCGGCGCTCCCCAGCTTCAACACGGCCGGGCTGCCGCCGATCGTCGTGTCGGCGTCGAACACCGCTTCCTTCACGATTCCCGCAAATACTTTCTCGAGCGGGACGCAGGTCCGCGCCGTCGCCGAGTTCGCGGCCATGACGGACGTGTCCACGAGCCCCGGGGTTCCCGGCAGCCTCAACTTCGCGAGCTACAACGCTTCGGTGGAATTCCAGCTGAAGTCCGCCACGCCGGTCTTCCCGATGACCGTGACCACGAACATCACGCCGACGGCGTCGAGCGCGACGGCGAACATCCAGTACCGCCCGCAGGACGTGGGCACCTCAGGCAGCGTGTACACCTTCGCGGTGGCGCCGCAGTCGCTGGTGAAGTCGGCGCCGGCGGGCGAGGCGCCCTACGTCGTGGGCAAGTCCAAGGCGGGCGAGGGCGGCCGCAAGGACACGTCCGTGGCCTGCGTGCTGGCGCAGCTCAACGCCGCGGGCCAGCTTCAGGCGGTGTCGGCCTCGGGCATCCAGGCCTACGTCACGGGCGTGCTATCGGCGCAGGGCCAGGCGGTTCAGGTGATCAACGGCGTGCCCACGGTCAACATCGCCGGCGCCACGTTCTACGTGGGCTACGGCACGAGCTCCACGGCCATGCTCAACAACGGCATCAACCGCAGCGTGGTGACGGTCCCCGGCAGCCAGGTCTGCCAGCCGGGGCCGCCCCAGACCGGCTGGTGGTGGAACCCCAGCGAGAGCGGCCGCGGCTTCTCCATCGAGGCGAGCGGCAACAACCTCTTCATGGCGAGCTACCTGTACGACGCCTCGGGCCGCGCGACGTGGTACGTGGCCGTGGGACCCACTTCCCTCGACGGGTCCGTCTTCAACGGCCAGCTCCTCGCCTTCGGCAGCGGGGTCACGCTCAATGGGCCGTATCGCGGCAACGCGCCGCTGCCCAGCGCGGGGCCGGTCACGCTCACTTTCAGCGACGGCGAGCATGGCACGCTCGTCTGGCCGGGCGGCACCGTGGCGATCCAGCGCTTCGCCTTCGGCGCGAACGGCACGGCCACGGCGCCCCTCGCGGGCCAGCCCGAGTCGGGCTGGTGGTGGGGTGGCTCCTCCGACAACGGCCGCGGCTTCTTCCTCGAGTGGCAGGGCAACCAGGCCTTCATCGCGGGCTACATGTACGACGCGGCGGGCAACCCCGTGTGGTACGTCTCGCAGGGCGCGGTGACCAACGCGCAGGCCTATCAGGGCAGCTGGCTGCAGTTCGCCAACGGGCAGACGCTCGCGGGCGCCTACAAGGCGCCGACGATGACGAACGGCAACGTGGCGCCCGTGACGATCCAGTTCCAGGGCGCGGACACCGCGATCCTGGGGCTGCCCTCCGGCAACCTGCCGATCCAGCGGTTCCGCTTCTAGCGTGTCCGGCAATGGCGCCGCCGTCATCGCGACGGCGGGAGTTACGTCCGGCCCCCGGCCTCGGCGACCTCGACCCACGCCCGCGCGACCTGCGAGGCCCACGATCGCCTGAATGCGTCGAGCGCCGACGCATCCAGCGGGGCCGGCAGCGACTCGCCAGTCACCTTCCGGGGCCGGTGCAGCGTCGCCGTCACGACCGGACGCCAGACTCCCTTGAGCAGCGCGAACGAGGCGCGCGTCTCGATGCGGCCCGATCCCATGCCCAGCGAGGTGGCGAGCGCCTGCGTCATCGCATCGAGGCCGCTCGAGACCTGGGCGAGCTCGCGGTTCGCCCACTGGTGGGCCGCCTCGTTGCCCGCCTGCGGGAAATCGAACGGGAGCCCGTCGGGCGCGGGCGAGCCCGGGGCGACCGGGGGGCCGAGCGTGATGTGCAGACGGCGCTCGCCCTGGTCGCGGAACAGCAGGTCCATCTCCTGCACGAGGGGCGCGATCGTCGCCTCGGTGCCGAAGTGGTCGCGCGCGATCTGCGCGTACTTGGCGGCGGCCTCCTGCCAGGCGGCCCACTCGCGAAGGACCGCGATGCGGAAGGCGATCGCCGCGAGGGGTCGCGTGACGTCTCCCGCCGGGACCACGGAGACCCGCATCGCGCCGGCCACCGCCGTCTCCGGGCTGCCGAAGGGTTCGAAGAGCAGCGCCAGCGGCGTCCTCGCGAGCTCCGGCGACGACTGCCGCAACGTCTCCGTTTCCGCCGCGAGCATGCGCAGCGCGGACTCGAAGATGATCGCCTCGGCCATCTCCAGCGCGATCGGATAGGCGCCCGGCGCCTGCGGGTACGGCTGGATCTGGCCGGCCGGAGCGTTCGCGATCGACTCGACCGCGCGCTTCTGCCACTCGATGCGCTGCTCCGACGTGGAGAACCACGGGGCCTCGCCGGGGTTGCGCCAGGCGGGCAGGAAGCGCAGCCCGAAGGCGCGGCCCCCTTCGGAGTCGAACTCGTCCATCGACGACTTCGCCGCCGCGGCGCCGAAGATCTTCTCGAGCTGCGCCGCGGCATCCGCGCCGCTCGTTCCTTGCCGATGACTCGCCAGCGTGTCGCGCAGCGCCTGGGTGGCCGCGAAGCGCTGCGTGAGTTCCTCCCAGGTGAGCAGGAAGTCCACGAGGCCGGGCACCGGGCGGCCGTCGGGCAGGGGCGGCAGGGTCAGACCGAGGCTGCGCGGCAGCGCGGCGCCGCGGTCGTGAACGAGCACCACGGGGACCAGGTGCAGCGGCGCGTTGGACGGGTCGTCGCCGGCCGGATCGCGGCCCGACCCCGCGTGCGTGCGTTCGGCGGCGATCGCCAGCGCGCCGAACACCCAGCGGTCCTGGCGCATGATGCGCCCCAGCAACCGGCCGACGTCGTCCTGGAGGCTCGCGACGGCGTTCCACGCGAGGTCGAGGCCTCGGCCCACGCGGGCGGTGCCATCGAGCGTGGCGTCGGTGGCGATCGCCAGGAAATTCTGGGCGTAGTCTTCGATGGACTTCTTCATGCGTTGCGCCTTTGTCTTTCTTCGGGATGGGGCGGAGGCGGGATTATACGGGCGCCCGCAGGCGCGCATGGCCCTGCCCCTGTCGCAGGGCGTGGTCGCCGGGCGCGTGCCCGGGCGGACCTACCAGTACTTGAGCGCGCCGAGGTAGAGCCCCTCCAGGCCCTCCTCGGTGACCTCGCGGGGGGAGTTGGTGAGAAGTCGTTGCTGCGCCCATGCTCCCTTCGCGAGGGCGGCCACGTCGCCCTTCCCGTAGCCCACGCCGCCGATGCCGTTGGGAATTTCCGTGGCCTTCATCATCGCGATGAGCTGTTTCGCCACCACTTCGCCCGCGTCCTCGTCGGTGGCCCCGCGCGTGTCGGCGCCCAGCCAGCCGGCCGCGGCGATGTGGCGATCCGGGCACGCGCACGCGGTGAAGCGGAACACGGAAGGGGCGTTCACGACCACGCTCATGCCGTGCGGCACGATGGGCTCGTCGCCGGGATAGCCGTCGGGGTGGAAGTCGCGCACCAGCCCCGCCACCGAGTAGGCCATGCCGTGCGGCACGTGCACGCCCGAGTTGCCGAAGGCGATGCCGGCGAGGGTGGCGGCATACATCAGGTTGTCGCGCGCCTCGCGGTCGGAGGCGTCGTTCACGCCGCGCTCGAGGTACAGCCCGAGAAGCTTGAGCGCCGCCTCGCACCCCACGTCGCTCCACGGGTTGGCGCCCTGGCTCATCGGGCGAAGCGAGGGCTCCCCCGGCGAGGCGCGGCGCGTGTAGGGCCGCGCCGTGAAGGACTCGAGAGCGTGCGAGAGGATGTCGAAGCCGCTGGCGGCCACCACGTTCTTCGGCAGCGAGTAGGTCGTGGCGGGGTCGATGAGCGCCAGCGAGGGCCGCAACCGCCGCGAGGCGATGCCCGTCTTCACCTGCATCGAGAGCAGGTCGAAGATCGCGATTCCCGTGCACTCGGAGCCGGTGCCGCAGGTCGTCGGGCAGGCGATGTGGGGCATGAGGGGCCCGGGCACGGCCTTGCCCTTGCCGATGGGGGCGTTCACGTAGTCGAGGAACTCCGCCGGGTGGGTGGCGTACAGGTTCGCGGCTTTGGCGGTGTCCATGACGGAGCCGCCGCCCACGGAAACGTAGCCGTCGAATTTCCCCTCGGTGGCGAAGCGCGCGGCGGCGAGGAAGGACTGGTCGGTGGGCTCGACCTTCACCTCGTCGAAGATGGCGACGTCGAGGCCCGCGGCGTCGAGGGATTCGCCCACCTCCGCCACATAGGGGAGCTTCGCGATCGACTTGTCCGTGAACAGGGCGACGCGCGTCATCCCAAGGCCGCGCGCGTGCTCGCCCGCCTCCTTCAGCACGCCGTGCCCGAAGGTGATGCTCGAGACGTCGATGGCGAAGGCGCTCTCGTTGCCCTCGCTCATGAGGTAGTAGTGGTGGCAGCAGGCCATGGACTTCCTCCGCGGATGACGTCGATGAGTATAGTGGCCCGCAATACCGGCGGGGAATCGCGCCCGAAATGAAAAGAGCCGGCGAAGCCGGCTCCTTCCGTCGGTCGGCGCGCCTGGCGCTACGCGTACATCGCGTACTTCGGCTCGTACATGTTCTCGCGGATGAAGGCCGCCGTGTCGCCGGGCTTGGCCACGCCGGCGAGCCCGCGCTTGAAGACCACGTCTGCCACGCTCGTCGCGATGGCCGCGGAGACGCTTCGCATGTCCTTGAGGGGCGGATAGAGGCTGCCCTGGTCGAGGTCCGCCTGCGAGACCATGCCCGCCAGCGTGCCGGCGGCCGCGAGGAACATCTCGCTGGTCACGCGCCGCGCCTTGGTGGCGACCACGCCCAGGCCGACGCCCGGGAAGATGTAGGAGTTGTTGCACTGGCGCGGCACGAGGGACTTGCCGCCGATGTTGACGGTCGCGAAGGGGCTGCCGCAGGCGAACACGGCGCGGCCATCGCTCCACGCGTAGGCCTCCTCGGCCGTGCACTCGGACTTCGAGGTCGGGTTGGAGAGCGAGAAGACGATCGGGCGCGAATTGAAGGAGGCCATGGCCTGCACGATGGGCTGCGTGAAGGTGCGGCCCACGGCCGCCACGCCGACGATGGCCTGGGGCTTGAGGGCGTTCACGGCCGCCGCGAAGTCGCTCACCGGGGCGTGCTCGTGCGCGTACTTGCGCTTGTGGTCGGTGAGGTCGCCGCGCGAGGCCACCACGAGGCCCTTGGAATCCACGAGCCAGCAGCGCTTGCGCGCCTCGGCCTCGGGCAGCCCGTCGGCCACGAGCGAGGCGGTGATGAGATCCGCGATGCCGACCGCGGCCTCGCCGGCGCCCAGGAACAGCACGCGGGTATCGGCCATGCTCTTGCCGGTGATGCGGATGGCGGACTTGAGGCCCGCCAGCGTGACCGAGGCCGTGCCCTGGATGTCGTCGTTGAAGGTGCAGACGCGGTCCCGGTACTTGTGCAGGAGGCGGAAGGCGTTGGCGTTGGCGAAGTCCTCGAACTGGATGAGCACCCCCGGGAAGACCTCGTTGGCGGCCGTGACGAACTCCTCCACCAGCGCGTCGTACTCCTCGCCGCGCAGGCGCCGGCGCACGTGGCCGATGTAGAGCGGATCCTTCAGCAGCTCCTCGTTCTCCGTGCCCACGTCGAGGGTGACCGGCAGGCACAGCTGCGGGTGCATGCCCGCGCAGGCGGTGTAGAGCGAGAGCTTGCCGACGGGGATGCCCATGCCCTGGGCGCCGAGATCGCCCAGGCCCAGGATGCGCTCGCCGTCCGTGACGACGATGATGCCCGCCTTGTGCGGCCAGTTCTGCAGCACGCGCTTCACGCGCCCCTTGTCCGCGGCCGAGATGAACATCCCTCGCGGGCGGCGGTAGATGCGCCCGTAGAGCTGGCACCCCAGGCCGACGGTCGGCGTGTAGATGAGGGGCATGATCTCCTCAGCGTTCTCCATCACCACGCGGAAGAAGAGCGTCTCGTTGCGGTCGTGGAGCGCCGTGAGGAAGATGTACTTGTCGAGGTCGGTGGGCAGGCGGCGCATGTTGTTCAGCACGCGGCTCACCTGCTCCTCCTGGTGGGTGACGCGCGGCGGCAGCAGCCCGCGCAGGCCAAGGGCGTCGCGCTCGGCTTCGGTGAACGCGGTGCTCTTGTTGTATTCCGGGTCCTGGAGCAGGGCGTAGCCCCTGAGCGGGGGCGGGGTGATCTGCGACATGGCATTTCTCTCCGAAGGGCCGCCGGGTCGCCGGGTCGCGAACCTTCGCGTCCCTCGAGCGCCAGCTTCTTTTCCGGCAGGGCCGGTGGCGGACTAGCGGAAATGCTAGGTCCGGCGGGGCGGATACCCCTTGCGCTCGATCAAGGGCGCGGTTTGCGCTCCGTCAAACGGGCGCCCGGTTTGACAGGGGGCGGGGGCCCACGTAGCCTCCGCGGTATCCGCTCGGGAGAGCGTCGGCGCATGCGGATGGCGCCGGCCGCCGAAGGGGTAGCGCCCGCAAACTCTCAGGCAAAAGGACCGGCGGATCCGGGCTCGTGCTCCCGCATCACGGGGCGCGGGGAAGTCCCGGACTCTGGAGAGAGGCGGAGGGGAGCCCCCGGGAGCCCCGCAGACCGCCCACCGAAGGGGCTCGCGGTGCCGCGTGCGGCGCCGTAATCTCTCAGGTAAAGGGGACAGAGGGGCCAGGCAAGCGCACCGGGCTTGCCTGGCCCCTTTTCATTGGAGACCGCCATGCCGAAAGCCACGCCGCTCAACACACTCCACCGCGAAGCGGGGGCCCGCATGGTGGACTTCGGCGGATGGGACATGCCCGTTCACTACGGCTCGCAGGTCGAGGAGCACCACGCCGTGCGCCGCGATGCGGGGATCTTCGACGTCTCGCACATGCGGGTGGTGGAGATCGAGGGCCCGGGCGCGAAGGAGTTCCTGCGCTTCGCGCTGGCGAACGACGTCGCGAAGCTCGGCACTCCGGGCCGCGCCCTCTACTCGTGCATGCTCAACGACGAAGGCGGCGTGGTGGACGACCTCATCGCCTACTTTTTCCGCGACGACCACTTCCGGCTCGTCGTGAACGCCGGCACCGCGGACGGCGACATCCAGTGGCTGCATTCGCTCAGCGCGCTGGCGGGCCACAAGGTGGCGATCAAGCCGCGCGAGGACCTCGCGATGGTGGCCGTGCAGGGCCCAAACGCCCGCGAGAAGTTCTGGCGCGCCTTCGACGAGACGAAGCTCGCCACGGAGGGCCTCGCGCCGTTCCACGCCGCGCGCATGGGCGACGACATCATGGTGGCCCGGACGGGCTACACGGGCGAGGACGGCTTCGAGGTCATCTTCCCGGCGGGCGACGCGGAGGCGATCTGGAAGCGCGTGGTGGAGCAGGGCGTGCGACCGTGCGGGCTGGGGGCGCGCGATACGCTGCGGCTCGAGGCCGGCATGAACCTCTACGGGCAGGACATGGACGCCGCCACATCGCCCCTCGACGCGGGGCTCGCCTGGACGGTGGACCTCAAGTCGCCGCGCGTGTTCTTCGGGCGCAAGGCGCTCGAGTCCCGCGGGCACAAGCGGGACTTCCTCGGCCTCGTCCTGGTCGACAAGGGCGGCGTGCTGCGCTCGCACCAGAAGGTGGTGGCGGAGGCGGGCGAGGGCGAGATCACGAGCGGCACCTTCTCGCCGACGCTCGGCGTCTCGATCGCGCTCGCGCGCCTTCCCGTCGGCACGGCGCCCGGCGCCACCGTTCGCGTGGCCGTGCGCGACAGGGAGCTCGCCGCCCGCGTCGTGAAACCCCCCTTCGTCCGCCACGGCAAGCCCCTCGTCTGAGCCGGTACCAGGTACGTGTACCTGGTACAGGTACCTGGTACCGAAGGATCGAAACCAACGGAGAGAGCGAAATGAACATCCCGAAGGAGCTGAAGTACACCGAGTCGCACGAGTGGGCGCGCCGCGAGGCCGACGGCACGGTCGCCGTGGGCATCACGGACCACGCGCAGGAGCAGCTGGGCGACATCGTGTTCGTGGAGTCGCCCAAGGCCGGCCGCAAGGTGGCGAAGGGCGAGGCGGTGGGCGTGGTGGAGTCGGTGAAGGCCGCCTCCGACATCTACGCCCCGGTGGCCGGCGAGATCGTGGCCGGCAACGACGCGCTCTCCGACGCGCCCGAGAAGGTGAATGCCGACGCCTACGGGTGCTGGATCTACCGCATCAAGCCCGACAACGCCGCCGATCTCGACAAGCTCCTCG
>JBBIJT010000076.1:0-16772 GCA_037445795.1 Betaproteobacteria bacterium | reverse complement strand
CCCATGCCCTCCATCAGCCGCCGGTCCGACCAGCTCGGCACCGAAAACGCCTTCGTCGTCCTCGCCGAGGTGGCCAAGCTCCAGGCCGCCGGCAAGGACATCGTCTCCTTCTGCATCGGCCAGCCCGATTTCCCCACGCCCGTGAACATCCAGGACGCGGCCGTGGCCGCCATCCGCGGCGGGAAGCACGGCTACACCCCGTCCGCCGGCATCGCGGAGCTGCGCGAAGCGATCGCGAAATACGTCGCGCGCACGCGCGGCATCGCCGTGAGCCCCGAGGACGTCGTGGTGGGCGCGGGCGCCAAGCCCTTCATCGCCTACGCCATCCTCTCCACCACGGACCACGGTGCGGGCGACGAGGTGATCTTCCCCAACCCCGGCTTTCCCATCTACGAGTCGCAGATCCGCGCCATGGGCGCGGTGCCCGTGCCCCTCTACCTGCGCGAGTCGCGCGGCTTCAACTTCGACCCCGCCGAGCTCGAGTCGAAGATCACGCCGAGGACGAGGCTCCTCATCCTCAACTCGCCGCAGAACCCGACCGGGGGCGTCATCCCGGCGAAGGACATGCAGGCCATCGCCGCCATCCTCGCGAGGCACCCGGACGTGTGGGTCTACGCCGACGAGATCTACTCGCGCCTCGTGTACGACGGCGCCTTCGCCTCGCTCGCCTCGATTCCCGGCATGCAGGAGCGCACGATCATCTCCGACGGCGCCTCCAAGACCTGGGCCATGACGGGCTGGCGCATCGGCTACGCGGTGAACCGGGCGCTGGCGCCAGTCTTCACGCGCTGGGTGACCAACACGGACTCGTGCGCTTCCCAGATCAGCCAGTGGGCCACGGTCGAGGCGCTGAACGGCCCGCAGGACGCGGCCGAGAAGATGTGCGCGAGCTTTCTCGCCCGGCGCGACCTCATCGTGGGGCTGCTCAACGGGGTGCCGGGCGTTTCCTGCCAGAGTCCGGGCGGGGCGTTCTACGCCTGGCCCAACGTGACCGAGGCCTGCCGCATGGTGGGCGCGAAGGATTCCGAGGAGTTCCGCGTGCGCCTCCTCAACGAGTCCGGCGTCGCCGTGCTCGCCGACATCCACTTCGGCCCGCGGGTACCGGACGAGGGCCAGCACATCCGCTTCAGCTACGCCGCCTCCAACGAGGCCATCGAGAAGGGCGTGGCGAGGATGGCGGACTTCGTGCGCCGCAACACCCGATAGGCGCGTCGATGCCCGCCTGGGCCTGGCTCACCCCCGCCGTCGCCGCGGCCACGCTCGCGGCCGCGGTCGCGCTCGGCGTCGGCGCGCTCCTCGCCGCGCTCTGCGCGGTCGCGCTCATCGGCGCGGTCTTCGCGGCCGTGCACCATGCCGAGACCGTGGCGCACCGCGTCGGCGAGCCCTTCGGCACGCTGTTGCTCGCCGTCGCCGTCACGGTCATCGAGGCCTCGCTCATCCTGTCGATGATGCTCGCCGGCGGCGAGGGCACGGCGACGCTCCCGCGCGACACGATCTTCTCCGCGATCATGATCATCGGCAACGGCGTGATCGGCGTGTGCCTGCTCGTGGGCGGGCTGCACTACCGGGAGCAGTCCTTCCGCGTGGAAGGCGCGGCCCAGGGGCTCACGGCGGTCATCGCGCTCTCGACGCTTTCCCTGGTGCTGCCCTCGTTCACCACCACGACGCCGGGCCCCAGCTACAGCCCCTCCCAGCTCGCCTTCGCCGCCGTGGCCTCCCTCGTGCTCTGGGCGGCCTACGTGTTCATGCAGACGGTGCGCCACCGCGACTACTTCCTGCCCGCGGCAGACGCCTCCAACGACGACACGCACGCCGCGCCCCCCACGGCCGTCAGGGCGTGGGCGAGCTTCTTCCTGCTGTTCGGGTCCCTCGTGGCCGTCGTGGGGCTGGCCAAGATGCTCTCCCCCACGATCGAACGCGCCGTGGCCGCGGCCGGCGCTCCGAAGACGGTCATCGGGATCGCGATCGCGATGCTGGTGCTGCTGCCCGAGACCTGGGCGGCGGTGCGCGCGGCGCGCGCCAACCGCTTCCAGACGAGCATGAACCTCGCGCTGGGCTCGGCCGTCGCGAGCATCGGCCTCACCATCCCCGTGGTCGCCTTCGCCTCGGTGGCCTTCGGCATTCCCCTCACGATGGGCCTCGACGGGAAGGATCTGGTGCTGCTCACGCTCACCTTCCTCGTGGGCGCCATCACCATGGGCACCGGCCGCACGAACGTCATGCAGGGCGCGGTCCACCTGGTGATCTTCGCGGCGTTCCTGTTCCTGGCGCTCGTGCCCTAGCGGCCGGCGCGCCGAGCGAGCCGGCGCTCGACCAGCTCGAACACGGCGTGCACGGCGAGCGCCAGCGCCGCGGCCGGCAGCGCGCCGGCGAGCAGCATGCGGTGGTCGTTGAGCGCGAGCCCCTGCGCGATGCGCTCGCCGAATCCGCCCGCCCCCACGAACGCGGCGATGGTGGCGGTGCCGACGTTCACCACGGCCGCCGTCTTGACCCCCGCCAGGATGACCGGCAGCGCGAGCGGCATCTCGACCAGCGCCAGCGACTGGCCCGGCGCGAGCCCGAGCGCCCTCGCGGCGTCGCGCAGCCCGGGCGCCACGCCGAGGAGGCCCGCGTGGGTATTGCGCGCGATCGGCAGCAGCGCGTAGAGGAAGAGCGCGACGAGCGCCGGCCAGGCGCCGATGCCGGTGAGCGGGATGAGGAACGCAAGCAGCGCGAGCGACGGGATGGTCTGCACGAGGCCGGCAAGCGCGAGGAGCGGCTGCGCGAATGCCCGCGACCGCGCCGCGACCATGCCCATCGGAACCCCGGCCGCGATGGCCGCGAGCAGCGAGGCGAACACGAGCGTCGCGTGCTCGATCGCCAGTCGCGCGAAGTCCGGCGCGAACACCGCCGGCCACAGGCCGCGCCCCGCGGCCGCTGCCGGCGCGCCGAGGAACTCGCGCGCCACCGCCGCGAACGCGACGCCGTCCAGCTCGGCGCGGGCGTTCATCCGGATCATCTCGGCCTCGCCGATGCGCCCCTGGAGCGCCGTCCACGCCGCGAACGCCGCCGGCTGGCGCGATGGCAGGTCGAGGCGATGCAGCACCACGGCGTCGTAGCGCGGGAAGAACCGCCGGTCGTCCTCCAGGACGCGAAGGCGGTAGCGGGCCATCTTCGCATCCGTGGTGTAGAGGTCGATCGCGTCCACCTGCCCCGCCGCCAGCGCCTCGTAGGCGAGGCCGTGGTCGAGCCCGCGCGGTCCCGGCTGGGGGAGCCCGTAGGCGGCCCTGAGCCCCGGCCAGCCGTCGGCGCGGCCGAGGAACTCGTGCGAAAGGCCCAGGGCGATCCCGGGCTCGCGCGCAAGATCCGAGAGCGTGGCGATCCCCTTCGCGGCCGCGGTCTCCTCGCGCATGCCGATCGCATAGCCGTTCGAGAAGCCGAGCGGCACGCTGGCGCGCAGGCCCAGGGGCGCCAGGCTGCGATTGATGCCGGCCAGGTCCGCGTCGGCGCCTTCCTTGAGGATCTCGCGGACGATGGTTCCCGTGTACTCGGGATAGGCGTCGATGGCACCGCGCCGCAGGGCCTCCAGGAGGATGGCGGTGTTCCCCATGCCCGGCACGTGCTGCGCGGGCCCCCCCGCGCCCTGCGCGGCCTGCGCCAGGATCTCGCCCAGGATGTAGGACTCGGTGAACCGCTTGGAGCCCACGCGCAGCGCCTCGGCACCCGCCGCGGGCGGGAGCGCCGCGAGGAGGGCGAGGAGGGCGGTGCCGAGGGCGCGGATCGGGATCATGGGTCTCGCGGGAAGCGGTCGCTTCCGCGGATTGTCGTCCGAAACGGCGATCCATGCGCCGCCGCGACCCGCTAGACGA
The DNA here is from genome assembly GCA_037445795.1 of Betaproteobacteria bacterium. Classification (GTDB taxonomy): domain Bacteria; phylum Pseudomonadota; class Gammaproteobacteria; order Burkholderiales; family Usitatibacteraceae; genus FEB-7. The sequence goes on along the minus strand of JBBIJT010000076.1, from coordinate 12,924 downwards.
GGAGGTAGGCCCCGAGGCCCAGCATCACGAGGCCCGAGAGGAGCTTCAGGACCCGCCCCTCCTTCTCCTGCAGCCGGTGCTGGCTCAGCGTGACGACGCCCACCGTGAGCACGATGACGTCGTCCAGCATGTACATGACGTTGTAGAGGAGCAGGTAGCCGTAGTACGTCCAGGGGTCGAGGGCGCGCAGCGTGAGGATGCGCGTGTAGAGCGCCGGCAGCCCCGAGGTGCACAGCAGCTCCACGAACTGCACGAGGACGGCCAGCACGACGGTCCCCGCGATCGCGAGCGGGATGCTCTGCTCGTGGATGAGCCGGCGCATGCGCGAGACGATGCCGGGCTTGGCGGACGTGGGGATCGAGAGCGAGATGCCGCGGCCGAAGGCCACGAAGTCCTTCAGGTTGACGAGCCCCGCCACGATGGCGATGGCCCCGAGCGCGATCTCCGATGCGCGCGAGATGCCGATCAGCATGAACAGGTTGAGCCAGGCCGCCATGAACGCGAAGTAGGCGATGCCCTCGACGATCACGAAGGTGCCCGCGATGGCGATCATGCGGCGCCGGTCGCCCACGGCGGCCAGCATCGAGATCATCATGATGAGCACCCACATCGAGCACGGGTTGAAGCCGTCCACGAGGCCGATCGCGATCGTGAAGACCGGCAGGCCCACGTCCTCGATGCCGATGCGCCTGCCGATGAACGGCAGCTCGATCGACCCGGCGTCCGGCGCGTCGCCCGCGTCGGCGCAGGGCGCCTCCTCCTTGATCGAGCACTTGCCTCCCTCGTCGGGCGGCGCCTGCGCCGGCCGGCCCGCCACGAGGTCGCGGATGCGGCCGCCGGTCGTCGCCTCGTCGGCGAACCCGACGAGCAGCTGGCCGCGGATCACGAAGGCCGGGACGGAAACGAAGCGCCCCGGCGCGGCGGCGCTCAACTGCTCCAGCCGCGCGAGCGCCCCCATGTCCCGGCCGACGTCGCGGATCGCGACCGAGAGTCCCGGCCGCTCCGCGCGCAGCTTCTCGAGGAAGGCCTTGGCATCCGCGCAGTGCGGGCAGCCTTCGCGGACGAACACCTCGATCTCGACGGGCTCGGCCGCCACCGAGGGCGGCGCCTCGCCGCGCGCGGGAGCGACCGCGGCGAGCCAGGCGAGCGCCGCGGCGGCCGCCAGCGCCCGCCACGCGCGGCTTTCCCGAAGGGGCACTGGCGGGGAGGCGAGGCTTGGGAACATAGTGGAAGGGTCGCCCGGCGGATGCGGCGGCCCATGGACATTGTCAACCTACCCATCGCGGAAGTTCTGACGAGCCTCAACTCCTCGGAGAGGGGCCTCGACGCGTTCGAGGCCGACCGGCGGCTCGCCGAATACGGCCCCAACCGCATCGAGGAGGTGAAGGGCAGGCCCCTGTGGCTGCGCTTCCTCGGCGAGTTCACGCACTTCTTCGCGCTGATCCTCTGGGTCGCCACGGCCCTCGCGGCCTTCGCGGAATGGCGGAATCCCGGCGAGGGCATGGGAACGCTCGCGCTCGCCATCCTCGCCGTCATCGTGGTGAACGGCGTCTTCTCCTTCGGGCAGGAGTACCGCGCCGAGCGCGCCATCGCCGCGCTGAGGCGGCTCCTGCCGCCGCAGGCCAAGGTGCTTCGCGACGGGGAGCTGCAGGCGATGGAGGCCGCGCTCCTCGTGCCGGGCGACGTGGTGCTGCTCGAGGAGGGCGACAACGTGCCTGCCGACTGCCGGCTCATCGCGGCAGCCGGCGTGCGGGTGAACCTCTCGACGCTCACCGGCGAGCCGCTCGCCAAGGCGCGCACGGCGGAGGGGCTCTCCAACGGGGCCGTGCTGGAGGCGAAGAACCTGCTGCTCGCCGGCACCTCGCTCGTGTCGGGGCAGTGCCGCGCGGTGGTCTTCGCCACCGGCATGCGCACGGAGTTCGGCCGCATCGCCCACCTCACGCAGACCGCGGGCGAGGCGGGCTCGCCCCTGCAGCGCGAGATCGCGCGCCTCTCGAGGCTCGTGGCGGTGTTCGCGTCGGCGCTGGGACTCGTCTTCTTCGCGGTGGGCGCTGCCATCGGGCTGCCGTTCTGGGAAAACGCCCTCTTCGCCATCGGGATCATCGTCGCCAACGTCCCGGAAGGGCTGCTGCCGACGGTGACGCTGTCGCTCGCCATGGCCACGCAGCGCATGGCCAGGCGAAACGCCCTCGTGCGCCACCTGCCCTCCGTCGAGACGCTGGGCTCCACCACGGTGATCTGCTGCGACAAGACGGGCACCCTCACGCAGAACCGCATGTCCGTTTCGCAGGCGTACGCGCCGGGCCTCGAGGGCCCCGCGGGCGACCTCGCCGCCGTCGCGGGCCGCGCCTCGCTCCTCGCCAACGCCCGCCACTGCAACACCCTCAAGCGCGGCCACCGCAACGGGGCCGAGACGTGGCTCGGCGACCCGATGGAGGTCGCGTTCGCCGAGTTCGCGGGCAACGGGCCCGGCGACGCGAGGGTCGTGGGCGAGATCCCGTTCGACAGCGAGCGCCGGCGCATGTCCGTGGTCGTCGAGCGCGCCGGCGAGCGCTGGCTCTACTGCAAGGGGGCGCCGGAAGCGGTGCTCCCCCTTTGCGACCGGACCGACGGCCCGGAGCCGCATCCGTTCGACGAGCAGGCGAGGCGGCACGCCGCGCGGGCCCAGGACGCCATGACCGAGCGCGGGCTGCGCGTCCTGGCCTTCGCGTGCCGCAGGGTCGAGGAGGGCGAGGCGCCCGAGGAGCGCCGCCTCGCGTTCTCGGGGCTCATCGGCCTGCACGACCCGCCGCGCCCCGAGGTGCCCGAGGCCATCGCGCGCTGCCGCTCCGCCGGCGTCCGGGTGGTCATGGTCACCGGCGACCATCCGCATACGGCGGTGGCCATCGCGCGCGAGATCGGGCTGGTCCGCTCGGCCTCCCCCGTGGTGGTCCTGGGCGACGCGCTGAGGAAGATGCGCCCGGCGCAGCTGCAGATCGCGCTCGAGAGCCCCGAGATCCTCTTCACGCGCGTGACGGCCCAGCAGAAGATGCTGGTGGTCGAGGGGCTCAAGGCCAAGGGGCACGTGGTCGCGGTCACCGGCGACGGCGTGAACGACGCGCCGGCGCTTCGCACCGCGCACATCGGCATCGCCATGGGCGTGGCGGGGACGGACGTGGCCAAGGAAGCGGCCGACATGATCCTCCTCGACGACAACTTCGCGAGCATCGTGAACGCGATCGAGGAGGGCCGCGCGGTGTTCGAGAACATCCGCAAGTTCCTCACCTACATCCTCACCTCCAACATCCCCGAGCTGGTGCCCTACCTCGCCTACGTGCTGCTGCGCATCCCGCTGCCGCTCACCGTCATCCAGATCCTCGCGGTGGACCTGGGCACCGACATGCTGCCGGCGCTCGCGCTGGGCGCCGAGCAGCCCCACCCCGGCGTGATGCGTCGCCCGCCGCGCCCGCCCGGGGAGAGGCTCCTCACCTGGCCGCTGCTGGCGCGGGCCTACCTCTGGCTGGGCATGCTCCAGGCCGCGGCGGCCATGACCGTGTTCTTCGCCGTGCTGAACGGGGCCGGGTGGCGTTACGGCGAGGCGCTGGGCAAGGCGGACCCGCTCTACCTGCAGGCCACGACCGCGTGCCTCGCCGCCATCGTCGTGTCGCAGGTCGTGAACGTCTTCCTGTGCCGGCACCCCGAGGAGGGGGCCCTGCGGTTCCGGCCGGCCGACAACCCGCTGCTGCTCGCGGGGATCGCGTTCGAGGCGCTGCTCATCCTCGCGATCGTCTACACGCCCTTCGGCAACGCGGCCTTCGGCACGAGCCCGCTGCCGGCGGGCCCCTGGCTGCTGATGGTCGCCCTCGCGTTGGCGATCGGCCTGCTCGAGGAGGCGCGGAAGCGCATCCTTCGCCGCCGACGGGCCTAGCTCGCGGCGGCCTTGCCGGGCTCTTCGCCCGGCCGCGCCGCTCCGGGCACCACCTGCACGCGCGCCCGGCCCAGGCTGCGGTAGATGCGGCCGCGGCGCGCGAGCGGCCACCACTCGTACAGGAAGATCTGCATCGGCCGCCACATCGCGACCCAGCCGCCGATGGTGAGGCTCTCGCGCAGGACCTTGAGGAACGCCCCGCTCGCGTAGGACGCCAGGAGGTCGGCCGCGACGAGGCAGGTGCTCAGGAAGGCGAGCCCGATGATCAGGCTCACGCGCCCCTCCACCAGCAGCACCTTCACGAGGCGGCGCGTCATCCCGGCCTTGTAATCGAAGAAATTGTGTATCGCCTCCGTCACGAGGGCGGTGGGGTCCCCGGCCGGCATCTGCGCGAGGTGCACGGTGATGTGGAAGCGGCTGCCCTGGGGAAATTCGAGCGCCCAGCTCTCGATGAACTCCTCGGCGTCGCGGTCGAGGTCCTTGTGATGGAACGGCGTCGGATCCATCGAGTTGAAGAGCTGCGAAAGCTCGTTCAGCCGCAGCTCGATCCGGTGGACGGGCGCCGTCGCGTTGCTCATCGGTTGTCCGGCAACGCCACGCGCCTCGCCGCCGGCCGCGACCACGCCGGCTCCACCTCCACGTGCACGGTGGCCCCGGAATCGTCGATGCGGAACGCGCCCACCGCGGATACGAGGTCGTCGGCCTGCCGCCTCATCGCGTCCGCCGTGGCCGAAAGCTGCGCCACGACGTGCGAGTAGCGCTGCGTGGCGTTGTCGAGCTGGCCCACGACCGTCGAGACCTGGGCGAGGCCCGTGCTCTGCTCCTTCGAGGCGTGCGCGAGGCGGTCCATGAGGTCGCGCACCCCGCCCGTGGCCTCGACGATCTCGAGCATCTTCGACCCCGCGGCCGACGCCTGCGCTGATGCGGCGGCGATCGTGCCCAGCGACTCGCCGATGACGCCCCGGATGTCGCGCGCGGCGGCGGCGCTTCGCTGCGCGAGGCTGCGTACCTCGGATGCGACCACGGCGAAGCCCTTGCCCTGCTCGCCCGCCCGCGCCGCCTCGACGGCCGCGTTGAGCGCGAGGATGTTCGTCTGGAACGCGATGCCGTCGATGAGCTGCACGATCTCCGCGATGCGGCTCGAGCTCGCCTGCACGGCGGCCATCTTGCTCGCGACCTCGTCGACCATCTCGCCGCCCCCCTGCGCCAGCATGGCGGCGTTCTCCGCGAGCGCGCTGGCCTCGTTCGAGGTGTCGGCGTGGACGGACACGCTCGAGGACATCTCCTCCGTCGCCGAGGCGGCCTCCTCCAGCGAAACGGCCTGCTGCTCGGCCTCGCGGGCGAGGTTCTCGTTGCCCGCGACGAGGCCGCGCGTGGCCGCCTGGACGGCGTCGGCGGCCGCCCGCACCCGCGCCACGGTGCCCGCGAGGCTGTCGTTCATCTCGCTGAGCGCCGCCAGGAGCTGCCCCGTCTCGTCCGCGCCCGACGCCTCGATGTGCGTCGTGAGGTCGCCGCTCGCGACCGTCCTCACCACGCCCATCGCGGCGAACACGGGTTTCAGCACCGACACGATGATCCACAGCGCGAGGAGGGCGAAGACGCCCATGCCGGCCGTCGAGACGGCGACGAGGGTCCACGTGGCCGTCTTGCGCGCGTCCGCGGCGCCGGCGTCCGCCTCCGCGATCTCGCGGGCGATCCGGGCGGTGACGTCCGCCGGGGCCTGCGCCTTGAGGGCCGTCACCAGCTGGTCGCGCGCCTGCGAGCCGCGCAGCACGGCCTCGTTCACCGCCGCGTCGCCCCAGAAGATGGCGAGCGCCGTGGCGAGCATCATCGCGAAGCCGATCACCGCGCAGGTGATCACCTTGGTCTTGATCGAGAGGTTCGACAGGAAGGCTGACATGATCGGATCGCGCCGTGGAGTTGTTGGCCTTCAGCCGGCCAGGGTGGAAGCCAGCCCGACGATCCCGAGGCCCAGGGCCGCGAGGGAGTCGCCGGCGATGAGCCCGCCGCCGACGAGGGACGTGGTGCTCATGTCCTCCGGCATCGCGGAGGCAGCGTCCTTCCCGCGCCGCGCGGAGAGCGAGTTGATCGCGCTGGAGAGGATGCCGCCGCCGCCGAACCAGAGCGAGGTGTGCAGGTTCACGAAGCCGCCGAACGAGGAGGCGTAGGGCGAGGGCAGGAAGATCGCGTCCACGAGGAAGTCGGTGGCGAAGCCGCCGCGCCCGCTCGCGACGAAGCGCCGGTAGCGCTCGTTCGCCTTCACCAGCTTCCTCGCGAGCTGGAACGCGAAGCCGATGGCCACGCCCACCCAGATGGCGGTGCGCTGGTAGGGCTTGTCGTCGGTGAGGCTGCGCAGCACGCCCACGAACTTGTACGTCATCGCGGCGCTCCACTCCGAGGGCTGCTCGCCCGCCTTCATCACCGTCTGGTCGAGGACCAGCACCGGGTAGGCGGCCATGAAGAGCTTGGCGAAGGCGACCGCCAGCATCGCGCCCACGAGCACGCCCGCCACCTGGAAGCGGAACTGGTGCACGCGGTTGGTGCCGAGGCGCCAGCCCGTGGAGCGGTCCTGCTGCATGTCGCAGGCGATGCTGGTGGAGATGAGCAGGATCATCCCCGCCATGAGGCCGACGATGGGGTCGCGAAGCCCCAGGGCCGCCATGAGGACGACGCTCACCACGAACGCCGAGGAGATGGGGTTCGAGTCGCTGATGCCCTGGGAGATGCCGTTCACCATCGCGAAGATGAACACGAGCCCGACGGCGAAGGCGAGGAACCCCACGGGCTGGCCAAGGACGAGGTGGCCCGTGAGCACCACGCCTGCGCCCCAGCAGGCGACCCACAGGACGAGGCGCCCCGTGTTCACGCGCTTCCAGTCGGGCTGGGCCTCGGCCGGCGCCCCGCTGCGAAGCCTCGCCACGGCCTCCTTGAGCACGAGCGACACGTCGAGGATCGCGGCGCCCATGATGAGGCCCAGCGCGATGAGGAAGGCGATCTTGCGGAAGGGCTCGCCTTCCTTCAGCCAGCCGATGGAGATGAAGTACGGCACCAGCGCCCAGAAGAGGAGCCCCGAGGTGATGGCCGGGATGCCGATGCGGGCGCCCACGACCATGCCGGCGCCGAGCGTGGAGGTGGACAGCTCGATGGCGCCCAGGAAGGCGACCTTGCCCGCGGCGATCCCGCCCACGATGCCCGCCGCGATGCCGCTGCCGAGCTTGCCCACGGACTGGCGCAGCAGCACCGGGTCGGTGAGCGCGCGCAGTATGTTGGCCACCGCGAAGCCCGACGGGTAGGTGAGCTGCATGCGGTCGACCAGCATCGGCGTGTAGAGCATGCCCACGCCGACGCCGAACATGCCGATGCAGAGCATGTAGAGGACGAGCTGCCACGCGGGCGGCTGCGCCATGCCCATCCACACCATGGCCTGGACGAGGACTCCCATCGCGCTCATGCTGGCCACGGAGGCCGCGGCCGTCTGCATGTAGTTGGCGCCGTGCTTGCCCTCGGCGCCGTAGCCGAAGGTGACGGTGGAGCCGAGGATGCCCGCCAGCACCTGGCCGCCCACGAAGAAGCCCAGCGAGAAGTTCATGTAGGAGGCGGTGACGCCGCCGAGCGGGCCCAGCACGAAGATGCCGAGGCAGGCGAGGAAGGCGTAGTACTTCCAGGTGCCGACGGCGGGCAGCCAGGACCAGCGCGGGGCAGCGGGGGCGATCGTGCTCATGGAGGGGCTTGGGAAGCGATGCCGCCGATACTATGGGTTCCCAAGGAGGCGCAACACCCCTTTTCTCAACAAAAGCGGCCGAAAGGCCGGCCGGGCGGGGATCTCCGCCGCCCCGGATGGCCGCGCGGGCCCGGTGTATCCTGCGACCTCGCGCACGATCGCCCCCCCGCCCGAGCCATCCGCCCATGCCATCCGCCGCCCCCCTCGCGGGCATCAAGGTCGTCGAGTTCTGCCAGGTGGCCGCCGGCCCCTTCTGCGGGATGCTGCTCGCGGACTACGGCGCCGACGTGGTCAAGGTGGAGCCGCCGGAGGGCGACGCCATGCGCCAGTGGCCGCCGGTGAACGGCGGCTACAGCGAGAACTTCGCCTCCATCAACCGCGGCAAGAGGTCGGTGGCCCTGGACCTGAAGGATCCGGCGGACCGCGAGCTCGCGCGCGCCCTGGTGCTCGATGCCGACGTGCTGGTGGAGAACAACCGGCCGGGCGTGATGCAGCGCCTCGGGCTGGGCTGGGATTGGTTCGGGCCGAGAAAGCCCGCGCTCGTCTACTGCTCGATTTCCGCCTTCGGCCAGACGGGGCCGCGCTCGACGGAAGGCGGCTTCGACCTCACGATCCAGGCGGCCACGGGCGTGATGAGCGTCACCGGCGAGCCCGAGGGCGCGCCGGTGAAGTGCGGCGTCCCGCTCTCGGACTTCGCGGCGGGGCTCTACGCGGCGTTCTCGATCGCGGCGATGGTCGCGCGAGTGAGGGCGGGCGGGCCCGGCGGGACCATCGACGTGCCGATGTTCGCCACCACCATCGCCATCGCCGCCCTGCAGACGAGCGAGTACTTCGGCACCGGCAGGAACCCGCGCAAGCTCGGCTCCGCGCATCCGCGCAACGCCCCCTACCAGGCCTACCGCGCCGCCGACGGGTGGTTCGCCATCGCCGCGGGCAACAACAAGCTGTGGCAGTCCGTGTGCGAGGTGGTGGGCGCCCCGGAGTGGGCGGACGACCCGCGCTTCGCCTCGACCACGCTGCGCGCGGCGAACCAGGCCGCGTTGAAGGACATGCTCGAGACGCGATTCAAGGGCGACACGTGTCACGCCTGGCTGGAGCGCTTCCGCGCGGCGGGCGTGCCTTCCGCGCCCATCAACGGCTACGCCGAGGCGCTGGCCGATCCGCAGGCCGCCGCGCTCGGGCTCGTGGTTCCCGCGACCCTTCCCGGTGGGCACGCCACGCGCACGGTGGGCTGTCCCATCCGGCTCGACGGCGAGGCGGTGGCCGTGAACGCGACCTTTCCCGAGTTGGGAGAACACACCAAGGCCCTGAGGGCACGGGCGAAGGAGGACGAAAGATGAGCGACATCGACCGCATTGCGCCGCTTCGCGAGTTCGTGAAGGCCATGACGCGGCTCGTGGACCGCACCGACGACGAGGCGGCGCTCCTCGCCGGGGCGAAGCCGCTGCTCGCGAAGCTCGTCGCGGACGACGCGTGGCTCCCCGAGGAATGCGCCAGGCCCGACCCGCAGTTCTACCGGCAGTACCTGCTGCACTGCGACCCGCTCGAGCGCTTCTGCGTGGTGAGCTTCGTGTGGGGGCCGGGGCAGAAGACGCCCGTGCACGACCACACCGTGTGGGGGCTCGTGGGCATGATGCGCGGGGCCGAGCGTTGCCGGCGCTACGAGCGCGCCGCCGACGGCACGGTGCGTGCGGTGGGCGAGGAGCAGGTGCTGAAGCCCGGGGAGATCGAGGCCGTGTCCCCCACCGTGGGCGACATCCACACCGTGGCCAATGCGCTCGCGGACAAGCCCTCGGTGAGCATCCACGTGTACGGCGCCAACATCGGCGCGGTGCGCCGGCACGTCTTCGACGCGGCAACGGGCGCGGTGAAGGACTTCGTCTCCGGCTACTCGGCGGCGACCGTGCCCAACCTCTGGGACCGCTCGGCGGTCGTGCGCGCCGGGATCGCATGAGCGGGGGTGTCGCCACCGTCTGGATGGACCGGCCCGAGAAAGGCAACGCCCTTTCGGCCACTGCGGTCGACGCACTCTCCGCCTCCGTCGCGGCCGTCATCGCCGATCCCTCGGTGCACACGCTCGTGATCCGCGGGCGAGGCAGGCACTTCTGCACCGGCTTCGATCTCTCGGACCTCGGGGCGGAGACGGATGCCTCGCTTCGCAATCGCTTCATCGCCCTCGAGAAGCTGCTTCAGCTGGTGTGGCACGCGCCGGTGCGCACGGCGGCCGTGGCCACGGGACGCGCATGGGGCGCGGGGGCGGATCTCTTTGCCTCCTGCGACATTCGCGCGTGCACGGGCGACACGACGCTTCGCTTTCCCGGCTCCGCCTTCGGAATCGTGCTCGGCACGCGCCGGCTGGTGGAACTGATCGGCTGGGACCGCGCGCGGCCGCTCGTTTCCGAAGGTGCGACCGTCGATGCGGCGGCAGCCTTGGCGGCGGGACTGGCGACCGATCTCGTGGAAGGCGACTTCGAGGCATGGCTCGCGGCCCGCTGCGCGCCGCCGGTCGCCGACCGCGCGACGCTCGCGCAGATCCGCGAGGCCACGCGCCCCGACCACCGCGCCGCCGACCTCGCGAGCCTCGACCGCTCGGCCTCGCGGCCGGGCCTCGTCCAGCGCATCGACGCCTACCGGAAGTCGCTGCGCAAATAGACCCGGTCAATTGACCCGGTCAGTTGACCGGGTCAAGCAGGGCGGCGGGCGATGAGGGTGCGGAAGCGCTTCACTTTGTCGCCGGGAGCCGCGAAGTCCTCGATCGCGTCGCGCAGAACTTCCCAGCCCGCGAAGGGCGCCGCGATCTCCTCCGGCTCGAAGAGGTAGTACTCGTCGGGATCGAACATCGCGAGGAACGTGGTGCCCGCGACGAGGGCGTTCACCACCGCCACGCCGCCCGGCTTCACGGCGTCGCGCACCGCCCGCAGGCCCGCCAGCGCATCCTCGCGCCCGAAGAACATGAGGAGCCCGATGCAGCTGACCGCGTCGTACGTCTCCTCCGGACGCCAGCCCTTCAGGTCCACGGCGCGCACCCAGAGGTCGAGCCCGGAAGCGAGCGCCCGCTCGGCGAGATCCTCCACCGCGTTCTCGCAGGCGTCGTAGGCCGTGACGTGCGCGCCGCGGGCCGCCGCGGCAAACGCGAGGTTGCCCAGCCCGCAGCCGAGGTCGAGGACCCTGCCCGCAAGGTGGGGAAGGGCCCGCTCCTCGAAGGGATTGAGCCGGTAGTCGTGGGCGGCGATCTGGCGCTCGAACTGGGCGCCGAAGAACTCGACCGCGCGGGGCTTTTCCGCGGACATGACCCCCGGATCTTACCGCGGCCGCACCTCCAGGACCGCCATCATCCCCGCATCCTCGTGCTCGAGAATGTGGCAGTGGACCATTCGCTTTCCCGGCATGTCCTGGCGCATGCGGATCGTGGCCGTCGCGCCCGAGGGCACGTCCACCGTGTCGATCCACGCCGCGAAGGGCGCCGGCGTCGCCAGCGCACCCGACCCCCGGCTCACGAGCTGGAACTGCGTGCCGTGGATGTGGATGGGGTGGTCCATCATCGTCTGGTTCGCGATCTCCCAGTCCTCCACGTCGCCCGCCGTCGAGACGTAGTCCACGCGGTTCATGTCGAAGGGCCGGCCGTCGATGAGGAAGCTGCCGCCCATCATGCCCATTCCCGACTGCGTGAGGGTCACGCGCTTGCGCGCCACCGCCGGGCCTAGGCTCGCGACGGCCCTGAGCGCGCCCGGAACCGCGAGCGGAGCGGCCACCGATTCCGTCGTGGTCACGAGCGTGAGGAGGTCCTCGGCCGCGTAGCTGCCCATGCCCATCAGGTCGATGGCGTGGCGCTGCGCCCGAAGTGTGAAGCGCGCTCCCGGCGTGCTGCTCGCCGTGACCACCAGCTCCACGCGCTGCGCGGGGGCGACGAGGACTTCCGCGAGCGGACCCACCGGCGCGCCGAGGAGACCGCCGTCGGTGCCCACCAGCGTGAACGCGTGCCCGTCTAGGGCGAGCCGCAGGTAGCGCGCGCTCGTCGCGTTGAGGATGCGCCAGCGCTGCGTCGATCCCGGCCGCACGCTATGCACCGGAAGCCTGCCGCCGTTCACCAGCAGCTGCTCGCCCTGGCGTCCCACCGTGAAGTCCGTCCCCGTGTCGGGCGAAACCTGCCCGCTCGCATCCAGCCGGACTCCCGTCACCAGCATCGTCACTTCCGGGATGTGCGCCAGCGGATCGCTCGCCGCGCGCACGATGAAGGGCGCCGCGAGTCCCATCGACACCTGCCGCGCCGTCGTCTGGTGCGCGTGCGGGTGGTACCAGTACGTGCCGGCCGTTCCTGCGGGCAAGTCGAACTCGTAGACTCGCGTGGCGCCGGGCCGCACCGGGTCCATGGGGCTTCCGTCCTGGTCGGCGGGAACGGGCAGGCCGTGCCAGTGAACCGTCGTATCGATCGGCAGGCGGTTCTCGAGCGCGATGCGCAAATGGTCGCCTTCACGCACGTCGATGACGGGACCCGGGAGAAGCCCGTTGTAGAGCCACAGCGACGTGGTCCGCCCCTCCAGGAGCGAAAGCCCCGCCGGTGCCGCCGTGAGCGAGGCCGAGAACCGCCCCGCCTCCGGGGTGCCGTTCGCCAGCGTCGCGAGCGTCCTCAGGGGCAGCCCTTGCGTGAGGGCCGCGCCGCCCGGAGGGTTCGGGCCGCCCATCATCGGGGCGTTGGGGCTTCCGCCTCCGCCGCCGCAGCCCGGCAGAAGCGAGCCAGCGCCCGCCACGGCCATGCCGAGGAATTCGCGGCGTTTCATGGCCGCGTCACTTCGCCTTCCGGATCGCGGTGACGACGTAGTCGCCCTGGATCTCCTGAACCTGGAACTTCACCTTGTCGCCGGCCGACAGTCCTTCGAGGAGCGCGGGCGACCTGACGCCGAACACCATGGTCATCGGCCCCATGTGGACGCTCCGGATCTCGCCGTGCCGGATCGTGAGCTTGCCGTTGGCCTTGTCGACCTTGCGCACTTCGCCATCGGCGAGGTCCCCAGCCGCGGCCGCCGCGGCCAGGTTTCCGGCGGGCGTGCGGGGCGCGGGCTGCGCCGTGACGTACGCGGCGCCCGCAGAGAGGACGAGGAGGATGGCGAGGCGACCTACCATGCCATCGGCTCGATTCGCGTGACGCGCCCGCCCGGCAGCGTCATCGTGGCCGACGTGGGCGACGAAAAGACGATCGAGAAGGCGCCGTCGGCCGCCGCCATTCGGGGCTGCATGTAGGTACACGAAGCGCACTGCCCGCCGCTGTATCGGTCGAGCGAGCCCGTCATCGCCACGC
>JBBIJT010000075.1:0-16785 GCA_037445795.1 Betaproteobacteria bacterium | reverse complement strand
GACGCAGGAGCTCGAGCGCCGGGGCGTGCCGCGCGACGGGCGCGAGGCGGCGGCGGGCCTCGTGCTCGCGGCGCTCGAGTCGGCCGTCACCGACGAGCGCGGCCGCTGGATCCTCGCCGCGCGTCCCGGCGCGGCGAACGAGGTGCGGATGGGATTGCTCGAGGACGGCCTCGTGCGCCTCGTGGTGATGGACCGGGTGTTCACCGATGCGGACGGGGTGCGCTGGGTCGTCGACTACAAGACGGGGCGGCACGAGGGGGCGAGCCCCGAGGCCTTCCTCGACCGCGAGCGCGACCGCTACGCCGACCAGCTTCGCCGGTATCGCCGCGCGTGCGGCGGCGATGCCCGGCTCGGGCTCTATTTCCCCCTCATCCCCGGCTGGCGCGAGGTGGACTGACTCAGCGCGCCAATCCCGACAGCCAGTGCACGAGGTTCATGGTGACGAGCTGCGGCTGCTCGATCGGCGACATGTGCCCGCACTGCGGGGCGACGACCAGGCGCGAGCCCGGAATCGCGTTCGCCATCTCCTCATGCAGCATCACCGGCGTGAGCGTGTCCTCCCGTCCGCACAGGACGAGCGTCGGGCACCGGATGGCCCCGAGGTGGGGCCGGCTGTCGATGCGGCCGATGATCGCTTCCTGTTGCCGGCAATAGCCGGCCACGCCGGTGGAGGCGGCCATCGCCTTCACGATCGCGACGATCTTGGCGTCCCGCGCGTGCGCCGGCAGCAGCAGCTTCGGCAGCAGCGCGTTCACCACGCGGTCGAAATCCGTCTCCGCGAGCGTCATCATGCGGCGGCGGTCCGCGGTGGCCTGCTCCGAATCGGGCCGCGCGTTGGTGTCGAGGAGCGCCAGCCCGGAGACGCGGGGCGCCGCCTGCCGCATCACCTCGAGCGCGACGTAGCCCCCCATCGAAAACCCCGCGACGGCGAAGGGCCCGGGCGGCATCTTCGCGATGGCTGCCGAGGCGAGCCCCGCGACGGTGTTGCGCCCGGCCACGTCCGCCACGACGCATTCGGCGGAGTGGCGCAGCCCCTCGACCTGGGCCTGCCACAGGCGCCGGTCGCAGAGGAGGCCGGGGATGAGGAGAAGGTTGGGTTTGCTCATGTCGCTCCCTGTGTCGTTCACGGCCGCCAGGTGGCGGTCGCGTCCATCGTGATCGCTCCCGCGGCGTCGCGCGTCCACAGCCTCGCGCTGCGCGCCGCCTCGTCGGGATTTCCGCAGACGGCGAAGGGCGCCGTGTCGAACACCGGCCGCAGCGCCCGGAAGGAAAACGAGGCGAGCTCGGTGCCGGGGCGGCTGCGCCGCAGCAGGTCGACGAGCAGCGTGGCCACCAGGGGTCCGTGGACCACGAGGCCGGGGTAGCCCTCGACGCTCGTCGCGTACGGGTGGTCGTAGTGGATGCGGTGGCCGTTGAACGTGGCGGCCGAATAGCGGAACAGGAGCACCGGGTCGGGCCGGATCTCGCGCGACCAGGCTTCGTTCGAGGGGGCGGCGACGGCGGGTGGCGCGGCCGCGCCCTCGCCGCCGCGGTAGACGATGTCGTGCTCGTCGACGATGGCGGGCCCGGCGGGGCCGCTCACCTCGTGGCGCACGGTGACGAACACGAGCGGCCCGCTGCGGCCTTCCTTCACCGTGACCGACGCGATCCTGGACACGCGCCGGATGGTCTCGCCGACCGCGACGGGCCGCAGGAACTCGATGCGGCTGCCCGCCCACATCCGGCGCGGCAGGGGTACGGGCGGCAGGAAGCCTCCGCGGCGCGCGTGGCCGTCGGCGCCGATCTCCGACTGGCGGTGCAGGGGGAGGAAGCAGAGCCAGTGCGCGAGCGGCGGCACCGCGTCGCCGGGCTTTGGCGGCGGGTCGTCGCGGTCCAGCAGGGCGGCCAGCATCGCGAGCGGCGCGGTGCCCACGACATCCTGCGCTTCCTCGGTGCGGCCCACCCAGCCGGCGAGCTCCTCGAGGCGCGCCCGCCCGCTCACAGGCCCAGTTCCCGGAAGACCCGGGCGAGCTTTTCCCGCAGGTCGGCCACCTCGGTCTCGAGGCGATCGACGTTGGCCTTGAGCGCGGCGATCTCGCCGAGGCTCGCATCCCGCTGCACCGGTTCCCCGGGCGATGCCGCGGCCGTCGCCGCCGGCTCGCCCGAGAGCAGGTGCGTCCATCGCGTCTCGCGCGCTCCGGGCTGGCGGGGCAACTCGCGCACCAGGGGGCCCCCGGGGCGGGAGGAGAGCTCCTCCAGGAAGGCTTCGACGGCCGAGATGTCCGAAAACGCGTGCAGGCGCTCGCAGTTGATGCGCAGCTCGCCCGCGGTCTGCGGGCCGCGCAGCATCAGGGTCGCGAGGAGGGCCACGGACTGCGGGGGCACGCCCAGCACGCGCCCGGTGTTGTGGGCGTAGCGCATGACGCGACCGCCGCTCGATTCGACGACGAGGGAAAGCGACTTCAGGTGGTCGAGCGCCGCCTGCGCCTCGGCCTCGGACGCCTCGAGGATGGGGTGCCGGCTCGTCTTCTGGTTGCAGCCGGCGACGAGCGCGTTCAGCGTGAGCGGGTAGGCGTCGGGGACGGTGTGGTGCTTTTCGGCGAGGACCCCGAGGACTCGGGCCTCGAGAAGCGAGAGGGCGGGAAGCGGGGGGGCGGCCATGCGGGCCTCGGGGCGGAAACCCGCATGGTAATCCCGCCCCCCGCTGGGAGGGGGTCAGGCGTCGAACGTGAACACGTTGTTGCGGGTCTTGGCGCGGGCGACGGAGAGGAGGACGTCGGCGGCGTGCTGGATGCCGTGCCAGGCCGCCACGATGGCGTCGGAGATGAGCTCGGCGAGGTAGACGCTGCGCTCGATGCGGGCGCGTTCGATGTATTGCTGGATGGCTTCGTACTTTTCCATTACTTGCTCCTTTTGGGTTCCTTGCCCGCCCGGCCTGGTGGGCCTTTCCTGCGGGGCACGGAACAGACTATAGGGGTCGTGGTGCAATGCAACAAACGAATTGTTCTTGCGCTTTGGCATAGAAAAGCTAATCTATAGGGGATCATGACCGACCGCCTTCCCCCCCTTAACGCCCTGCGGGCGTTCGAGGCCGCCGCCCGCCACCGCAGCTTCAAGCGCGCGGCGGTGGAGCTGTTCGTCACCCCGGCCGCCGTCTCCCAGCAGGTGAAGTCCCTGGAGGATTACCTCGGGGTGGAGCTCTTCCGGCGCCTCACGCGGGCCATCGAGCTCACGCCGGCCGCGGAGGGCATGCTCCCCAAGCTTCGCGAGGGCTTCGACTGCTTCGCGGCCGGGCTTGCCCAGGCGCGCCGGGCCGAGGAGCGGGGCCGCATCGCGGTGGCGGCGCCGCCCAACTTCGTGGCGCGGTGGCTCATGCCGCGGCTGCGCTCGTTCACGCAGTCCTACCCGCAATACGACCTGCGCATCATCGGGACCCTGCGGGCCATCGACAGCCCCGAGGAGGAGCCCGCCGTCGACACCGGCCGCGCCGACGCCGAGGCCCACGTCGCGATCCGCTACGGGATGGGCGAGTATCCGGGCGCGGTGGTGGACCTCCTGTTCCGGCCGTCCTACGTACCAGTGTGCAGCCCGAGGCTCCTCGTGCGGGGGCCGGCGCTTCGCAAGCCCGCGGACCTCAAGAACCACACGCTGATCCACGACGACTCGTCGCCGGGCGACGAGGAACGCCCGGGCTGGGAGGAGTGGCTCGCCATCGCCGGCGCGAAGGGCATCGACGCCTCGCGCGGGCCGCGCTTCTCCAACGCGTCCCTCGTCCACGAGGCGGCCATCGACGGCGTGGGCGTGGCCCTGGCGCTGAGGCCCCTCGTCGACTCCGACATCGAGGAAGGGCGCCTCGTCGTTCCCATCGAGCGCGCGGTGCCGACGCGGTTCGCCTACTACCTCGTCACGCCCGAGGCCCTCATCGCGCACCCCGCGGCCAGCACCTTCCGCCGCTGGCTCACCGCGCAGGCGGAGGGCCAGTCGCGGCGGCGGGCGAGGTGAGGCTTCATCTCGCCGGCACGAGCGGCGGCTCCTGCATGGCCGCGACCTGCTCCTTCAGCTCGAGCACGCGGTCCTGCCAGTACTTCTGCGTGTTGAACCACGGGAAGGCCATGGGGAAGGCCGGGTCGTCCCAGCGGCGCGCGAGCCACGCCGAGTAGTGCAGCAGGCGCAGGGTCCGCAGCGCCTCGATGAGGCCCAGCTCGCGGTCGTCGAAATCGGCGAAATCCTCGTAGCCGCGAAGGACGTGGTGCAGCTGGCGCGACATCGACTCGCGGTCTCCCGACAGCAGCATCCAGAGGTCCTGCACCGCCGGCCCCGTGCGCGCGTCGTCGAGGTCGACGAAGTGCGGCCCGCCGGGGGTCCAGAGCACGTTGCCCGCGTGGCAGTCGCCGTGAAGGCGGATGCGCGCAACGGCGGTGGAGCGGTCGAAGGCCCGTTGCGCGCCCTCGATCGCGAGCGCGGCCGCGCCGGCCCAGGGCTCGCGCAGGTCGCGCGGAATGAAGTCGTGGGCCAGCAGCCAGTCGCGGGAGGCGCTGCCGAAGGACGCCACGTCGAGCGTGGGGCGATGGACGAAGGGCTTCGACGCGCCGATGGCGTGGATGCGGCCGATGAAGCGCCCCAGCCACTCCAGCGTGTTCGGGTCGTCCAGTTCCGGCGCGCGTCCGCCGCGGCGCGGGTACAGGGCGAAGCGGAAGCCCGCATGGTGGTGCAGCGTGGTCCCGCCGATCTCGAGCGCCGCCACGACCGGGATCTCGCGATCGGTCAGCTCGCGCGCGAAGCCGTGCTCCTCGTGGATCTCGTCGTCCGTCCAGCGCCCCGGCCGGTAGAACTTGGCGACGAGGAAGCGCGCGTCGCCCAGCGGTCCACCCTGGTCCTCCTCGAGGCCGACCTGGTAGACGCGGTTCTCGTAGCTGTTGAGGGCGAGCTGGCGGCCGTCGGCGAGGAAGCCCGCGCTTTCCACGGCGTGTAGGACCACGTCGGGGGTGAGGCTCGCATAGGGATGGCCGGGCAGGGTCTCGTTCACCTTCGCATTGTACGGCCGCCCCCTATTGGGCTTGACGCGCCGCAGCAATGCACTGCCTCGGTGCGGGAATTCCGCCGGCCGCGCGCCGCCGCCGCGTGGGGCCATGCGTGGCATGCCTCCTGCTAATAGCTGGCCAGCGAACTTCGCGAGCCATCCCGGAGACGACTGCCATGCACACGATCGCGCCGACCCTGCGCCGACTGGTCAAGCGAACCGCCCTGCCGGGGGAATCGGCGGGCGGCGCGACCGACGCCGAGGAGGCCTTCGCATTGTGGGGGGCCGTGCTCGACGGCGCGTTGCCGGAGCTCGAGCTGGGCGCGCTCCTCGCGGCGCTCGCGGCGGCCGGCGAGTCGCCGGAGGAGCTGCTGGGCCTGCACCGCGCGCTCGCCGTCCGCCAGGCCCGGCTCGCTCCTGCCCTCTCGCGTCGCCCCGTCTCGATCCCCGTCTACGGCCTCGTGCCGGGAGAGGCCGCCTTCTGCGTCCTCCTGGCGCTCTTCCTGCGCCGGTTCGACGTTCCCGTCGTGCTCCATGGGCCGCTCGACGCGCCCGAAGCTCCCTCCGTCGCGGTTCTCCTTCGCGAATTCGGCGTGATGCCCAGCGCGACGCTCGCCGACGCGGAGCGCGACCTCGAGGCTTCCGGACTCGCGTTCATCCCCGTCCAGCTGCTGTCGCCCTCGCTGGGCACCCTCGTCGCGCTCCGCCCTCGCCTTGGCTTCTGCAACGCGGCGCACATCGCGGCCCACGCGATGGACCCGGGCTCGATGGGGGCGCTGCGCATCGCGATGACGATGCCCGGGACGCGCAGCGCGAGGCTCGCGTCCCTCGTCGCGGCTTCCCGCGAGGAGACGCTGCTGCTTTCGTGGCCCGTGGCCGCATCCGCCTGCAGCCTCGTGTTCCGGCCGCGAATCGCGCTCCTGGACGCGGGCGAGGAAGCCGTCGTGTTCGAGGCCGAGTCGTTCGAGCGCAGCGTGCCGGCGGCGCCTCCCGCGGGGTCGCCGCTCGTCCCGTGGATGCGCTCGGTCGTGGAGCGCCGCGTGCCGGCGCCGCTGCCGCTGGTGAACCTCGCGGCGGCCTGCGTGCATGCGGCCCGCGCCGCGCCCGACCTCATGCAGGCGAAGGCCATCGTGGCGCTGCAATCCGGCCGGCTCGCCGCGTGACAATCGCCTAACCCATTATTCTTTATGGGTATTTATGCCGGCCGCTCGGCGGTCGGCCGGGGCGGCCGTGCTAGAATGGGCGCCTTGCCCTGCCGCAGCATCCGGAGCGCCCGATGAAAAATCCCCTCGATTCGCTGTGGGGCACCGTCCTCGCCGGACTGGGCCTGACCGCCGTCCTCTACTACCTCGTGCGCACGCTGATGGGAGCCTGAGCGTGGACTTCCTCCATTACGGGCTGGGGCGCTGGCTGCACATCGTGGCGGGCGTGATGTGGGTGGGCCTGCTCTATTACTTCAACTTCGTGCAGGCGGAGGCGATGAAGCAGGCGCAGGCCGACGGCACGGCCGCCGGGATCTCGAAGCACCTGGCCCCGCGCGCGCTGCTCTTCTTCCGCTGGGCCGCGGTCGTGACGTGGCTCGCCGGCTCGTGGCTGCTGGGCGATCGCTTCGACGACGCCTTCCTCTTCAAGGAGCGCGCCTACATCCCGATCGGCGTCGGCGCGTGGCTCGGCACGATCATGTTCTTCAACGTCTGGGCCATCATCTGGCCCAACCAGAAGAAGATCCTCGGGCTCGTGCCCGCCTCGGACGACGAGAAGGCGAAGGCCCGGCGCGTCGCGTTCCTCGCCTCGCGGCTGAACGTGGCGCTCTCCATGCCGATGCTCTTCTTCATGTCCGCCTCGGGCGGGATGTTCCGGACCGCGGTCTTCGGTGCCTGAGGCGGGCGCGCCGGCTTCCGTGCGCGTGTGGGACCTGCCCACGCGCCTTTTCCACTGGGTCCTGCTGCTCGCGGTCGTCGCGGGCGTCGTGACGGGCAAGTTCGATTCCGTCCTCGGGCCGGCCACGCTCGAGTGGCACAAGCGCTCCGGCCTCCTCGTGGCGGGGCTGCTCCTGTTCCGCCTCGGCTGGGGATTCGCCGGCGGCACGCACGCCCGTTTCGGGAGCTTCCTGCGCCGCCCAGCTGCGGTGATCGCCTATGCGAAGGGCCTCGCCGCCGGAA
Organism: Betaproteobacteria bacterium; assembly: GCA_037445795.1. Taxonomy (GTDB): domain Bacteria; phylum Pseudomonadota; class Gammaproteobacteria; order Burkholderiales; family Usitatibacteraceae; genus FEB-7. The sequence continues at coordinate 9,624 of JBBIJT010000075.1, read as the reverse complement.
CGGCACCGGAGGCGGCCGGTCACAACCCGCTGGGCGGGTGGTCCGTGGTCGCGATGCTGGGCGCGCTCGCGGTGCAGGCGGGAACCGGGCTCTTCCTCGTGCAGGAGGACTACGGGTTCGAGGCGCCCCTCGCGCGCTTCGCGAGCCGCGCGCTCTCGGACCGGCTGGGCTCGATCCACGAGGCGAACTTCTGGGTCATCGCGGCACTCGTGGCGCTGCACGTCGCGGCCGTTGCCTACTACACCGTGGCGAAGCGGCAGGACCTCGTCGGAGCGATGATCTCGGGCCGCAAGTCGCTGGCGCCGGGACGCGAAGGGGAGGAGACGCGCGGCGGCAGTGCGGTTGCGGCCGCCGCGATCGCCATCGCGGCCGCCGCGGCCGTCTGGGGAGTGATCAGCCTCGGCTGATCAGTTGCGGGCTTCCTTCAGGCGGAAGTCGTCGTGGCAGCCGCCGTTGCAGGACTTGGGCACCTCGGCGAACGCGGCCTTGAACTTGCCCTCGTCGCCGGTCTTCGCGGCCGCGGCCAGGTTTGCCACGGCCTTCTGGATCTTCTCGGACGCCTGCCTGAACTTGGCCTGTTCCGTCCAGATCCTGGGGTCCGCCTTGGTGGGCGCGCCCTTGTCGGTGCCGGGGCCGAAGGAGTTCCACGGCAGCGCGATCAGCGATTCCACGAGCGCGGAGTTCTTCTGCGCGATCGCGGCGTTGAACGGGGCCTTGCCCGTCGCCATCGCGCCCATCGGGCCCATGGCGCGGCCGATGACGTTCATGACCGACTGGCGATAGCGGATCTCGTCCTCGGGCTTGGGGCCCTGCTGGGCGAAGGCAGCGCCGGTGGCGGCGAGGAGGGCTGCGGCGATGGCGAAGCGTTTCATGCGGTCGTTCCTTTCTCGGAAGTGGGAGCAGGCGGGCGCCGCGTGGCGGCGTCGGGAGGGAGAACAGCGGCGGCGGCGGATTATTCCGCCGCCCGTCATTTCGGCGGCTTCGGCAGCCCCGAGACCTTGTCGCCGGCCTTGATCCGGCGCTCGGCGAACCAGCCCTTGTTCGTCTCGATCGCGTAGCGCGCGGGGCCCGCGGCCATGTGCTGGTCGTCGGTCTGCGGCTGCATGTCGAGGATGTTGAGGATGACGCCGTCGCCGTCGACGAAGGCGACCGACAGCGGGACCAGCGTGTTCCTCATCCACATCGCGTGGTAGCCGGGATCCTCGAAGACGAAGAGCATCCCGTCATTGCGGCCGAGCTTCTCGCGCAGCATCAGGCCCATCATGCGTTGCTCCACGGTCTCGGCGACCTCGACGCGAAGGGCGTGGCCGCCCACCTTCACCGCGATCGTGCGCAGGGGCGGCTGCGCCTTCGTCTGCGCCAGCACGATCGCCGGGGCGAGGCAGGCCAAGGCGAGCAGCGGTGCGGCGAGGAGCGCCCGCCAGGCGGCGGTGCGCGGCACGGCGGTTACAATGGCTTCCAAAACGGTTTCTCCATTCGAATCGGCGCACGCAGCTTAACGCACGAGGCCCCCGATGCGCCGACCGGCAACCCTCTTCGCCTTCCTGTTCCTCGCCTCCTGCGCGGCGCTGCCGCCGCCCGCCGAGGAGACGCCGCAGCAGGCGCGCGAGCGCCGCGCCAAGGCGCCGCCTCCCGCCTACAACCTCTCGGGCTACCCGCCCGACGTGCGCGACGGCTACGTCGACGGCTGCGAGTCGGCGAAGAAATCGGAATACGGCCGCAAGGACGAGAAGCGATTCGCCTCCAACCCGCGCTACCGCATGGGCTGGAACGACGGGTTCGCGATGTGCAAGTGACCTAGTCGACGCCCTCGAGCACCCACCCGGCGATGGCTTCCAGCAGCTCCGGGGCCTCGCCGATGGCCGTCTGGACGGCGATGGGGATGCCGGGGTGCGCGAGGCGCAGCTCCTCCGCGATCTTGGGCAGGTCGTTGCGGATGTGGCCGCCCGGCGCCATGAACAGCGGGAAGATGGTGATCGCGGCCACGCCCTTGCCCACGAGCGAGTCGACGGCCTCGCCGAGCTTGGGGCTCATGAAGTCGAGGAAGGCGAGCTCGACCGGGAACTCGGGCCGGCGCGCGCGCACGATGTCGCGGATGGCTTCGAAGGGACGCGCCCATTCCGGGTCGCGGGCGCCGTGGGCGAAGAGGACGATGCCGTGCATGGCGGGCCTCAATGCTTGCCCGTGGAGCCGAAGCCGCCGGCGCCGCGCGAGCTCTCGTCGAAGGATTCCACGACGTTGAGTTCCACCTGCACGACGGGGATGACCACGAGCTGGGCGATGCGCTCCATCGGGTTCACCACGAACGTGTCGCGGCCGCGGTTCCAGCAGGAGACGAAGAGCTGCCCCTGGTAGTCGGAGTCGATGAGCCCGACGAGGTTGCCGAGCACGATGCCGTGCTTGTGGCCGAGGCCCGAGCGCGGAATGATCACCGCGGCGTAGCCCGGGTCGGCCACGTGGATCGCGAGCCCCGTGGGCACGAGGGCGCTGTCGCCCGCGCGCAGCGTGAGCGGCTCGTCGAGGCAGGCGCGCAGGTCGAGGCCGGCCGAGCCTGCGGTGGCGTACGCGGGCAGCTGCGAGCGCATGCGCTCGTCGAGGATCTTCACATCGAGTTTCTTCATGGACGCGTCGGGGCTACGGGATGGCAAACGGTTTACCTCGCCTCGAGGCGATAGTGTCCGCGCACTCGGGGATCAGGAGGCCTGCTTGATGGGAGTGACGGTGGCGCCGCCGCGCCGGGCCTCGAAGAGCGCGATGGCGTGCGCGAGGATCGCGTGCGCGATGCGCGACTTGGTCGCGCGCGCGATCGGGTGCGCGCCCGCGTCGTCGTAGATGGTGACCTCGTTCTCCTCGCGGCCGATGGTGTGCTGGACGAGGTTCGCGACGATCATCGGGATGTTCTTGCGCTTCCTCTTGTCCTGCGCGTACTCGGCGAGGTTCTCGCTCTCGGCGGCGAACCCCACGCAGAAGGGGCCGGCCGGCATCTTCGCCACCTGCGCCAGGATGTCCACCGTGGGCTTGAGCTTGATCTCGAGGGGCGCGCCCGACTTCTTGATCTTGCGGCCCGAGGGCGCCTCGGGCGTGTAGTCGGCCACGGCCGCGACGCTGAAGAAGTAGTCCGCGGCGCCGGCGTGCGCGGTCACCGCGTTCAGCATTTCCGCCGCGCTCGTCACGTAGACGAAGTGGGTGCTGGCGGGCGGCGCGAGCGAGGTGGGACCGGACACGAGGGTCACGTCGGCACCGAGCGCCGCGGCGGCCTCCGCGATGGCGTAGCCCATCTTGCCCGAGCTCTGGTTGGTGATGCCGCGAACGGTGTCGATGGCCTCGAACGTGGGGCCGGCCGTGACGAGGACCTTTCGCCCCGCGAGCCGCTTGGGCGCGAGGAAGGCGAGCACCGACTGCAGGATCTCATCCGGCTCGAGCATGCGGCCCATGCCGACCTCACCGCAGGCCTGGTCGCCGGTGGCGGGCCCCAGGATCACCACGCCGTCGGCGCGAAGCGCGTTCAGGTTGCGCTGCGTGGCCGGGTTGTCCCACATCTCGCGGTTCATCGCGGGCACCACGAGCAGCGGGCAATTGCGCGCGAGGCAGGTCGTCGACAGCAGGTCGTCGGCGAGCCCGTTGGCCAGCTTCGCGAGGAAGTCGGCGCTCGCCGGGGCGACGACGATGGCGTCCGCCCCGCGCGAGAGCTCGATGTGGGGCATCGCGTTCGGGAAGCTCCCGTCCCACAGGTCCATGGCGACGGGCTGGCCCGTGAGCGCCTGGAACGTCGCGGGCGTGACGAATTTCGTGCCGGCCTGCGTCATCGCGACGCGCACGTCGACGTTATTCCGGATGAGCGCCCGCGCGAGCTCGGCCACCTTGTAGGCGGCGATGCCCCCCGTCACTCCCAGTAGAACGCGGCGCTCGGGACTTTTCTCCATCGGATCATTCTACTAGGAGTGCCCATGCCCGCGCTTCCCTGGCCGGCCGCCGGCCATCCCCGCGAGCGGCTCGCCATCCACGGGCCGTCGGCCCTTTCCGATGCCGAGCTCGTCGCCCTCATGCTGCGCACGGGGGTCGCGGGCCGGCCGGCCCTCGACACCGCCCACGAGCTCCTCGCCCGCTTCGGGCGTGTGTCGCGGCTGCTCGCCGCCCCGCTGCCGGAGGTCGCGGGCGTTCCCGGGGTGGGGCCGGCGCGCGCTGCCCGGTTCGCCGCCGCGCTTGAGCTCGCGCGCCGCTCCCTGGGGGAGGAGATGCAGGCCCGCGACAGCCTGTCGTCCCCGGCGGCCGTCCGGGGCTTCCTGCGGCTGCGCCTCCAGCACCTCGGGCACGAGGTCTTCTGGGCCGTGTTCCTCGACGCGCAGAACCGGGTCATCGCGGCGGAGGAGCTCTTCCGCGGCACCCTCACCCAGACGAGCGTCTACCCCCGGGAAGTCGTCAAGCAAGCGCTGGCTCACAATGCGGCGGGGGTGATCCTGGCCCACAACCATCCCTCGGGGGTTGCCGAACCTTCCTTTCAGGATCAGGCACTTACGAGGTCCCTGGCCGAGTCCCTCGCGCTCGTGGACGTGAAGGTCCTCGACCACTTCATCGTCGCGCCCGGGGCCTGCCTCTCGTTCGCCGAGCGCGGCCTCCTCTAGCGGAAAAGGCCAATGGAATCAGGTTGAAGAGCCGGCCCGGCCTGGGCTATAATCATCGGCTTTCCGCCTCGGCATTCGGGGCGACGGATCGGAGAATTCCCATGTCTCGAGTCTGCCAAGTCACCGGCAAGGGCCCCAGGGTCGGCAACCACGTTTCCCACGCCAACAACAAGACCAAGCGCCGCTACCTGCCCAACCTGCAGTACCGCAAGCTCTGGGTCGAGAGCGAGAACCGCTACGTGAAGCTCCGGCTCACGAACGCGGGCCTTCGCACCATCGACAAGAAGGGCATCGACGTCGTGCTCGCCGAGATGCGCGCGCGCGGCGAGGCGATCTGAGGAGCCGGCCATGCGCGAAAAGATCAAGCTCGAGTCCACCGCCGGCACGGGGCACTTCTACACCACGACCAAGAACAAGAAGACCACGCCCGACAAGCTGGAGATCAAGAAGTACGACCCCAAGGCCCGCAAGCACGTGGCCTACAAGGAAACGAAGCTCAAGTAGCTCCCGGATTCCCGCCGGTCCCCGAGAACCCCGCTCCGGCGGGGTTTTTGTTTGCGTCGTCGGACGCGGCGGCGCGGCGCGCGATCTCCTTCGCCAGCGCGTCGAACAGCACCAGGTGCGCCGGGAACATCGCGTACCAGTACACGAGGCCCCAGACGCCGGCCGGGTGCCAGTGGGCGGTGACGGCGATTCGGCGCTCTTGGGGATCGATCTCCTCGATTTCGAACTCCAGCACGCCGGCGCCGGGCGCCTTCATGCCGAAGGCGAGCGTGAGGCGGCGCTGCGGTTCGGCCCCGATCACGCGCCAGGAGTCGATCACGTCGCCCACGCGCACGTCCTGCGGGTCGCGCCGGCCGTGATTGAGGCCCACGCCGCCCACGAGCCAGTCGGCGACCTCGCGCAGCATCCAGAGGAGGTTGTACTTGTAGTAGCGGTTCTCGCCTCCGATCGCCGTGACGACCTTCCATAGCGCGGCGGCGGAGGCGCTCGTGCGCGCTTCGCCGCCGGCGTGCTTCGCGTAGTACGCGTAGTCGGGGCGGTAGTCGCGGAAGATGAACGCGCCCTCGGTCCAGCGGGCCGCGACGGTGTGCCGCGCCTCCGCCTCGAGCGCGGCGTGCACGGAATCCTCGAAGCCGAGCAGCCTCTGCGGGATGAGCGCCCGGATCGCCGAGGCATCGGCGATGAAGTCGTGCTTGAGACCGCCGATGAGCGCGCGCGCGATGTTGGCCGGCACCGCCGTCACGAACTTCAGCCACCAGGCCGACAGCTCGGGGGTGAGCACGGGAACCGGGACGATCCACGGCTCGCGGCGGCCGATGATGCGGCAGATGCCCCGCATCATCGCCTCGTAAGTGAGCGTCTCGGGGCCGGCGGCGTCGTAGGTGCCGCCGGCCATCTCCGGCACGAGCGGGGCCTCGGCGAGGTAGTGAATGAGGTTGTCGAGCGCGATGGGCGTCGACTTCGCGCGCACCCATCGCGGCGTGACCATCACCGGCAGGTGCAGCACGAGGTCGCGCATCACCTCGAACGCCGCCGAGCCGGGGCCCACGATGATTCCGGCGCGGATCTCGGTGACGGGCACGGGGTGGCCACGAAGCCTTTCGCCCGTCTCCTTTCGCGACAACAGATGCTCCGAGTCGGCATCGGGCGGCAGCAGGCCTCCGAGGTAGATGATGCGCTTCACCCCGGCCGCGGCGCAGGCCCTCGCGAAGTTGTCGGCGGCCTCGAGGTCGAGGCGGCCGAAGTCGCGGCCGGCGGCCATCGAATGGACGAGGTAGTAGGCCACGTCGATGCCGGCCACCGCCGCGGCCAGCGTCTCGGGTTTGAGCGCGTCGGCGGCGACGCGATCGACGTCCCGCCACGGGCGCGACTCGAGGACCTTGAGGTTGCGCGCGGCGGCGCGCACGCGCCAGCCCCGCGCCGCGAGGGCGGGCGCGAGGTGGCTTCCGATGTAGCCGCTCGCCCCGAAGACGAGAGCGGTGCCGTGGGCGCCAGGCACCGTGCCTGACACGGCGCCGGGCACCGGGTGCTAGGCCGCGGCGTAGCGCCGCAGGCGGCGGGAGAACTCCGCGAGGGCCTCGATGCCGCTCGCCTCGGCGCGGTCGCACCAGTCGCGCAGCTGCTGGACGAGCTGCTCGGTGGAGAGGGTGGAACGCTCCCAGGTCCGCGCGAGCTCCTCGCGCATCCGGTAGAGGGTCGCGAGGCGCGGGCTCGACTCGAGCGCGCGCTGGACGGCCTCGCACTCGGCCGCCGTCGGCGGGGTGCCGCGCGTGATGCAGCGGCGCAGCCGGCGCGCGGTGGCGCTGTCGGCGAAGAGCTGCTTCTCGCGCAGCTTCGCCACTTCCTCGTTCCAGGCGAGCTTCATCGACTTGGCGTAGCGGGCGAGGACCTCGTAGCGGTTCGTGGCGATGGCCTGCACGGTCTGGACGTCCACTTCCGACTTCGCCGGGTCCAGCTTCACGCGGGGAGGCAGCTTCTTCGGGTGGGCGAGGCCCAGCGCCGACAGGACCTGGATGTAGAGCCAGCCCAGGTCGAACTCGTACCACTGCACCGAGAACTTGGCCGAGGTCGGGAAGGCGTGGTGGTTGTTGTGCAGCTCCTCGCCGCCGATCCAGGCCGCGATGGGGACGATGTTGGTGCTCGCGTCCTCCGTCTGGAACTTGCGGTAGCCCCAGAAGTGGCCGATCCCGTTGATGACGCCCGCGGCCCAGAACGGGATCCACGCCATCTGGATCCCCCACATGAGAAGGCCGGGCACGGCGCCGAAGAGCAGCACGTCCGCGAGGAGCATGACGAGGATGCCCTTCTTGTGGTGCGGCGTGTAGATCGTGCGCTCGAGCCAGTCGTCCGGCGTGCCGTGGCCGTAGCGCTGCATCGTGTCGGGGTGGTGCGATTCCTTCACGTAGAGGAAGACGCCGGCGAAGAGCACCTTGTTGATGCCGTAGACCTGCGGGCTGTGCGGGTCCTCCGCCGTCTCGCACTTGGCGTGGTGCTTGCGGTGGATGGCCGCCCACTCCTTGGTGATCATCCCCGTGGTGAGCCACATCCAGAAGCGGAAGAAGTGGCTCACGGCCGGGTGCAGCTCCAGCGCCCGGTGGGCCTGGCAGCGGTGCAGGTAGAGCGTGACGCCCGCGATGGTGATTTGGACGAGCACGAGCAGCGCGAGGAGCTTGCCCCACCAGGAAAGGTTCAGGAGACCGTCGAAGAGCATCGGATTTGCGCCTTTTTGGATGGGCCCGTTCGGGTGCGGGCCGGGAAACGACGGGCCACATTCTAACGCATGGGGCGGGCACGCCCCGGCAATCTGGGGCGAGCAGCATAACCTCTTGTTTACAAAGGCTTTTTGGCGGCCGCCGGCACGGACAGCAACCGGACGTCCCGTTGCGGGAAGGGGATTTCGACCCCCTCGGCCCGGAAGGCCTCCAGGACTTCCTTCAGGATCGCGCCGCGCAGCGCCCCCTGGCCCTGGTCCGGGTCCCCGATCCAGGCGCCGACCTCGATGTCGATGCCGTTCTCCCCGAGCGCCAGGATGCTGCAGGACGGCGCCGGGTCGGTCAGCACGCGCGGCTGGCGCCGCGCGATCTCGAGCAGGATGGCGAACACGCGGTCGATGTCCGAGCCGTAGCCCACCGACACCGGCACCTTCACGAGCACCTTGCGGTCGGTGAAGGAGTGGTTGGTGACGGCCTGGGTGATGAGCGTCTCGTTCGGGATGATCGACTCGGTGCCGTCGAGGCTTCGCAGCACCGTGTACCGGGACGCGATCTCCTTCACCACGCCCTGGCGGGTGTCGACCGAGACGACGTCGCCGATGCGGATCGAGCGGTCGAGCAGGATGATGTAGCCGCTCACGTAGTTGCTCGCGATCTTCTGCAGGCCGAAGCCCAGGCCCACGCCGAGGGCGCCGCCGAACACCGACAGCGCCGTCACGTCGATGCCGACGATGGGCAGGGCAACGAGGACCGCGACGAAGAAAGCGACGGCGCGCACGAGCTTCGCGAGGACCACCCTGGTCGAGACCTCGATGCGCTCCGCGGCGAGGATCTGGCCCTCGATCACCTTGGCGAGCCACATGGAGACGGCCAGCGCGACCGTGACCGACACGAGGCCCTGCACGATCAGCAGCAGCGAGATGCGCTGCTTGCCGGCGTTGAAGGAGACGGACTCGAGGGCATCCCAGACCTCGGGCAGGACGCCCGTGAGGTGGAGCGCCACGCCCACCCACATCGTGATGGCGATGGTGCGCTCCGACCCGCGCAGCAGGGCCCCCTCCGGCAGCACACGGCGGAGCACGTACACCGCGAACCGGATCACCACGAAGGCGACGAGGAGCCAGATCGCCAGGTCGATGAGGGGCGTGGGGTGCATCTTGCGCAGGAAGAAGCGCGACCCCCAGATGATCGCGAGCGCCGCGAGGGGGAAGGCCACGCGGTCGAAGCCGCCCTTGCCGAACTCCCAGCGGCGCTTCGCGTCCACGCGCTTGCGGAGCGCCCCGCCCGCGAGCCAGCCGAGCCCCAGCCCGACGGCGATGACGCCGGCCTGGACGAGGCCCCGGCCGGACCCCAGCTGCGCCGTCGCCGCGTCGATCGTCGTTTCGAGAGGAGTCATCGCCGCGTCATTGTAACCGCGAGGCCCGGTCGCGATGGCGCTCGAAGTCGCGCGCGAACCGCCGCGCCACCTCGGGGCTTCCCGAGATGACCACGACGTTCTCCGCGTTGTTCTCCTGCGCGGCCCGGGTGAAGTTGTAGCTGCCCGTGACGACGACCGCCGCGGGCGTGGCCGCGTCGACGAGGACGACCTTGTTGTGGAAGGCGGCGTAGTCGCCGGCGAGCCAGATGCGCACGCCCGCGCGCTGCAGGCTCTTCAGCACGGGAAGCCCGCCCGCCTCGTGCTGCTTCGCGTCGCCGACGAGCTCGACCGCGACGCCCCGCTGCGCCGCCTTCGCGAGGGCCGCGGCGATGCGCCGGCTGGTGAAGACGTAGGCCTGCACCTGCACCGA
>JBBIJT010000074.1:0-16871 GCA_037445795.1 Betaproteobacteria bacterium | reverse complement strand
AGGTGCCGGTGGAACCTTATCCGGTCGTCCTCTCGGTGGTCGACGCGTGCATGCAGTTGCCCGCTTTCGACCTGGCCCAGCCCTCCCGGCAGCCCGACGCCGAACCCTCGTGATCCTCGACACCGAGCGCCTTCGCCTTCGCCCCTGGCGGGAGACGGACCTCGCGCCGTTCGCGGCCATGAACGCGGACCCGGCCGTGATGGAGCACTTCCCCTCCATCCCGACACGCGAGGAGAGCGACGCCATGGCCGCGCGCATCATGGCCCGGATGCGGGAGCAGGGATGGGGACTGTGGGCGCTCGAGGTGAAGGGCGGCGAGCCGTTCATCGGCTTCACCGGGCTCGCGGTCCCCACCTTCGAGGCGCACTTCACGCCCTGCACCGAGGTGGGCTGGCGGCTCGCCCGCAGCGCCTGGGGCAAGGGCTACGCGACCGAGGCGGCGCGAGCGGCGCTAGCCTTCGCCTTCGGCGAGCTGGGCCTCGAGGAGATCGTGTCGTTCACCGCCGCCACGAATCGCCGCTCGATGGCGGTGATGGAGCGGCTGGGCATGCGCCGCGACGGCGAGTTCGAACACCCGCGCATCGCCGAGGGCAGCCCGGTCCGGCGCCACGTGCTCTACCGCCTGGCCCGCTAGCGGCGCCGCGGCCCGCGCCAGCCGGCTCCCCGGGGCGGGCGGGCTCAGACAACTCCGCGGCGCCCAGGTCCGAGAACAGGTAGGACACGAACTCCGACGGCGATGCGTCCCCCCCGGTCGCCGAGTAGGCGGATCGGTTCACGACCTTCTCCGAGGTGAGGTAGCCCACCACCGCGACCGCCTGCGCGATGTCCTTCGGCGGTTCGCTCGAGCGCGTGCAGGCGGCGGCGAGGAGCAGCGCGAGCAGGACGGCGAAGGCGCGCCTTTCCATGGCCGCCTTCCTAGATACCGGACCCGGGCGTGGCGAGGAACGCGATCTCCTCCGCCGTCGACTCGCGACCCAGCGCCGCGTTCCGGTGCGGGAACCGCCCGAAGCGCCGCACGATCACGCGGTGCTTCTCCGCCCATTCGGTGAGCCCCTTCGTCTCGGGGTACACCTCCAGCGACGCGAAGAGGGCCACCGAGCGGTCCTGGTCGGCCAGGTCCTCGGAGTGCTCGAAGGGCAGGTAGAGGAACTGCCGCTCCATGGGCAGCCGCGCCGCGCCCCATCCCCGGTCGAGCGCGAGCCGCGCGCACGCGAGTGCCATCGCGTCCTGCGAGAAGGCGCGCGGGTCGTCGCGGTAGAGGTTGCGCGAGAACTGGTCGAGCACGACGACGAGCGCGAGGAGCGAATCGGGGTCCTCCCGCCAGCGGTCGCGTTCGCCGAGCGCGGCCGCCGCGTGCAGCGCGAGAAACCGGCGCCGGATCTCCGCGTCGAACGCGGGGTCCTTGCGGAACCACTCGCGGCGCGCCTTGCCGTGGCCCTCCGAGCCCGGCACGCCGAACCAGAACCGGAGCACCTCGCCCGCCTCGCCGGCCGGGGGCATGGCGCCGGGTCAGCCGCTGGGCGCGCCGGAGGCGCGCTGCTGCGCCTGTGAAGGCTGCCCGGCGCTGCGGCGCGAGGGCTCGTCGCCGCCCGCCACGCGCTTCCTCACCCTCGGCGCCCTGGGCGGCGGCCGCCAGATCTGGCGGAAGGCGTGGAACTTCTGCCGCCACGTGAGCCGCTCGGAGGACATCGCCTCGAAGAAGGCGGCGATGCGCTTCGAGATCACCACGGTGTACAGGCCCAGCGCGATCGTGGGCACGAACACCGCCATGAAGATCCAGAACTTCTCCCAGCCCGTGAGCTCGGTGTGGTTGAAGAGGTTCATGCCCAGGAAGCCCGTGACCACGGTGCCCGCCATGCCGAGCGCCGACACGACCGTGAGCCGCATCGCGTTGTCGCCCGCCTTGCGGGTGCGGTCCGCGTCAAGGTACTGGTTGATGTCCTGGGCCTCCTCGCGCACCTCGGCGTAGAGCGCGTCGCTGCCGAGCTGGTGGGCCCAGCGGGCGAACATCTCGGAGGCGAGCACCTGGTTGGAGATCTCGTGGAACCAGTAGCGGTGGTTGAAGCGCAGGAAGAGCTCGAGCGCCTCGCGCACGCTGTCCTTGAACACGCGCACGCTCGCGTAGTCGCCCACGCGCAGCCGCTCCACGGCGATGGAGAAGCGGTTGGAGAGGTTGAGGAGCGCCGCCTTGTGGAAGTTGGCGATGAGCCCGATCTGGAAGAACTGGCGCCGGAAGGTGTGCAGGAGGTCCGCGCGCTCGTCCTCGTGCCGCGTCACCATCGCGAAGGCCACGCCGCAGAGGACGAAGCGCGTGTTCATGCCGCCCGCCGGGTTGTCGGCGTCCCAGTAGCGGTCGTAGCAGAACTTCTGCTCGAAGTCCCCGAGGAAGCGCGGCGCGAAGGGAAGCGTGTCCGACGGCCCCCACTTGGCGGCGTAGCCGATGCGCGCGAGGTCGCCGCGGGTGAGGCTGCGCGGATCGTCGAGCGCGAGGTAGGTCATGATCGGGATGCGCTTGTTCTCGATCTGGTAGTACTGCAGGATCCCGCCGCCCAGGTACGCGGGCACGAGCGGCTGCAGGAGGTACTCCCAGTGCAGCGACAGCGGCGTCTGCTTGATGTCGCGCACGAGGCCCACGTACTTGTCCCGGTCGCCGTAGTCGGAGGCCGACAGCAGGTGCCCCGCGGCATCGAGGAACTCGACCGAATAGGTGCAGTGCGCGCCCTGGCCCGGCCCGTCCCAGTAGGGGGGATAGGGGCGCCCGAACCGGTCCACGAGGTCGATGGCGTCCTCGAGCGGCAGGTCGCGCGCCACCACCTCGAAGGCGAGGATCGCGACGTCCTGGTCGTAGAAGAACACGAGCCGCATGCGGGCCACCGCCAGGTCGATGGGGGCGTCCTCCTCGCGCAGCCGCACGCGCGCCGTGGCGATGTCGTCGCGGCGGAACATGTGCAGGCTGGAGGGCGTCTGCGCGTCGGCCTCGCCGAAGCCGTAGAGGAAGCGCTGGACGTAGGGAAGGAAGTAGACGAACTCCTGGTAGCCGGTGAGACAGGACTCGTCGTCGACCAGGAGGTTGTCCTTCACCTCCTTCCACGGCCCCGGGTTGGCGCGCAGCACCTCCCAGTGGGTGGCGAACCCCGTCTCGCGCCTCAGGCGCCGCAGCTGCAGCGGCCAGAGGAGGATGTGGTGGAACTCTCGGACGATCTTGTCGGCGGGGCGGGACATCGGGGAATCGGGGGGCGTTCGGGCTGCCGTCGTTGTACGCCGTTGGCCGGGCCTTGTCGATGGCGGGCCGCCCTAGGGGCAGCGCCGATGCGGGCAGCGGTTCACCTCGATCGACACGTGGGCGAGCGAGGGAATCCCCGCGAGCCGCGCGCGGTAGCCATCGGGCGTGAGGGGATCCCTGGCGACGATCGCGACGATGCAGGCGAAGCGCGCGCGCCCCACGCGCCAGAGGTGGAGGTCCGCGATCTCGGCGTCGCCGTCGCTCTCGATGGCGAGCCTCACCTGCGAGGCGACGGGCGAGTCCATCTCGCGGTCGAGCAGCACCCGCGCCGACTGCGCGAGCAGCCCCTTCGACCACCAGGCGATCACCGCGGAGCCCACGATCCCCATCACGGGGTCGAGCCACGTCCAGCCGGCCACCATGCCGGCGGCGAGGGCCGCGATGGCGAGGACGGACGTGAAGGCATCCGCCATGACGTGCAGGTAGGCCGCGCGCATGTTGAGGTCGTGGTGGCCGCGGCCGTGACCTTCGTCGTGGTGGTGGTCGTCGTCATGGTCGTCGTCATGGTCGTGGCCGTGGCCATGGTCGTGCCCCGCGAGCACGAAGGCCGAGACCACGTTCACGACGAGCCCGACGACGGCGACGGCCAGGGCGCTCGCGAAGGCGATGGGCTGCGGGCTCACCAGCCGCAGGACCGACTCGACGGCCATGGCGAGCGCCACGATCGCGAGCACAAGCGCGCTCGCGAAGGCGCCCAGCACCTCGATCTTCCACGTGCCGAACGCGAAGCGCTCGTCGCGCGACCAGCGCCGGGCCAGGGCATAGGCGATGCCGGCCATGGCGAGGGCGGCCACGTGCGTGCCCATGTGCCAGCCGTCGGCGAGCAGCGCCATCGAGCCCGTGAGCCAGCCGCCCACGATCTCGGCGACCATCGTCACGGCCGTGATGGCCACGACGATCCACGTGCGCGACTCGCCGGCGCGGTTGCCAGCGTCGAAGGCGTGGTCGTGCCGCCAGGCGGTCAGGTCGTGAAGCGACATGCGGCCGGTGCGCCGGGCGCCGTTCTCAGGCCGGCGCGGAGCGGACGGGAGTGAAGCCCGCCTTCGAGATGGCCGCGGCGATGCGGTCGGCCGAAACGGCGCTCTCCACCCGCACGCGCTTCGCGGCGAGGTCGATCTCGCAGCGGACATCCGGATCGACGGCCTTCACGGCGCCGGTGATCGTCGCGGCGCAGTGGCCGCAGGTCATGTCCTGGACGTCGAACTCGATCATCGTCATTTCCCCTTCTGCATCCGGGTCACGAGGTAGCCGCCGTCCGACTCCTCGGCGCGGAAGCGGACCTTCGTCCCCGTGTCGAGGCCGTCGAGCATGGCCGGGTCCTTCACCCGGAAGACCATGGTCATGGGCGGCATCTTGAGGTTCTCGATGGGGCCGTGCTTGATGGTGACCTTCCTCGCCTCCCGGTCGACCTTCTTCACCTCGCCCACGGTGAGCGGCGCGGTCGCGGGGGCCTTCGCCTTGGCCTCCGGCGTGGCCGGCGCGTCCGCCGCCAGGGCGACCGCCGGGACGGTGCCGGACACCAGGGCCGCGGCGAGGATCCATTCGCGCTTCATTTGTCGTTCTCCAGGTGGAATCGTGGGCCCTATTCTAAGCCCGGCCGGTCCCGGCGAGGTCGTCGAGGATGGGGCAGTCGGGGCGGTCGTCGCCATGGCAGCAGTGAACGAGGTGCTCGAGCGTGCGCCGCATCGCCTGGAGCTCCGCGATGCGGGCGTCCAGGTCGGCCATGTGGGCCGAGGCGAGCCGCTTCACGTCGGCGCTCGCGCGGCGCCTGTTCTGCCAGAGGCCCAGGAGGCCCGCGATCTCCTTCATCGTGAAGCCCAGGTCCCGCGAGCGGCGGATGAAGCGCAGCACGTGCACGTCGGCATCGCGGTAGATGCGGTAGCCGGCCACCGTCCGGCCCGCCTTGGGGACGAGCCCGATCTCCTCGTAGTGCCGGATCATCTTCGCGGACACGCCCGAAGCCTCCGCGGCCTCGCCGATGTTGAGAAGCCCCTCGCGGCGCGCGTCCGAGAGCTCAAAGTACTTCGCCTGCGCCATTCCACCCTCCCCTTCAGTTGCGCAACGTCCCCTTCCAGCGGGCGAGCAGCAGTGCGTTCGAGACCACGCTCACGCTCGAGAGCGCCATGGCCGCCCCGGCGATCACCGGCGACAGCAGGCCCAGCGCCGCGAGCGGCACGCCGACCACGTTGTACGCGAAGGCCCAGAAGAGGTTCTGGCGGATCTTCGCATGCGTCCTGCGCGAGATGTCGAGGGCGTCGGCCACGAGGGACGGGTCGCCGCGCATGAGCGTGATGCCGGCGGTGTGCATGGCCACGTCCGTGCCGGTGCCCATCGCGATGCCGATGTCGGCGGCCGCGAGCGCGGGCGCGTCGTTGATCCCGTCGCCCACCATCGCGACGGCGCCGTGCGCGCCGCGCAGCTGCGCCACCACGGCGGCCTTTTCCTCCGGCAGCACCTCCGCCCGCACCTCGTCGATGCCCGCGAGCCGCGCAGCCGCCTCCGCGGCGCCGCGATTGTCGCCGGTGAGGAGGACCGGCGTGATTCCCAGCGCGCGAAGCCTCGCGACGGCCTCGGGCGACCGGGGCTTCAGCGCGTCGCCGAAGGCGAGGAGCGCGAGCGCCCTGGCCTTCGGCGCCGACTCGACGAGCCACGAGACCGTCATGCCCCGCGCCTCGAGCCGGTCGGCTTCCGCCTCGAGCCGCCCGAAACCGGCGACGCCGAGCTCCCCGGCCCAGCGACGGCTGGCGATGGCGAGAGTGCGCTCCTTGACCACCGCCTCGACGCCACGGCCCGCCACCGCCCGCATCGAGCCGGCCGGCGGGATGGGGACGAGCTCGCGCTGCGCCGCCTCCAGCACCGCCCGCGCGAGCGGGTGCGCCGACCCCCGCTGGACGGCCGCGGCGAGCCGGAGCGCCTCCTCGCGCGGAATGTCGAGCGGCACGACCTCGGCGAGCGAGGGCCGGCCCTCCGTGAGCGTGCCCGTCTTGTCGAAGGCCACCACGCGCGTGCGGTGGGCAATCTCGAGCGCCTGCGCGTCCTTGATCAGGATGCCGTGGCGCGCGGCCACGCCCGTTCCGGCCATGACGGCCGTGGGAGTGGCCAGGCCCAGCGCGCAGGGACAGGCGATCACGAGCACGGCCACCGCGTTGAGTACCGCCGCTTCCCAGTCGCCGTTGGCGAATCCCCAGGCGAGGAGCGTGAGCAGGGCGACGACGACGACGGCGGGCACGAACACCTCGCTCACGCGGTCGACGAGGCGCTGGATGGGCGCCTTCGCCGCTTGCGCCGACTCGACGGCGCGGATGATCCTCGCGATGGTGCTCTCGGCCCCCACCGCGACGGTGCGCGCGACGAGGCGGCCCTGGGCGTTGACCGAACCGCCCGTGATCCGGCTTCCGGGGTGCTTGGCGACGGGCAGGCTCTCGCCCGTTACCAGGGACTCGTCGACGTCGCTTTCGCCCTCGGTCACTTCCGCGTCGACCGGCACGCAGTCCCCCGGCAACACGACGACGAGGTCGCCCACCCGGACCTCCGACACCGGCACGACGCGCTCCACCCCGTCGCGCAAGACGCGCGCCGTCTCCGGGCGAAGGGCGGCAAGGGCACGGATGGCCTCGGCCGTCTGGCGCGTGGCGCGCTCCTCGAGCCATTTGCCCGTGCGCACGAGCGTGATCACGACCGCGGCCGCCTCGAAATAGAGGTGGGTGCCCTCTCCGGCGACGGCAAGGTACACGCTCAGCCCGTAGGCCGCGCTCGTGCCGATGGACACGAGGAGATCCATGTTGCCGGCGCGCGCGGCGAGCGCCTTCCAGGCGGCGCGATAGAACCGCGCGCCGATGACGAACTGCACGGGCGTGGCGAGGGCCCACTGCAGCCACGCGGGCAGCATCCAGTGGACGCCGAAGGCCTGCGCCACCATCGGGACGACGAGCGGCGCGGTGAGGAGCGCGGCGACGGCGAGTTCGAGGGTGTCGCGCCGGATGGCGACCACCTGCGCAGCGGCGGGAGCCTCCTCCTTCTTCACCGAGGCCTCGTATCCGGACTTCCGGACCGCCTCGATCGCGCCGGCGACGGCGTTTCCGGGAGCGCGCAGCGTGGCCGTTCCGGTCGCCAGGTTGACGCTCGCGGCCTCGACCCCGGGCACCTTGAGGAGCGCGCGCTCCACGCGCGCCACGCACGAGGCGCAGGACATTCCCTCGACCTTGAGCTCCAGGAGGTTGACGCCCGCTCCCGAGGCGCCGCTGCCGCCCTTCGGGGGAAGAGTGGCCGCGGAGGATGAAAGGGCGCCTTCGTGGATGGTGAATTCGGTCATGGCGATCTTCCTTGGACAGGCCGATGCCCCCAGTGTTCACCTTCCCATCGTGGGAAGGTCAAGCCCCCGCTTCAGTCGGCGAGGTCGGGCCCGATCACCGCCCGCAGGAGGGTCTCGCTGAGCCCCGCGCGCCGGTCGTAGCGGCCGGAGAACCACCACACCGCACCCTTCTTCACAGTCAGGTCGCCGTGGTGGCCCGTGAGCAGCCGCGTGGCGAGGCGCCCGAGGGTGGGCTGGTGGCCGACGATGATCACGTTGCGGTCGTTCCGCGGCCAGTTGGCCTCGCGCACCAGGACGTCCTCCGAGGCGGAGGTCCCCAGCGCGAGGCGCACGTCGTACTCGACCTCGAGGGCGTCGGCCGTCTGCCTCGCGCGCACGGCCGGGCTCGCCAGGACCTCCCACTGCCCCTCCATCCGCGGGCGCAGCCACTTCGCCACCTTGAGAGCCTGCCGGCGCCCCTTGTCGGTAAGGGCGCGCTTCATGTCCACCATGCCGTCTTCCGCATCGGCGTGGCGCCACAGGACCAGTTCCATCGCGTTCTCCTTTCGATTCACGAAGCGGGCGCCGGCGGCACGAACTCCTGCTGCCCGAACTGCCAGAACAGGAAGGCGTAGATGTCGGCGAGCTCCTCCACGCGCTGGGTTCGCGACGCCCCCCGGCCGTGCCCCCCCTGCCACTCGACGCGCATCAGCACCGGCTTGCCGCTCGTCGTCGCCGCCTGCAGCCTCGCCGCCATCTTCGCGGCCTGCCACGGGTCGACCCTCGGGTCGTTCATGCCGGTCGTGAGGAGCACGGCGGGATAGGCCGTGCCGTCCTTCACCTGGTGGTACGCGGACATCCTGCGCAGCGCCTCGAAGCCCTCGGCCGTGGCCACCGAGCCGAACTCGGGAACGTTGGCCGGCCCGTTGGCCGCGAACTCGAAGCGCAGCATGTCGAGCACCGCCACGCGCGGCACCACGGCGGCGAAGAGGTCGGGCCGCCGCACCATGGCGCCGGCCGAGGGGATGCCCCCGGCGCTCGTGCCCTGGATGGCGAGGCGGTGCGGGCTCGTGAAGCCGTACTTGATCAGGAACTGCGCGCAGGCGATGAAGTCGAGGATCGTGTTCTCCTTCGTGGCCTTCTGCCCGGCGCGGTGCCACGCCTCGCCGTACTCGCCGCCGCCGCGCACGTGCGCGAAGGCGATGATGCCGCCGCGCTCGAGCCAGGCGAGCCTCGTCGCGTCGTAGGTCGGCGTCTGCGGGATGCCGTAGGCCCCGTAGCCGATGAGCAGCGTCGGGTTGTCGGCCGTGAGCATGGTCGACTTCTTGTAGAGGAGCGTCACAGGCACCTTCGTGCCGTCGTGGCTGGGCGCGTAGAGGCGCACCTCGTCCATGGCGGAGAAGTCCGCCGCCGGCGCGGGCTGGAGGCCGGTGTTGCGCAGATTGCCCGTCCTCGCCTCGACCGTGACGATGGCCGGGGCCTCGGTGAAGCCCTGCAGGTGCACGAGGGCCCCGGGCCTCGACGGATGCGTGACCATCTGCGAGATGGCGACGTCGAAGGCGGTCTTCACGAATTCGGGCGTGCGCGACGCCCCGAAGCCCAGGTTGAGCCGCTCGAGCCGCTCCAGGCCGCCCACCGTCGAGCGAAGGTAGAGCGCGTCGGCCGCGAGCGCCATGCCGAGGATCACGGCCTCGCCCTCGGGCACGGCCACGCGCGGGCGCGAGGCGCCGTCCTTGCCCACCTTGATCACGAGCACGCGGTTGAGGGGCGCGTCCTTGTGCGAAAGCAGGTACACGTCGTCCTTCCACGCCTCGACCGCCGTGACGCCGTCGTCGAAGTCGACGATCTTCGTCCACCTGGGCAGGCCCCTGGCCAGCTCGCGCACCGGCGTCACGTACACGGACACCTCGCGCCGCACGCCGTGGCGCGCGATGGCGTAGGCGTGGGTCGAATCCTCGGGCACCACGAGCGAGGGGTAGACGAACTCCGGCACGTCGCGCGCGCCGCCCAGGCCGGAGGCGAAGACGATCTCGTCCTGGGCCGCCGGCCGCCCCACCACGTGCCGGTAGAGGCGGATGCCCGCGTAGCGATGGGAGGCATCCTTCTGGCCGCCCTCCGGGATGCGCGCGTAGTAGAAGGCGCGGCTGTCGTGGTGCCACGCGAGCCCGGCGTTGAAGCGCGTCCGGTCGATCGCGAGGCCGGTGTCGCGCGCGCCCCTCACCTCGAGCAGGCGCAGGGTGGAGTCCTCGGTGCCTCCCACCGAGACGCCGTACGCCACGAGCGATCCGTCCGGCGAGGGGCGATACCAGTCGATGGCCGCCCGCGCCGCATCGGTCGAGAAGCGGGATGGGTCGACGAGCACCGCTTCGGCGCCCGTGAAGCCATCGCGCACGCAAAGGACCGGGGAATCCTTGCCGGGGGAGAGCTTCAGGTAGAAGACCTTGCCGTTCGCGAGCGCGAGGTCGCGCACCGTGACCTGCGCCGCGGAAAGCTCGCGGATGCGCTCGGCGAGCGCGGCGCGGCCGGGGATGGCCGCGAGCTCCCGGCGCGCCGCCTCGTCCTGGGCCCGGAAGAAGGCCTGCGAGTCGGGCGAGCGCACGTCCTCCAGCCAGCGATAGGGGTCGACCACCTCGATGCCGTGCAGCGTCTCGCGCACCTCGCGCACCGGCGCCAGCAGGCGCAGGGGGTCGACGGCGGCCGCGGCGGCGGGCGCGACCGCGGCCACTGGCGCTGCCGTGGCGACGGGAGCGGCGGGAACGGCCGAAGGCGCCGGCGCGTCGGCGGCGGCACCGGTCGCGACGGCGGCTGGCGGCAGCGCCAGGGCGAGCAGGAATGGGGCGATTCGTCTCATCGGGGCCTGGGACCGTCGGTCGTCGCGAACTGCAGGGCCGCCAGCCGGGCGTAGAGGCCGTCCTCGCGAACCAGCGAATCGTGGGTGCCCGTGGCGACGATGCGGCCATGGTCCATCACGACGATCCGATGCGCCGATTTTACCGTGGCCAGGCGGTGGGCGATCACGAGCGTCGCCCGGCCGCGCATGAGACCCTCGAGGGCGAGCTGGACTGCCTTCTCGCTCTCCGCGTCGAGCGCGCTCGTGGCCTCGTCGAGCAGCAGCACCGGGCGGTCGCCGAGGATCGCCCTCGCGATGGCGATGCGCTGGCGCTGGCCCCCGGAGAGTTTCACGCCGCGCTCACCGAGGGCGGTGGCGAGCCCCTGGGGAAGCTGCTCGACGAACTCGAGGCACCACGCGAGCCGGCAGGCCTCCCGCACCTCCTCGTCGGTCGCCTCGGGCCTGCCGTAGCGGACGTTGTCGGCCACGCTCGCGGCGAAGATGACGGGCTCCTGCGGCACGAGCGCGAAGCGCCGCCGCCAGGATGCCGGGTCCGTCCGCCGCGCATCCACGCCGTCGAGGCGCACCACGCCCTCCTGCGGGTCGTAGAACCGCAGGAGGAGCTGGAACACGGTGGTCTTCCCCGCGCCCGACGGCCCCACGAGCGCCACGACCTCGCCCGGCGAGACGGCCAGCGTGAAGTCCTCGAGGGCGGCCACCGCCGGCCGCGAGGGATAGCGGAAGCACGCGCCCTCGACTGACACGAGCCCGCGCGGCGGCTCGGGCATCGCCTCCGGATTCGCGGGAGCCCGGATCTCCGGCTGCGTCGCGAGAAGCTCCGCGAGCCGCTCCGAGGCGCCGGCCGCGCGCTGCAGCTCCCCCCAGGCCTCGGCCAGCACGAACGTCGCGTTGGCGACGATCACGGCGTAGAAGATGAACGCGGTCAGGCCGCCGGCCGTGAGCCGGCCCGCCAGGACGTCGTGCGCCCCCACCCAGAGCAGGAGGCCGACCGCGCCAAAAGCGAGCACGATGACCGAGGCGATGAGCAGGGCCAGCGACGACGACCGCCTGAGGCTCGTGGCGAAGACCGAGTCGGCGAGCGCCCGGAAGGCCCGGTCCTCGTGCCCCTCGTGCGCGTAGGCCTGCACGGTGCGGATCTCGTGCACCGTCTCGTCCACGTGCGAGGAGACCTCCGCCACGCGGTCCTGCACCTGGCGCGAGAGCAGGCGCACGCGGCGCCCGAGCAGCCCGATGGGCAGGAGGACCACCGGCAGGCACGCGGCCGCGAGGACCGCGAGCTTGAGGCTCGTGAGCACGAGCATGACGGCGCAGCCCGCGAGCGTCACCGCCATGCGCAGCGCGTAGAGCAGCGTGCCCCCGAGGAACGACTCGATGAGCGTCACGTCGCTCGTGAGCCGCGAGACGACCTCTCCCGTGCGCGTGCCCTCGAAGAAGGAGGGCGAGAGGCGCAGGATGTGGCCGTAGACCTTCGCGCGAAGGTCGGCGGTGAGGCGCGCGCCGACCCAGTACACGTTGTACACGCGGACCCAGGTAACGCCCCCGAGCACGACGACCAGCCCCGCGAGAACCGAGATCCAGGCGTCGAGGAGGTCGGCGCGCCCGCCGGCGAAGCCCTCGTCCACGACGCGCTTGAGGCCCTCGCCGATCACGAGGACCATGCCGGCCGACACGAGCAGCGCGGCGAAGGCGACGCCGACGCGCGCCCGGTAGGGAAGGAGAAGTCGAAGCAACGGCAGCAGGTGCGACAAGCCGCCCCGGGGGGCGGCCGCGCCCTGCGCCGCGCCGGTCGGCGCGGAGGTCAACGAGGGCTTCAGCCGCCGCGGCGCAGGATGGGCTTCGCGACCGTGCCGGAGGCGGAGAACGCGCCGCGGTCCTGGGCCACGTTCGAGCGGATCTCGACCGTTACCCGGCCGGAGAGCTGGCCGTTGCCCGCGATGTCGATCCCGCCACCGCCGCGCAGCACTCCGCCCTGCAGCGCGAGGTTGCGGTACGAGACACGGCCGTCGCCGGCGCCGTACTCGCCGACGAGCTCGGCGAACTTGGTCACGCCCGCGCGTCCCGCCGCGTCCGACGACTGCATGGACGCCACGAGGTCGACGTTGGAGATGGAGCCGTCGGTGAGGCGGAACTTGCCCTGCACGCGCGGCGTCCCGAGGAGGTCGGCGAGGGTGGCCGCCTCCGCGCTCACCGCGAAGTTGCCCTCGACCCGGCCCGTGACGGCGATGTCGGGCGTGAACGCGCGCACCAGGCCGTCGGCCCTGACCCGCGAGAGCGCGAGGTCGGAGGACATCCGCACCGTCGGGCCCCAGCTCACCTTGAGCGTGCCGTTCACCTTGCCCTCGAGCACGTCGGCCTCGAACTCCGAGACCGTGATGTCGTTCGCGGTGAGCACGCCCTTCGCGGAGACGTCGCCGATCGGGATGGGCGCGCCGATGGGAAGCTCCCAGCCGCGCGCGCCGAACGTCACGTCGTACTCGGCGTCGCGCGGGCGGATCGTCACCGTCCAGCGGCCCTCGCCCGCGAGGCTCGCGTTCCTGAACGCCCCGTTGGAGCCGAAGGAGAGCGTCGCCTCGAATGGCTTCAGCGCCGGCTTCACGTCGAGCTTCACGTTCCTCAGGCGCACCTGTTCGATCTCGGCGGCCTCCTTCTTGCCCTCGACCGCGCCCCAGGAAAGGATCCGCCGCGGCGCGTCGCCCGTGATCGACACGTCGTCGAGCTCGAGGCTCTTTACCACGACGCGGTCGCCCAGCAGCGCGGGGATGTCCACGTACACGCTGCCGCGCGCGGCCTTGGCGTCGAGCGCCTTGCCGACCGCGAACCCCTCGAACTTGAGGTGCGGCGTGGGGATGAGGGTGAACTTGAGGCTCGAGATGGAGACCTCCTCGTGCAGCCAGCCGCCGATGCCCTTCTCGAGCTTGTTGGCGTAGCCGCGCAGCGGCACCACGTGCAGCAGGCCCACGCCGACCACGATCAGCGCGCCCAGCGTCACCAGGATGTTGCGCACCCAGTTGACCTTCTTGCGCGGGCGGCGCTTGACGGGCGCGGCCTCGTCGACGTCGGGCTCGACCTTGGTGCGCAGGACCTCCGCGATCTCGCGGGCCTTGCGGGCCTGCTCGTCGCGCAGCTTCTGCTCCTCGTCGAGCTCCGCCTGCTGCTTGGCCTGCATGTAGGCCTTGGCCTGCGCCTTGCCCTCCAGCTCGGCGCGGCGCGTCATGTCGCCTTCGATCTCGGCCTTCACCTTCTCGCGCGTGGTCTCCTCGACCGACTCGCGGGCCTTGGCCTCGATGCGGGCCCGCAATTCGGCCTGCTCGCGCGCCTTGCGCTCGGCGTCGATCTTGCCGGCGAGCTCCTTCTCGCGGCGCTCGCGCTCCTCGGCCTCGACCATCGCGCGCGCCTCGGCCTCGATCTTCGCCTTGCGCTCGGCTTCCAGGCGCGACGACGCCTCGGCCTTCTCGCGGGCGGCGATCTCCGCTTCCTCGCGGGCGCGGGCCTCCAGCCGGCGCAGGCGCCGCGTCTCCTCCTCGGCCTTCTCGCGGGCGGCCGCCTCGGCCTCGGCCCTCGCCTCGGCCTCGGCGCGCAGCTTCGCCTCCTGGTCGGCGCGCTCCTTCGCCGCGCGCTCGGCCTGGACGCGCACTTCCATCTCCGCCTTCTGCAGGATCTCGCGCTCCTCGCGCAGGCGCTCCTCCAGCTCGGCCTTCGCCGCGAGGCGGGCTTCCTCCATGATCTGCGCCTGCATCTCGGCGCGGGCCTTCTCCTCGATCTCGTCGCGCAGCAGCGCTTCCATCTCGCCGCGGATGCGCGCCTCGATCTCCTCCTTGAGCCGCGCCTTCAGCTCCTGCTCGGCGCCGACGGCTTCCTGCGCCTGCTTGCGGGCGGCGGCCTCGGCCTCCGCTCGCGCCTTGGCGAGCGCCTGCGCCTCCGCTTCCGCCTTCGCGCGCGCGTCGGCGAGCGCCCGGGCCTCGCGCTCCGCCTTGGCCCTCGCCTCCGCGAGGAGCCGGCCTTCCTCCTCCTCCCTGACCTTCTCCTCGGCGGCGGCCTTGGCCAGCTGCTCGGCCATCAGCTTCTTGCGCGCCTCTTCCTCGCGCACCTTGGCCTCGAGCTCTGCGCGGGCGCGGGCGTCGGCCTCGGCCGTGGCCTTCGCCTTCAGCGCCGCGAGCTCGCGGGCCACGACCTCTTCCTTCGCCTTCTGCTCGGCCGCGATCTTCGCCGCGTGCTCGGCCGCGGCCTTGCGGCGCGCCTCCTCCTCGCGCGTCTTGGCCTCGAGCTCGGCGCGGGCGCGGTCGGCGGCCTCCTTGGCGCGGCGGGCCTGCTCCATCGCGCGCATCTCGGCCTCGGCCCTCGCCTTCGCCTCCGCCTCGGCGGCGGCGCGCGCCTCGGCCTGCTGCTTCGCCTTCTCGCGCGCGGCGACCTGGGCGTTCTCGCGGGCCTTGCGGTCGGCCTCGGCCTTTTCCTGCTGGCGCGCGAGCTCGCTGATGTCGAGCGCGGCGGCGGCGACCACGCGCTGCGTGGCGCCGGGGAGCTTGCCGGGCGCGGTGAAGTCGAAGTCGTCCTCGCCGAACGGGTCGGGCTCCCGGCGGGTCTCGAAGACGCGCGCGAACCCGTCCTTGATGAGCGTGTTCATCGCCTTCTCGAGCACGGGCTTGTCGAGGTCGGCCTTGTCGCGGATCTGCTCGAACGTGCTCTTGCCGTCGACGAGCTTGAGGATCTTCATCAAGTCCTTCGACAGGGAAGCGGAACGCTGGTTGACCTGCGTGATGCCCTTGGCGGTCTTGGTGAAGACGGTGGTGTTGTCCATCCGATGGTCCCGGGACGAGTTCTTCTTCGGTGGCGCGAGGCGGCCGGCAGCCGGGGAACCACATCCGGGAGCGCCGCCCCCGATCCCCGTCGCGAAATTGACGATCGGGTAATAATGGCATGAATTCAGGGTGTTGGAAAATCCCGCCCGACCCGCCAGCGGCGGGCGCCCACGCCGGAAACGATTGGTTACCGCCGCGGTTGTCCTCCGGCGACGGCGCAAGCGCGTTAAGGCGTCAGGGAACCGGCACCCAGCCGGCGATTGGAACGGGGACGAGGACCACCATGAAACGGTTGATTGCGCTCGCTTTTACCATCGCGCTGGCGCCGCTCGCCTGGGCGGCCGACCCGCCGGGCCGCGTGGCCCGGCTGTCGTTCGTCGAAGGCCAGGCGTCCCTGTTCGCCGACCCCGACCAGGGCTGGGAGCCCGCCCGGATCAACTCCCACCTCACCGGCGAAAACTCCGTCTGGACCGAGCCCGGTGCCCGCGCGGAGGTGTACTTCGGCTCCACCGCGCTGCGGCTCGGCGAGGTGACGCAGCTCGACATCGTCCGCCTCGACGACGAGTCGTTCCACGCCCACCTGCCGCGCGGCACGCTCGCGGTGCGCATCCGCGACCTCGACCCGCGCGAGTCGTACGCGATCACCACGCCCTCGGCGCGCTTCCAGCTCCGCGCCAACGGCCGCTACCGCGTGGACTCCGATCCGTCGCGGGGCGAGTCGCGCCTTTCCGTGCTGGCGGGCACGGCGCGAATGGAGGTGGCCGGCGGCTACGTGAACGTCGATACCGGCCGCGCGGTGCGCGTGAGCGCGGCCGCGGGCGAGGGCGCCCGCTTCGAATTCGAGAATGCCTGGTCGTCGCCGATCGACGACTGGGCGCTCGCGCGCGACCAGCGCGTCGAGGGCCGCGAGGCGGCCCGCTACGTCCCGCCCCAGATGACGGGCTGGCAGGATCTCGACGACTACGGCACGTGGCGCAACGATGCCGAGTACGGCGCCGTCTGGTATCCGACTCGCGTCGAGGCGGGATGGGCGCCCTACCGCTACGGCCGCTGGACCTGGGTGCGGCCCTGGGGCTGGACCTGGGTCGACGACGCGCCGTGGGGCTACGCGCCCTTCCACTACGGCCGCTGGGTCTACGTCGGCAACCGCTGGGGCTGGTACCCCGGCCGCTACACGGCGCGCCCCGTCTGGGCGCCGGCGCTCGTGGGCTGGATCGGCGGCCGCGGGTGGAGCGTCTCCCTTTCCTCGGGCCCGGCGAACGTCGTCGGCTGGTATCCGCTTTCGCCGTACGACACCTATCAGCCGTGGTACCAGGCCAACGTCGTCTACGTGAACCACATCAACCACGTCGTCCTTCCGCCGCGCCATGACCGCGACCACCGCGGCGACCCGCGCGGCCAGGGCGACCGCCGCGGAGGCGAGCGACAGGACAACCGCGATCGCGGGGCGACGGTGATGCCGCGCGAGCACTTCGGGTCGCGCCGCCCGGTGCAGAGCGTGATCGCGCCCGTGGCGGGCGAGGCGGTTCGCGCCCAGCCGGTGGTGTCGGGCACCGCGGTCCTGCCCTCGCAGAGCGAATGGCGCGCGCGCACGAAGCCCGCGGTCGCCGCGAAACCGGCGGCGATGCCGCCGCCTTCGGCACCGGCCGT
>JBBIJT010000073.1:15610-16954 GCA_037445795.1 Betaproteobacteria bacterium | reverse complement strand
GGGGGCCATCGTGGCCGTCTCGCTCCTGCTCGTGTGGCGCATCATCCAGGTGAACGCCGTGTCGTACGAGGATTCCGGGCGCCCGCGGCTCCCTGGGCTTCCGGCGGCCATCGAGGCATCCCCGGCGGAGAGGCAAGTGGTGGAGCTGTCCGCCTTGCGGCGCATGCTCGCGGAAAACCCCGCCGAGGTCGCGGCGCTGCTGATGCTTGCGCAGGAGGCCGAGGTCGCGGGTGATGTGGCGCGCGCCACTCGTGCCTACCGCGCGGCGCTCACCCTCGCGCCGCTCGAGCGGAGGGTGCTCACGCTCGCGGGGCTGCACTTCCTGCGCCAGGGCGATTCCCGCGGCGTGGAGATCCTCGCGAGCCTCTCCTCGCAATACCCCGCGGCGCGGCCGCAGGCGTTCCCCATCCTCGCGCAGACGCTGGCATCGGGCCGCCATCAGGCGGCATGGGCGCAGATCGTGGCGCGGAACCCCGGCTGGCTGGGAGGCTTCGTCGCGGATGCCTGCACGCGAGGGGTCGAGCCGGCGGTGCTCGCGCCCGTGCTTCTCGCGAGGCCCAATGCGGGGGGCGCTGCCGCCGCGGGGGCGGCCTGCGTGATCGACCGGCTGCGCTCGGAAGACCGCTGGGAGGAGGCCTACCACCTGTGGCTGGGCGTGCTGCCCAAGGACCGGCTCGCCAACGTGGGGTTCGTCTTCAACGGCAACTTCGAGTCGTCGCCTTCCGGCATCGGTTTCGACTGGATCGCGGCGCAGGGTGCCGAGAAAGATACGGGGCACGTGGCCGAGGTCGCGCTGACGCCGAGCCTGCCCGGGAAGCGCGCCCTTCGCGTGGCCTACAACGGGAAGCGGCAATCGGGGATACCCATCCGGCAGTTCCTGGACCTGCCTGCCGGAGACTTCACGCTCGTCGGGCTCGCGCGGACCGAGGGGATCAAGGCCCTGCGGGGCATCCACTGGACGGTGCGGTGCGTGGAGAAGGGCAAGCCCCTCGCGGTCATCGCCAGCTCGGAGCGGTTCCTGGGCTCGGGCGAATGGCGGCCGTTCTCGGTGGAAGTGCATGTCCCCGATTCCTGCCCCGGCCAGGTGCTGCAGCTGGAGCCCGTGGGGGACGACGGCGCGGTCGCCTTCGTCTCGGGGACGGCGTGGTTCGACAACTTCGTGATGCGGCGGCAGTGAGGGGCGATTTGACCCCCGCCCTCGCGGGAAATACCATTTCAATGTTGGCTGGTGGCCGAAGGCCCGGAGGTTCCAGGTGAAGACCCGATCGATCGTGAAGTCCGTGGTGCAGGTGGTCGCGCTGGCTATCGTGGCCGCGCCGGCCGCTTGGGCGCAGCAGGGCGGCC
>JBBIJT010000073.1:0-15510 GCA_037445795.1 Betaproteobacteria bacterium | reverse complement strand
GTGGTCGCGCTGGCTATCGTGGCCGCGCCGGCCGCTTGGGCGCAGCAGGGCGGCCCTGCCGCGCCGGCGATCGTCGCCCATCTCGCGAACGTCGAGGGCAACGTGCTCGTGAGCAACGCGTCGGGTCTCGCGGCGGGCGGGAACGGGCTTGCGCTCACCAAGGGCACGCGCGTCATCACCCCCGCCAACGGCAAGGCCGTGATCCAGTTCGACGACGATTGCAAGGTGTCGCTGCAGCCCAACCAGCGGCTGGTGATCGACCCGAGCAAGCCGTGCAACCAGCGCATGCTGCTGGTGCAGTCGACCTTGCCCCAGCCGCCCATCACCCCGATTCCGCCCCCGACGACGAACCTGGCGAGCGCCGCCCTTTCGGGCAGCCTGCAGGATTCGGCGGGCCTCCTGGCGGGCGGGCTCATGGGCGCGACCGCGATCGTGAGGTGGCGGCGGGACGAAACGGTCAGCCCGAACTGACCCGGCATCGCCCCGGCTCCATGGAGAATCGCGACGCGGGGCCGGCCGGCCCCGCTGCCTTCCTCCTGCTTGCGTTCCTGCTGGTCTTCGCGCCGCTCGTCCTCGGCGGCAATCGCCCCCTTCCCCTGCTGGTGCTCGAGCTGGCCGCGGTGGCGGGGATTGCCGCGCTGGCCTGGCAGTGGCCGGCCAGTTCGAAGGCCTTCGCGCTACCGGCGCCGTTGCTGTGGGGCGCGGGGCTCCTCGTCCTGTACCCGCTGCTTCAGCTCGTACCGATGCCCTTCGAGCTGTGGTCCCGGCTGCCGGGCCGCGCGCCCTACGTGGCCGCGCTCGAATTCGCGGGGGATGCGTCGCAGGGCGCGATGAGGCCTGTCAGCATCCATCCGCGGGCGACCGAATACTCGTGGCTGGTGATGCTGCCGTGCGTGGCGGCCTTCCTGCTCGCTCGGGCGCAGTCGCGCCGGACCGTGAGGAAGGTGGTGGTGCTGTTCGTGGCGGTGGCGGTCTGCGAGGCGCTGCTGGGGATCGTGCAGCTGGGCGCGTCGCCGGGCTCGCCGCTCTACCTCGGAAACACGCACGGCGGCGGCGCCACGACCGGGACCTACGTCAACCGCAACCACTTCGCCGCGCTGATGGCCATGGCGCTGCCTTCGGCGCTCGTGCTCTGGTTCCTGGCCACGCGGACTTCGACGGACTCGCAGGGGGACCAGATGCGCGTGCACCCGGCCTTCCGCGACCGGTGGCTCGCGACGCAGATCGCGCTCCTGCTGCCGACGGTATTTCTCGTCGTGGCGCTGCTGTTTTCGCTGTCGCGCGGTGGCATCGGGGCGGGGCTCCTGGCGCTCTCGCTCGCGAGCCTGGCGCTCGTGCCGAGGGCGCATTCGTCATGGGCGAAGCTCGGGTTCGGCGTGATCGCGGCGGGCGCCATCGCGTTCGCGGCGTACATCGGGCTCACGCCGGTGCTGGATCGTTTCGCGCCGGACCAGTTGTCCGTGGGCTACGAGGGGCGGCTCCAGATCGCGGCGGCGGCCGTGCGCGGGGGGCTGGATTTCCTCCCCTTCGGCAGTGGCCTCGGGACCTTCGCGGACGCGTTTCCGCGATACCAGGTCGAGGGATTGCCGGGGTTCGTCGACCACGCGCACAACGACTACGCGGAGCTCTTCCTGGAGCTGGGAGTTGCCGGGGTGGCGGTCGTGGCGCTGCTCGGCGCCGCCTACGTGGCGCGTTGGATCGAGCTCGCGCGTGCCCGCGGCTCGCGCAGCCTCGACCGCCTCCAGCTCGCCGCGGGGCTCGGCATGCTCGCCATGCTCGTGCACGGCGCCGTCGACTTCAACTTCCACATACCGGCCAACGCGATCTACTTCTCGTTCCTCGCCGGCATCTTCTTCCGAGTTGACCCGGTCAATTGACCCGGTCAGTTGACCGGGTCAATTGACCGGGTCAACTCTGTACGGTACCTCCATGTCTCTGCCAACCTTGACCACTATCGGCATTGTCGGCTTGGGCTACGTTGGCCTGCCGCTTGCCGCTGCCCTCGGCCGGCGCTTCAGGACGATCGGCTTCGATCGGTCGGAGCGGCGGGTCGCTGCCTGCCGGATGTCCAGGGACGACTTGGGGGAGGTAGGCGAAGCGGAGCTGCGCGCCGCGGTGATGGCGGAGTTCACGTGCGAGGCACGGCGATTGGGCGCCGCCGACATCGTCATCGTGGCCGTCCCTACGCACCTTACCGACGGCAACATGCCCGATTTCGCGTCCCTGCTATCCGCCTGCGAGTGCATCGGCCCGCACCTCAAGGCGGACGCCATCGTGGTTTTCGAATCGACGGTCCATCCGGGCGCAACGGAGCGCGTGTGC
The DNA here is from genome assembly GCA_037445795.1 of Betaproteobacteria bacterium. Lineage (GTDB taxonomy): Bacteria > Pseudomonadota > Gammaproteobacteria > Burkholderiales > Usitatibacteraceae > FEB-7. Next base: position 13,188 of record JBBIJT010000073.1, on the reverse strand, counting down.
ATCCCCGCCCTCGAGAACGCGTCGGGCAAGCGGTGGAAGCGGGACTTCTTCGTGGGCTACTCGCCGGAGCGCATCAACCCCGGCGACCCGCAGCATCGCCTCCAGTCGATCGTGAAGGTCGTCTCGGCCGACACGCCCGAGACCCTCGCGAAGGTGGCCGCGCTTTACGAAACCATCGTCGAGGCGGGAGTGCACCGCGCGTCCAGCATCCGCGTGGCCGAAACCGCGAAGGTCCTCGAGAACACGCAGCGCGACCTCAATATCGCCTTGGTGAACGAGCTGGCCATCGTCTGCCATCGCATGGGCATCGATACGGGCGAGGTGCTGGAGGCGGCGGGCACGAAGTGGAACTTCCTTCCCTTCAGGCCGGGGCTCGTCGGAGGCCACTGCGTGGGCGCCGCACCGCACTTCCTCGCGCATGCCGCGGAGTCGGCGGGCCACGTTCCCCGGGTATTGCGCGCGGGGCGCCCGATCAACGACGGCATGGGGAAGTTCGTGGGCGAGCAGGTCGTGGAGCTCGTGGCGGCGAATGGTCTTGCAGCGGCCGGCAGGCGTGCCATCGTGCTTGGGCTCACCTTCAAGGAGAACTGCTCGGACATCCGCAACAGCAAGGTGGTGGACCTGGTTCGCAGCCTGGAGTCGCACGGCATCACGGTGGCGGTCCACGATCCGCGGGCGGGGTCCGCGGAGGCGATGGAGGCGTACGGCATTGCGCTCGTGGACTTCTTTTCCCTGCCGGTCGCCGACGTGCTGGTCGTCGCGGTTGCCCACGACGAGTACCGGGAGATGGCGTTGGATGATCTGCTGTCGCGGCTGTCGCCGGGCGGGTGCGTGATCGACGTGAAGAGCGTGCTGGCGAAGGACGGGGTCGCTGGAAGAGGATTCCGGTACTGGAGGCTGTAGGGCCGAGAGGGGAGTAAAGCCTAGCGGCCGTACTGGTCGTCGTAGCGGTGGATGTCGTCCTCGCCGAGGTAGGGGCCGACCTGGACCTCGATGATGTGGAGCGGCTCGGCGCCACGGTTTTCCAGCCTGTGCCTGGTGCCCACGGCGACGAAGGTGCTCTCGTTCACGCCGAACGTCTTCGTGTCGCCATTGAGCGAAACCGTCGCCTCCCCCGCCACCACCACCCAGTGCTCGGAGCGGCGGTCGTGGCTCTGCAACGAGAGCCTCCCGCCCGGGTTCACCTCGATGCGCTTGATCTTGAAGCCGGGGCCTTCCTCGAGCACGGTGTAGGTGCCCCACGGGCGGCGCACGGTGAGGTGGACGACGGCTTCCTGGGCGCTTCGGGCGGCGAGGGCCTCCACCACTTTCTTCACGTCCTGCGAGGCGCCGCGGCCCGCCACGAGGACGGCGTCGGGCGTCTCGACGATGCTCACGCCTTCCACGCCCACGGCGGCCACCACGCGCTTGCCGGCTCGCACGAGCGTGTCCTTGCAGTCGAAGGCGAGGACGTTGCCCTGCGCGCTGTTGCCCTGCGCGTCCTTGGCGGCGATCTCGTGCACCGCGTCCCAGCTTCCCACGTCGCTCCAGCCGATCTCGGCGGGGACGAGGTAGAGGTTCCTCGACTTCTCGAGCACGCCGTGGTCGATGGAGATGCTCGGGCACCGCGGAAAGTGCTCCCGAAGAGCCTGCTGCCACCTTTCGGAAAAGTTGACCGGGTCAACTGACCGGGTCTGTTTGATGGTGGACATGATTTGCGCCAGGTCGGGCAGGGCCGCCTCGACAGCCTCCATGATCGCGCTCGCCTTCCACACGAACATGCCGCTGTTCCAGTACCAGCCCCCTTCGGCGAGGAAGGCGGCGGCGGTGGCGGCGTCGGGCTTCTCCTTGAAGCGCTCCACCCTCGGCAGCGTCTCGCCGTTCACCGTGGCCTTGATGTAGCCGAAGCCCGTCTCCGGGCCCGTGGGCTGGATGCCGAAGGTGACGAGCTTGCCTTCCTCCGCGGCCTCGACCGCGAGGCGCAGGCACCGGTGGAAGGCGGGCACGTCGCGGATCACGTGGTCGGCGGGCAGGATCACCATCACCGGGTCCTCGCCGCGCGCGAGGAAGTGCGTGGCGGCGAGCGCGATGGCGGGCGCGGTGTTGCGGGCGGCGGGCTCGAGGAGCTTCTCGTAGGGAGCGAGCGGGACGAAGGCTTCGCCCTTGGCGCTCGATTCGCTCGTGACGATGAGCACGTTCTCGCGAGGGATGACGGGGTCCAGGCGGGCCACCGTGGCCTCGAGGAGGCTCAGCTCCCCGTCGAGGCACAGGAACTGCTTGGGCATCTGCTGGCGGGAGAGCGGCCACAGCCGGGTGCCGGAACCTCCGGCGAGGATCACTGCGCGTATCGAAGTCATCCGCACATTGTAAGGGACAGGTTTCGGAGACGGTTCTCCGGAACCGTCCCCGAAATATTCTTGTTGCGAACGTTACCTCAAGTTTGGTAAAAAGGGAGAACAATCAATAAGATGTGAACAATATACCGTATGCGCACATCGTCGAAACCCGGCATTCGCTCGCCCGCGTGAAGACTGGCGCGCCCCTATGAGCCCGACCGGTATCGCCATCGACGCGGCATCGCTAGCCGCCTTCGCCATCGTGGCGACGGTCGTGCTTGCCTATCTCGCACCCACGATCGGACTCGTGGATCACCCCGGCGGCCGCAAGGACCACGACGGCGCCGTCCCGGTGGTGGGCGGCATCGCGCTGGTGCTCACGCTGCTTTACGCGGTGTTCGTGTTCAAGAACCCGACCGTGCACCCCGCCTTCCTCGCCGCGGCAGCCATCCTCGTGGTGGTGTCGGTGTGGGACGACTGGAAGGAGCTGCACCACATCCCCCGCTTCCTCGCGCAGATCGTCGCAGTGCTGGTGATGGTCTACGGGGCCGGGGTGGAGCTTCGCTCCGTCGGCAACCTGCTCGGATGGCGGTCGATCGGGCTGGCCGCGCTCTCCGTCCCGATGACGGTGTTCGCGGTGGTGGGCGTGATCAACGCGGTGAACATGATCGACGGGATGGACGGGCTCGCCGGTTCCACCTCGCTCGTATCGCTGGCGTGGTACGGCGTGGCGGCCACGCTTTCGGGGCTCCACTCCCAGGCGGGGCTCGCGTGGATCCTGTGCGGAGGGTTGGCGGGGTTTCTCCTGCTGAACCTGCGGCTGCCGTGGCAGCCTCGCGCGCGCGTGTTCCTGGGGGATGCGGGCAGCACGCTGCTCGGTTTCGCACTCGCCTGGCTCGCGATCGACCTCACCCAGGGGGCGGGGCGGACTATGCCTCCGATCGCGGCCCTGTGGGTGGTCCTGCTGCCGCTGGCGGACACGGTTTCGCTGATGGCGCGGCGGCGCGCGCGGGGGCAGAGCCCGTTCCACCCGGACCGGGAGCACATCCACCACTTCCTGCTCGCGCACGGATTCTCCGTGAGCGGGGCGCTGGGGGTGCTGGTGGCGGCGTCGCTCGTCTTCGGGGCGGTGGGCGTGGGTGGCTGGTACGTGGGAGTGCCGGAGCCGGCGCTCTTCGGAGCGTTCGTTTTCGGCTTCTTCGCCTACCACTACGCCATCAAGCGCGCCTGGGCCCGCCTTTACGCGGGCGGCTTCCGGGGGCCCACGACGAGTAACGGAGCGGCTACATAGATCCCGCCTGCCTCCGGTACCGGGCACCGTACCTGGAACCTTCCGATTGAGCATGACCGCACGTCGATCCCGTGGATTCAGGTGGCTTTTCGTCGCCTTCCTGGCAGCGTTCCTGGCGCTCGGGGCCTGGGCGTTCGTGGGGGCGGCATCGTTCCTGGCCTCGCCCGCCCAGGCTGCGACGAGGGCCGACGCGGCGTTCGTGCTGGGAGGCGATTCCGGCGACCGGGTGCTGCGCGCCACGGAGCTGCATCGCGACGGGCTCGTGGGAACGTTCGTCCTCACCGGCACGGAGGACATGGCGGACGAAGTGCTGCCCGCCTACCTTTACTGGCGAGCGGCGGTGCTGGTGCGAATGGGCGTGCCGGAGGGAGCGGTGCTGCTGGATTCCACGAGCTCCAATTCGGAGGAGGAGGCCGCGTTCGGCCTGCGACTGGCGAAGTCGCGCGGTTGGAAGCGGGTGCTGGTGGTGAGCGATCCGCCCCACATGCGGCGCCTTTCGCTGCTGTGGGGTCGCGCGTTCGAGGGCAGCGGCGTGGAATTCGTGCTGGTGGCCTCGCGCCCGAAGTGGTGGGAGCCGGACAGGTGGTGGTCGAGCCGGAAGTCGGCGCAGTTCGTGGTGCAGGAGTACATCAAGCTCGCCTACGCGATCCTCTGATTTTGGGGACGGTTCTCCGGGACGGTTCCGGAGAACCGTCCCCGAAACCTGTCCCGGCTACAATTAGGCATGCGTTCGATTCTGTTCGTCTGCACCGCCAATATCTGCAGGTCTCCCATGGCCGAGGGGGTGCTGAAGAAGATGCTCGTGACCCGGCGCATCGCGGAGCGGTTCACCATCGATTCGGCCGGCACGCACGACTACCACGTCGGCAAGCCTCCTTACCCGGTCGCGGTCGAGCGTGCCAAGCTGCGAGGCTATGACCTCACGCAGATCGTCTCGCGCAAGGTCCGGGGCGACGACTTCGATGCCTTCGACCTGATCCTCGGGATGGGGCGCGAGCACCTGTCCACCCTTCGCCAGATCGCACCCACTCGCTGCAAGCACAAGATCGAGCTCTTCCTCGACTACGGCGACAAGTTTCACGGCGAGGACATTCCCGACCCCTATGGCGGTCAGGCGAAGGACTTCGACCTGGTGCTCGACATGGTCGAGGACGGCTGCAGGGGGTTGGCGGGGCTGCTGGCCCGTTAAGTTGACCCGGTCAATTGACCGGGTCAACTCTCTGTCACCCGATCGGGCGGGTTACGCGTTTATGGCGTATGCCCCGCCGCCTCGACCTCCCCGGATATCCGCGCCACATCTGCATCCGCGCAGTCGATGGCATGAAGTGCTTCACGACCGACCTGGACCGCAACGTCTTTCTCAAGTACCTGCGCGAGGCAATGGACGGAACGGACTTCCACTTGCATGCATTCGTGCTCATGGCCAATCACGTCCACATGCTTGCCACGGGCCACACCGTGGGTACCGTGCCCCAGGTGATGCACCGCCTCGGCCTGCAATACGCGCGCTACTTCAATAGGCATTTCGAGCGAACGGGGCCACTCTTCGAGGGGCGCTATTGGGCGAGCCTGGTCGAGTCGCGGGGCTACTTCTTCGAGGCCATGCGTTACATCGAGCTGAACCCGGTACGGGCAGGGATCGTAGACGGGCCGGGGCGTTACCCATGGTCGAGCTACGCCCACAATACGGGCGGAGAGACGCGCGTGGAGATCACGCCCCACGACGAGTTTCTGCGGCTAGGAAAGAACTCGGCGATCCGCTCCAGTGCCTGGGCCGACATCGTCTCGCAGGGGATTAGCCCGCCGGAGCTGGAACGCCTCCGCAAGCGCTTCCGCAAGAGTCGGCCTTACGGCGGTGAGCAGTTCGAGAACTCGCTCGCCGCCAAGAAGAAAGGCTTGATTGACCCGGTCAGTTGACCCGGTCAGTTGACCCGGTCAATTGACCGGGTCAACCAAGCACTACTTGAAGGCGCCAGCCTTCACCATCGTGACCTTCGAGAGGTCCAGGTGCATTTTCAGGGCCGCGTTCACGTCCGCCACCGAGAGAGCCAGCAGCTTGTCCTCGAACGCCTTGGAGAACGCGAAGGTGCGGTCGAGGTTCAGGAGCGAAGCCCAGGCGCCGGCAAGGGTGCCGTCCTGCGCGCGGTTCTGCAGGCGCTGCTGCATGATGCCGCTCTTGGCGTTGGCGAGCTCCTCGGCGGTGAAGCCGTTCTTGAGCGCGCGCTCGACCTCCTCCCGGAAAGCCGCCTCCAGCTTCGGGACGTTCTGCGGCGCCGCGATGGCGTAGGCGTTCCACGAGGCGGCGCGGCCGACGGAAGGCACCGTGAGGCCAGAACCCGCCCCGTACGAGAGCCCCTCCTTCTGCCGCAGCCGGTTGCCGAGCCGCGAATCGAGCCCGGCCCCGCCGCCCAGGATGTAGTTGGCCACGTAGAGCGCCGGGTAGTCCGCGTCCTCGTCGTTGAGGTCGATGTTCTGCCGCGCGAGAAACAGGGCGTTCTCCTTGTCCGGCGTGAGGACCTGGAGGTTCGCCGCCTTGATGTCGCCGTTCTTCATCGGCACGCGCGTCCAGCCCTTGGGAGCCTTCCAGTCGGCAAAGAGTTCCTTCACCAGCGCCGCCACCTTCGCCTCGTCGAAGTCGCCAACGATCGCGATCTCCGCCGCGCCCGCGCCGTAGAACTCGCGGTGGAAGCGCCTTACGTCCTCCAGCTTCGCGGCCTTGATGTCCTCGATCGACTCCTCCAGCGTGGAGCTGTACCGCCAGTCGCCGCGCGGATAGGCGTTGAAGTGCCTGGAGAGCGCCTCCGAGCCGCGCGCGTTCGGCTCCGCGAGCTGCGCCTGGATCGAGGTGAGCGACTGGGTGCGAAGCTGCTCGAATTCGCTTTCGGGGAACGACGGCTCCTTGAGCACGTGCGCCGCGAGCTTGAGCGCCTCCTCGAGGTTGGGCCGCGTCGTCTGGAAGCTCCCGCCCGTGCCGCCCATGCGGCCCGAGATCTTGAGGCGCTCGGTCTCGTCGGAGAGCTGCGTGCGCGTGTACTTCGTGGTGCCGCGCGTGAGCATCTGCCCGGCGAGCGTCGCCGCCACCTTCTGGCCGAAGAGCGTCTTCTCGTCGCCCATGTTGAGCTGGATGGCGACGTTGACCGTCTCGCCGCGGTTCTTCTTGGCGAGCAGCGCCACCTTGACCCCGCCGAACTGCAGGCGCTTCGTGCGCGCGTCGATGTTGGCCTGCGAGGGGTCGAACGCCTCCGCGACCGTGGTCTCCGCCTTGCCCTTGAAGTCCTTCATCACCTCGGCGACGGTCGGCGCCGCCGGGATCTCGGCGCGCTGCGGGGCGTCCTCGGGCACGAAGATCCCCACGGTGCGGTTGTCGCGGCGGTAGTAGGCCTTCGCGGCCTTCGCCACGGACTCGGAGGTGACCTTCGCGAGGTCGTCGCGCGCCTGGAAGAAGAGCCGCCAGTCGCCCAGCGCGATGTACTCGGAGAGCTGCACGCCGACGGACTCGTGGTTGGCGAGCGTCTTCTCGAACTCGTTCTCGAAGCTCTTGCGGGCGCGGGCGATCTCCTCGGCCGTGGCGGGAGCGGCGCCGAAGCCCTCGACGATTCTCGCGAGCTCGTCGCGCACCGGCTCCACCGCGTCGCCCTTCTTCACCACGGCGCCGAAGAGCTGCAGGCCGGGGTTCACGCCGGTGAGGGGGAAGCCGAACACCTGCGAGGCCTTGCCCGTCTCCACCAGCGCCTTGTGCAGCCGCCCCGTGGGCGTGTCGGAGAGCACGAAGTTCGCGAACGAGATGCCGTCGCTGTCGGGGTGCAGGCCCGACGGCACCTTGTAGGCCACGGCCACGATCTGGATGTCGCCCTTGCGGCGGATGCGGAACTCGCGCTCGCCGTCCTGCGTGGGCTCCACCGTCCAGAACTCGGGAAGCTTGCGCGTGGGCCTGGGGATCTTCCCGAAGGCGTCGGCGATGAGCGCGAGCGCCTTCGCCTCGTCGAACTTGCCCGCCACCAGGAGCACCGCGTTGTCCGGCTGGTAGTACATCCGGTAGAACGCCTGGAGGTTCTCCTCCTTCACGTTCTCGATGTCGCTGCGGTTGCCGATCGTGGAGCGTCCGTAGGAATGCCAGTCGTAGGCCACGCTCTGCATGCGCTTGAGCAGCACCTGGAAGGGCGAGTTCTCGCCCATCTCGTACTCGTTGCGCACGACGCTGAACTCGGTGTTCAGGTCGGACTTGCGGATGAAGGAGTTGACCATGCGGTCGGCCTCCATCTCGATGGCCCACTTGAGGTTGTCGTCGGTGGCCTGGAAGAGCTCGAAGTAGTTGGTGCGGTCGAGCCAGGTGGTGCCGTTGGAGCGGGCGCCGCGCTGGTTGAACTGCTTGTCGAGGTCGGGGTTCTTCGGCGTGCCCTTGAACACGAGGTGCTCGAGCAGGTGCGCCATGCCCGTCTCGCCGTAGTTCTCGTAGCGGCTGCCGACGAGGTACGTGATGTTCACCGTGATGGTGGGCTTGGAGAGGTCCGGGAAGAGAAGGACCCTGAGGCCGTTCTCGAGGCGGTACTCCGTGATGCCCTCCACGGACGTGACCTTCGTCACCCCCTTCGGCAGGGCCGTCTGGGCCAGCACGGGGCCGGCGACGAACGCAAGGCAAACGGCGATCAGGCGGAACCAGCGCATTCGCTTCTCCTGTTAACGGGACGGTTCTGCAGACCCGGTCCATGGAACCGGTCTACGGAACCGGTCAGTGGGACGGGTCTACGGAACCGTCCCTTCTACTTGTTGCGGCGGCGGCGGACTTCGTACAGACAGACACCGCTCGCCACGGAAACGTTCAGGCTTTCCACCGCGCCCAGCATCGGGATCGAGACGAGGCTGTCGCAGGTGTCGCGGGTGAGGCGCCGCAGCCCCTCCCCCTCCGCGCCGAGCACCAGGCCCAGCGCCCCGTCCAGCTTGGCTCTCCAGAGGGACTCGGGGGCGTCGTCCGCGGTTCCCACGAGCCAGATGCCGCGGTCCTTGAGGTCGCGCATGGTGCGGGCGAGGTTGGTGACCACGATGTAGGGCACCGTCTCCGCAGCGCCCGAGGCCACCTTGGTGGCGGCGGCGGTGAGGCCGCAGCTGCGGTCCTTGGGGGCGATGACCGCGTGCGCCCCGGCCCCGTCGGCCACCCGCAGGCAGGCGCCGAGGTTGTGGGGATCCTGGACGCCGTCGAGGAGCAGCAGCAACGGCGGCTCGTCCAGCGTCTCCAGCACGTCCTCGATGAACTGGGGCATGCGCATCTCGTCGGCCATGGCCACCACGCCCTGGTGCCGCGCGCCGCCGGCGATCCCGTCGAGGCGCTTGGCGTCGACGGCGATGACCCGCACGTCGAGCTTCTCGGCCATGGAGCGCAGCTCCTTCATGCGCCCGTCCGTCCGGCCCGCGTCCACGTAGATCTCGCGCACCGAGTCCGCCTTCTGCTTCAGGCGCCCCTTCACCGCATGGAATCCCGCCAGCGTCTTCATCTTCTCTCCAAGTTGACCCGGTCAATAGACCGGGTCAACTAGTTCTTGCGCTTCTTCTTCGCCCCGTCGGTAAGGCGGGTATCCAGCTTGGTGTGCTTCTTGTCCTGGTCGCGCGGCTTCTGGACGACCGCCACCGGCACCGCATGGGGCATCTCGCCCTCGACCACCCTCGCCTTGCCGGGCGAATCGACCAGCACGAAGTCGATCTTGGTGGACTCGAGGTCCACGCGCACCACCCTAACGCGCACCCGCGCGCCGAGCTGGTAGCGGATGCCGGTGCGCTCCCCCTTCAGGAGGTGGCGCTGCTGGTCGTACTGGTAGTAGTCGTTGCCGAGGTCCGAGATGTGCACCAGCCCGTCGATGAAGAGCTCGTCCAGCGTGACGAAGAGGCCGAACCCCGCCACCCCGCTCACGGTGCCCTCGAACTCGTCGCCCACGTGGTCCTGCATGAAGTAGCACTTGAGCCAGTTCTCGACGTCCCGCGTGGCCTCGTCCGCGCGCCGCTCCGTCTCCGAGCAGTGCACGCCTAGCGCCGCCCAGTCGCCCGCGTCGTAGGTCTTGCCCGAGAGCACGGCCTTGATGGCGCGGTGCACCAGCAGGTCCGGGTAACGGCGGATGGGCGAGGTGAAGTGCGTGTAGCCCTCGTAGGCCAGCCCGAAGTGGCCCACGTTCTCCGGGCTGTACACGGCCTGCCGCAGCGAGCGCAGCATCACCGTCTGCAGTAGCCCCGCGTAGGGCTTGTCCTTGATCCGGGAAAGGAGCGCCGCGTAGTCCTTGGCGTGCGGGTCGTCGCCCCCGCCCAGCGAGAGGCCGAAGTCCTTGAGCATGGAGCGAAGGGCCTCCAGCTTCTCCGGCGTGGGGCCCTCGTGGATGCGGTAGAGCGAGGGCTGGCCGTTGGCGATGAGGAAGTCCGAGGCGCACACGTTCGCGGCGAGCATGCACTCCTCGATGAGGCGGTGCGCGTCGTTCCTCTCCACGCGCACGATGCGCTCGATCTTGCCCTTGTCGTCGAAGATCATCTGCGTCTCGACGGAATCGAAGTCGATCGCGCCGCGCTTGGCCCGCGCGCCCAGCAGCGCCTTGAACACGGCGTACAGGGTCTCGAGCGAAGGCACCAGCGTCCTGTCGATGGGCGGCTCTGCCTCGCGCCCCTCCAGCACCGCCGCCACCCGCGTGTAGGTGAGGCGCGCGTTCGAGTGGATCACGGCCGGGTAGAACTGGTAGTGGCGCACGGCTCCGGAGGTGGAGACCTCCATCTCGCACACCATCGTGAGGCGGTCCACCTCGGGCTTGAGCGAGCACAGCTCGTTGGAGAGCCCCTCCGGCAGCATCGGGATCACGCGGCGCGGGAAGTAGACGGAGTTGCCGCGCTCCTGCGACTCGCGGTCGAGCGCGTCGCCGGGCTTCACGTAGTGGGAGACGTCGGCGATGGCGACCCAGAGCTTCCAGCCCTTGTGATTTCTCCCCTCTCCCTTGCTTCTGCTCCCCTCTCCCTTGGGAGAGGGGTCGGGGGTGAGGGTGCCTTGGGTGAGGGGCGCCGCGTACACGGCATCGTCGAAGTCCTTCGCCGTCTCGCCGTCGATGGTGACGAACGGGAGGTCGCGCAGGTCCTTGCGGCCCTTGAGGTCGTTGGCGAGCACCTTGGCGCCGTAATTCGCGGCCTGCCTCTCGGCTTCGCCCGAGAACACGTTCGGGAGGTCGTGCTTGCGCAGCGCGATCTCGATCTCCATGCCGGGGTCGGCGTAGTTGCCGAGGATCTCGGTGACGCGCGCGATCGGCTCGGCGTTGGGCGTGGGCTGCTGGACGATCTCGGCCACGACCACCTGCCCGTGCTTCGCGCCCTTGGCCCCGTCCGGGGGCACGAGGAAATCCTGCGCGATGCGCTTGTCCTCGGCCACGACGAACATCACCCCCTGCTCCGTGAAGAGGCGCCCCACGACCTTCTGGTTGGCGCGCTCGAGCACCTCGACGATGGAGCCTTCGCGCCGGCCCTTGCGGTCGAGGCCCGTGACGCGGGCGAGCACGACGTCGCCGTGCAGCGCCTTGTGCATCTGCTTGGCGGCGAGGAAGAGGTCGTCGCCGCCGTCCTCGGGCTTGAGGAAGCCGAAGCCGTCCGGGTGGCCGATGACGCGGCCCTTGATGAGGCCGGCCTTGTCGGCGACAAGGATGGCGCCGCGCCGGTTCCTCATCACCTGGCCCTCGCGCTCCATGGCGGAGAGGCGGCGCGCGAACGATTCGCGCTCGTGGGATTCGATGCCGAGGAGCGAGACGAGCCGGTCCTCGGCGAGTGGAACGCCCTCGCGCACCAGCACCTCGAGGATCATCTCGCGGCTGGGCAGGGGGTTCTCGTACTTGGCGGCCTCGCGGTCCCGGTGGGGGTCCGCATGCCGCAGGGTCTTGGTTTTGCTAGACAAAAGTGGTTCTTCCTTCTAAAATTTCGGGCTTGGCTGGCTTCGGCCTGCCATGAGCCCAGATGGCGGAATTGGTAGACGCACCAGTTTCAGGTACTGGCGGGTAACACCGTGGAGGTTCGAGTCCTCTTCTGGGCACCAACACTGTGGGGCCGGGTCTTCCCGGCCCCATTTCTTTTTCCTCTCCCCTCTCCCTTGGGAGAGGGGTCGGGGGTGAGGGGATGGTCGACGTCGCTCCCCCCTCATCCCCAACCCTTCTCCCGGAGGGAGAAGGGAGAATTCAGGCGAAGGGATGCTGGAGAACGATCGTCTCTTCGCGATCCGGCCCCGTGGAGATGAGCACGACCGGCGCGCCTGCCAGCTGCTCGAGGCGCTTCAGGTATTTCTGCGCGTTCGAAGGAAGCTGGTCGAACGACTTGATGCCCACCGTGCTCTCCTTCCAGCCCGGGAAATCCTCGTACACCGGCTCGCAGATCGTCAGCGCCTCGGCGCCCACGGGCAGGATGTCGCGCACCTCGCCGCGCACCTTGTAGCCCACCGCGAGCCGCACGACGTCCAAGCCGTCCAGCACGTCGAGCTTCGTGATGCACAGGCCGCTCAGCCCGTTCAACTGCACCGCGCGCTTGAGCGCCGCCGCGTCGAACCACCCGCAGCGCCGCGGCCGGCCGGTGACCGAGCCGTACTCGTTGCCGCGCACGCGCAGGTGCTCGCCCACCTCGTCGTCGAGCTCCGTCGGGAAGGGACCGCCACCCACGCGGGTCGCGTAGGCCTTGGCCACGCCGAGGATGTAGTGGAGCTGCTGCGGCCCCACGCCCGCGCCGGCGGACGCCTGCCCCGCGAGGCAGTTGGACGACGTGACGAACGGGTAGGTGCCGTGGTCCACGTCGAGCAGCGCCGCCTGCGCGCCCTCGAAGAGGATGTTCTTGCCCTGGCGGATGATGGCGTTGATCTCGCCCGAGACGTCCGCGACCATGGGCTTGAGCTTCTCCCCCAGCGCGAGCGTGTCGTCGAGCGTCTTCTGGAAGTCCACCACGTCCGCCTTGAAGTAGTTCTTGAGGACGAAGTTGTGGTAGTCCAGCACCTCGCCCAGCTTCGAGGCGAAGCGCTCGCGGGCGTAGAGGTCCTGCACGCGGATGGCGCGGCGCGCCACCTTGTCCTCGTAGGCCGGGCCGATGCCGCGCCCCGTGGTGCCGATCTTGGCCTCGCCCTTGGCGCGCTCGCGCGCGGCGTCCAGCGCCACGTGGTGCGGCAGGATGAGCGGGCACGCCTCCGAGATGCGAAGCCGCCCGCGCACGTCGAGCCCGGCGGCTTCCAGCTCGCCGATCTCCTTCATGATCGCCTCGGGCGACACCACCACGCCGTTGCCGATGAAGCACTTCTTGCCCGGGTGCATGATGCCCGAGGGGATGAGGCGCACGATCGTCTTCTTGCCGTCGATCACCAGGGTGTGCCCGGCGTTGTGCCCGCCCTGGAAGCGCACGACGGCCTCCACGTGGTCCGTGAGCCAGTCGACGACCTTGCCCTTGCCCTCGTCGCCCCACTGCGTGCCGATCACCACGACGTTCTGTGCCATCTCAGTCGCCTTTCAGCGGGACGACCGTCCAGCGGCCTCCCTTGGATTCGAGCGTGCGGTCGCAGCCCAGCTCCGCGCGCGAGGCGCCGTGGCCGGGCAGGTCCGCGAT
>JBBIJT010000072.1:0-17320 GCA_037445795.1 Betaproteobacteria bacterium | reverse complement strand
CGCGCAACCGCCTCTTCGAGCTCTTCCCCTACGGCTACCCCGGCCAGGCCTGCAAGATCGCCGGCATGAAGCGCCCCCGCGCGTGGAGCACCGGCTAGTTGACCCGGTCCGTTGACCGGGTCAACCGACCGGGTCAAGTCACTTGGGCCAGGGGGTGCCCTGGTTGCCGGCCGCGACCTGCGCCATGCCCTTGTAGACGAACTTCTGCAGGCGCTTGCCCTCGTAGGTCTCGGTCGTGTAGATGTTGCCCTTCGAGTCGGTGGCGATGCTGTGCACGCCGTAGAACTGGCCGGGCTGGCGGCCGCCGTCGCCGAAGTTCGTGACCTCCTTCAGCGATTCGCGCTCGACCACGCGCACCACCTCGTTCGTGCCGTCGGCGAGGTAGAAGTACTTCTGCTGGGGATCCCTTGAAAACGCGAGGTCCCACGACGAGCCGGACCCCAGCGTGTTCTTCGCGAACTGCGCTTCCTTGACGAACGTCCCGTCGGGCTTGAAGACCTGCACGCGGTCGGCCTGCCGGTCGCACACGTAGATGAGGCCGTCGTTCGAGCGCTCCACGCAGTGCACGGGGTTCCTGAACTGCTTCGGCAGCGGCGCGGCCGGGTCGTACTTGCCGAGGTCCGCGTCGTCCGGCTTGTTGCCGTAGGCGCCCCAGTAGCGCTTCATCTTGCCCGTGTCGGCGTCCAGCACCGCCACGCGCTTGTTCTTGTAGCCGTCGGCGACGTAGGCCTCGTTCGTCTTCTGGTCCACCCAGATCTTGGCCACGCGCCCGAAGTTGTCGGGGTCGTTGCTGCCCTTGTTGCCGCCGAGCCTGCCCATCTGCAGCAGGAACTTGCCGTCCTTCGTGAACTTGAGGATATGGGCGTCCTTCTCGCCGTTGCCGCCGATCCAGACGTTGCCCTTGTAGTCGACGTGGACGCCGTGGTTCGACTGTGGCCACTCGTAGCCCTCGCCCGGGCCGCCCCAGGCGCGGACGAGGTTGCCGGCCGGGTCGAAGACGAGCACGGGCGGGGCGGCGGTGCAGCATTCGCCCACCTTCAGGTCGAGCGCGCGCTCGTTGTTGTGCAGCGTCGCGGCGCCGCGGTGCACGATCCAGACGTGATCCTGGTCGTCGACCCAGATGCCGATCGCCATGCCGAGAACCCAGTGGTTGGGCAGCGGCTTGGGCCAGAGGGGATCGACCTCGAACCTCGGCGCCTCGACCGTCCGGCCCTGGGCGTCGGCCTTGTTCTGGAGGACCGCCTGGCCGATGCCGAGTCCCGCGACGAGCACGGCCGCGACCGCGACGGCCGCACCGCGCTTGGTGAATTTCATGGAGTCTCCTCCCCGTGGAGTGGCTGGGGCGCCTCTTGGGCGCGTTCGCCGGCGAACCCGGCTTTTCGTCTTGCCGGCCATTCTAGGCACCCCCCATTCCGCTTGGCAACGAGCGGCGCCCTCCGCTATGGTCACGGCTGGACGAAGTCGAAGGGCAGAGCGTGACCAGACCGTGGCACGCCGCGGCGGCGGCGATACGAAACCTCGCGTTCCTCGCGGCCGTGGGACTCGCCTGCGCGGCGGGCACGGCGCGCGCCCACGACATCCCCAGCGACGTGAGGGTGCAGGCCTTCGTGAAGCCGGAGGGCCAACGCCTGCTCTTCCTCGTGCGCGTGCCGCTCGCCGCCATGAACGAGGTGGACATGCCGCTGCGCGGCCCGGGCTATCTCGACCTCGCCCGGGCGGACGAGGCCCTGCGCGTGGCGGCGAAGCTCTGGTTCGCGGACAACCTCGTCCTGCACGAGAACGGCCGCGCGCTTCCCTACCCCGGCATCGCGGCGGCGCGCGTCTCGCTCGCGGCCGATCGCTCCTTCGCGTCCTGGGACACGGCGATCGCCCACGTGCGGTCGGCCCCGCTCGCCCCCGGCACGGACCTCTACTGGAAGCAGCAGTACTTCGACGTCCTGCTCGAGTACCCGATCGCCTCCGAGAACTCGGAATTCTCGATCCATCCGCGGCTCGCGAGGCTGGGGCTCAGGGTGCTCACCACCCTAAAGTTCCTGCCGCCCGGAGGCGAGGAGCGCGCCTTCGAGTTCCACGGCGACCCGGGGCTCGTCCACCTCGACCCGCGCTGGCTGCAGACGGCGCTTCGCTTCGTCGAGGAGGGCTTCTTCCACATCCTCGACGGGTCGGACCACCTGCTCTTCGTCGCGTGCCTGGTGATCCCGTTCCGGCGGCTGCGCCCGCTGGTCATCATCGCCACGGCCTTCACCGTGGCCCACTCGATCACGCTCGCCTCCGCGGCCATGGGGTTCGCCCCCACCGGCCTGTGGTTCCCTCCGCTGGTCGAGACGCTCATCGCCCTGTCCATCGTCTACATGGCGCTCGAGAACGTCGTGGGCAGCAACGCCCACCGGCGCTGGATCATCGCCTTCGCCTTCGGTCTCGTGCACGGGTTTGGGTTCGCCTTCGGGCTTCGCGAGACGCTCCAGTTCGCCGGTTCCCACCTGGCGACCTCGCTCGTCGCGTTCAACGTGGGCGTCGAGCTGGGCCAGGTCGCCGTGCTCGCGGTCCTCGTGCCTTCGATGAACCTGCTCTTTCGCGCGGTACCGGAGCGGGCGGGGATCCTCATCCTGTCGGCGCTGGTCGCGCACACGGGATGGCACTGGATGACGGACCGCTGGTCGGAACTGAGGAAGTTCCCCCTGCCGGACATGGACGCCGCGGGCGCGGCCGCGGCGATGCGCTGGCTGATGGCGGCGATCGTCCTCGCGACGCTGGTATGGATCGCCGACCGGTGGCTCGCGCGCTGGCTGGGGCGCGGGGAATCCCCGCGCCCCGGGCCCGCCGTCAGACAGCCTTGATCTCGTTGCGGATCAGGCCGATACCGCTGATCTCCGTCTCCATGATGTCGCCGGGCTTCATGAAGAGGGGCGGCTTCATGCCGTTGCCCACGCCGGGCGGAGTCCCCGTCGCGATGATGTCGCCGGGCTCGAGGGTGAGGCCCATCGACAGCTCCGCGAGGATCGTGGGTACCTTGAAGAACATCTGGCCGGTATTGGCGTCCTGCCGCACGACGCCATTGATGCGCGTCTGCAGCTTCAGGTTATCGTGGTTGATGGCGCCGCGCGTCACGATCCACGGCCCCATGGGACCGTGCCCGTCGAGGCTCTTCCCCTTGAACCACTGGCCGCCGTGGCGTGTCTGCTGCAGGTCGCGCGCCGTCGTGTCGTTGATCACCGAGAAGCCGAAGACGTAGTCCATCGCGTTGGCCTCCGCGATGTTGCGCCCGCGCTTGCCGATGATCACCGCGAGCTCGCCTTCCCAGTCGATCTTCGTCGACACCTTCTCGTCGAACGGGATCGGCGAGAACGGCCCGTTCATGCAATGCGAGGCCTTCGAGAAGAAGACGGGGTGCTCCGGGTACTTCTGGTTCGGGTCGCGCATCGCCTTGCCTTCCTCGAAGTGCGCGAGGTAGTTCCAGCCCACCGCATAGATGTTGCGCTGCGGGACGGGAATGGGCGAGGCGAAGCTCGCGTCGGCGATCCGCGGATGCTCGCCCTTGGCGCCCTCGGCTATCGCGCGCACCTGCTTCAGCGCCGCGTCGCCGCCGGCGATGAGGGAGATCATGCTCGACGGGTCGAACGCGAGCTTCATGCCCCGGCGCTTCGCCTCGGCGCCGATGTCGATCACGCGACCGTCGTTCAGCACGACGCCGGTGCGCAGCGCCGACTTGCCGGGCATCGAAAACGTGGCGAGGCGCAGGTCCGTCGTCGCCGCCAGGTTCTGGCGGGCGGCGGTCCCCCCGTCGCCCGCCGCCTGCGCCTGCGCCTGTCCAGGCAGCACGGCGCCCGCCGCGAGCGTGGCGCCCATCGCGATGAATTCCCTCCTCGATTCCTTCATGTGCCCTCCTCCGGGTGTTGTGGTTTGACCGCCCGATAGGATGCACCGCGCGCGCCGGCGGCGAAAGAGGAACCCGCGGCCCGTCGACCAAGGCGACATTGCGGCCATGGTTCCCATGGTAGGGGGCTGGCGGCAGCCCCTCTGGTGAACTGCGCCACATTTCCGAACACAAAACGATTGCGGCTGAAATGTCGCGGGGCCGGTGCCGCGGGCGCGGGCGCGCCGCTCGCCGCCACGGCGGTTCCGGCGCAACCCCCTGGTTCAGCGGAATTTTTCTCCGCGCCAGCTCGGAAGCCTGACCCTGCCCCGCGCTTCCTCCCGCCCGCCGCGCGGGTTGGCTCGCATTGCTACAAATGAAATCCGGCCAAGGTGCCGCAAATCGTCCGAATGTGACGCAGTTCACAGGCCGGCGCGGGCACCGGCCGATAATGACCCGAGGACGAATTCCCGACGCAGTGGAGATTCTCCGGTGTCACCGGCGGGTTCCCGGGAAAGCCCGACCACAACAGGCCACGGAGGCCATGACCATGCGCACATCAAAGGCCCCGCACCACGGGCAGGCGTCCCACGAGGCGTCCGCGTCCCCATCCATGCCGCGATCCGTCGCCTGCCCGGCGCCGCGCGAGATGAGCTGGACATCGCTCTTCACCCGCATGCTGCTGCCGGCGATGCTGTTCGGCATCTCGATGCTGGGCATCGCGCCCAGCTCGGCGAAGGCGCAGGCCACCGACTGGCGCTCCGCGGCGAGGGACACGATCTCCCGCGACGTGCGCAACGCCATCGGCTCGTCGAGGGCGCCGAAGGTCAACTGGGCGCGCGACATCAGGGGGCAGCGCTACGTCCAGGTCATCGTGACCAGCAACAGCACGGACCGGAACATGGCCGACCTGCGCTCCTTCATCACCCGCACCGGCGGCACGGTGCAGGCCCGCCACACGTCCATCCGCGCGCTGACGGTGACCATGAGGGCCGGCCTCGTCAACGCGCTGTCGCAGCGCAGGGACGTGGTGAGCATCACGCCGAACAGCCAGACGGCCCGGACGGCCAGCACGCTCGAGGCGATCACCGGCACCCTGACGCCGGACGTGCGCCCCGGCAGCACCCGCACGGGCTACACCGGCCTCGACGGCAGCGGCATCGGCATCGCGGTCCTGGACTCGGGCGTCATGAAGGCGCACGAGGCGTTCCTCGACGGCAGCAGCGCCACGCGCGTGATGCGCAACGTCAACCTGGTGAACGCGAACCTGGCCAACTGGACCTCGGGCACCGACCTCACGGCGACGCTCCAGCCCGGCAGCGCGGACCGGATCGCCTACGAGAACCAGATCGCCAACGACAACGCGGCCACCCAGGACGGCGACGGGCACGGCACGCACGTGGCCGCCGTCGCGGCCGCCAGCGCCGCGTACTACTCCGCCAGCGTCCCGGACACGACCGGCATCGCCCCGGGCGCCCGCGTCTTCGACGTGCGCGTCCTCGACGACGACGGCACGGGCAACATCAGCGACGCGATCGCCGGGATCGAGTGGGCCGTCTACCACGCGCGGGAATACAACATCCGCGTGATGAACCTGAGCCTCGCGGCCACCTCGACCCAGACGTGGCAGACGGATCCGCTGTGCGCGGCCGTGCGGGAAGCGGCGGCGGCGGGCATCACGGTGGTGGTTGCCGCCGGCAACTTCGGCCAGTCGAGCACGGGCAGGGAGGTCTACGGCGCCGTCGGCTCGCCCGGCAACGACCCGAGCGTCATCACGGTGGGCTCCGTCAACTACAGGAACACGGTCGCGCGCGACGACGACACCGTGAACCTCTTCAGCTCGCGCGGTCCGACCCGCGGCTCCTACGTCACAGCCGCCGGCGTGCGCGTCGTCGACAACCTTCTCAAGCCCGACCTCGTGGCGCCCGGCAACCGGATCGTGAGCGCGGCGGCCACCAAGGCCGATCCCCAGAACCCGGCCTGGAACCACCTGGCCAACACCTACTACGGTTCCCTCGTCGCGCCGCTGGGCCTCACGCAGGGCTACGGCGAGACGCAGATGATGCTGAGCGGCACCTCGATCGCCGCCCCGGTGGTCGCGGGCGCCGCGGCGCTCCTGGTGCAGGCCAACCCCGGGCTCACGCCGCCCCTCGTGAAGGCGATCCTGCAGTACACGGCGCAGCCGCTCGATGGCGCCAACCTGCTGCAGCAGGGCGCGGGAATGATCAACATCGAAGGCGCGGTTCGCCTCGCCAGGGCGCTGCGCACCGACATCGCGAGCCAGGTCGAGGCCGGGACCATCGCCGTCGGGGAAAGCCTGCTCGCCCCGGACGCCACGTTCCCCATCGAGTCCTCCGGCATCCTGGACTCCGGCTTCAACTGGGGCCGCATCGTGTACGCCGGCGGCAACCGGATCTTCAGCAGCCGCGACCTGTTCACCAAGTACCAGGGGGTCTGGGACCCGCGCCTCACGTGGGCGGGCAACCTGGTCCTCGCGCGCCGCGTGGAGTACTGGTCGGGCGCCGGGATTCCCGCCAACACCTTCCCGAAGACCATCACCGAGTCCCCGGCCACGAGCCAGCGCCTGCTCACCCAGGGCGTCAGCCGGGGCGACTCCCTCCTTGGGGCCAGCTCGACGTCGCAGAAGTCCGGCCTCTTCACGCCCACCCAGACGCTGGCGGGGCTGTTCCTCACCAGCAGCGGCCTCGTGCTCTCCGAGGGCCTGGTGCTCTCCGAGGGCCTGGTGCTCTCCGAGGGCCTCGTGCTCTCCGAGGGCCTGGTGCTCTCCGAGGGCCTCGTGCTCTCCGAAGGCCTGGTGCTGTCCGAGGGCATCGTGCTGAGCGAGGGCCTCGTGCTGAGCGAGAGCGGGAACTCGGTCGTCTCGTACCGATACATCGTGAGCGGCGAGTAGCCGGCAACCACAGAACCGGAACGAAAGGAGCGCAATCATGGTAGCGATCCCCCCCTCCCGGTCCGCCTGGGCCTCCATCCCCGCCGCTGACGCCCTTCGACAGGGCCACGCGCCGAGCGCGCCCGGCCACGAATTCCGCGCGGCGCCCCAGGATGCCGCCGAAGCCGCGATCGCGCCCGAGGCCGAACCGGGGCGCCGGCTGTTCGCGCGCCTCGACATGGGCGACTACAGCCCGCAGGCGAAGATCTACTGGTGGGTCACGACCGCGCTGGGAGCGTTCGTCCTCGCGCTCGCGCTGGCCCAGGTCGCCTCCATGGACCGCGCCGCCCAGCTGCAGGTCGCGGTGGGCGCCGTCATCGCCGCGCTCATCGGGATATTCCCGGTGCGCATCCCCGGGTCCAAGACGTCGCTTGCCGGCGCCGAGATCTTCATCTTCCTGCTGCTGCTGCTTCACGGCCCGGCCGCGTGCGCGCTGGCGGCGGCCGCGGAGGCCGCGGTGGCCTCCTGGCGCACGTCGCAGCGGTGGACCAGCCGCATCGGCAGCCCGACGATGGCGGCGCTCGCCATCTACCCCTGCGGAACGCTCTTCACCCTCTTCGTGCAGTACGCGAACGGCGCCCGCTGGGAGCAGACGGCGCTCTTCGGCGGCCTGATCGTCTTCGGAGTGGCCTATTTCGCCGCCAGCACGCTTCTCATGGTCTCGCTGATCACCCTGAAGCGCGGCGAGCGCGTGCAGCCGATGCCGCTCCTCAAGGACAACGTCTGGATCGGCGTCGCCTACGCGGCGAGCGGCTCCATCGCCGGCCTCGTCTTCGTCAGCTTCGACAAGTTCGGCGCGCCCGTGCTGCTGGCCGCGATCCCGATCATCGGCATGTTCCTGTCGACGCTCCATTTCTACTTCCGCCACGCCGAGGCCACCCAGCGCGTGCAGGCGGAACGGCTCGCCTCGGCCGAGCTGCGCATGGCCAAGGAAGTCGCCGAGGCCGCGAGCCGCGCCAAGAGCCAGTTCCTGGCCAACATGAGCCACGAGATCCGCACGCCGATGAACGGCGTCCTCGGCATGGCCGAGCTCCTGTCCGAGACGGAGCTCTCCGACAAGCAGCGGCGGCTCGTGGGCATGATCCGCGCGTCGGGCGAGTCGCTCCTGTCGATCATCAACGACATCCTGGACTTCTCCAAGATCGAGGCCGGCAAGCTCGACCTGGAGAGGGTCGACTTCACGCCCCTCGCCGTGCTGGAGGACATGGCCGAGCTCCTGGCCGCCCGCGCGCACGCGAAGGGCCTCGAGCTGGTGGTGCGCGCCGACGGCGCGCCCGCCTGGGTGAGCGGCGACCCGCACCGGCTGCGCCAGGTGCTGCTGAACCTCGTGGGCAACGCGATCAAGTTCACCGATTCGGGCGAGGTCGTCGTGCGCTGCACGCGGGCGCAACCGGACGGCGGCGCGCGGATGCTGCGCTTCGAGGTGAGCGACACGGGCATCGGCATCCCCGCGGAGAAGAAGGACCGGCTCTTCCAGGCCTTCGCGCAGGCCGACGGCTCGACCACGCGCCGCTTCGGCGGCACGGGGCTCGGCCTCGTCATCGCCAAGGAGCTCGTCCAGCTCATGGGAGGCGAAATCGGCGTCGAGTCGCAGCCCGATCGCGGCTCCACCTTCTGGTTCACGATCCGCGTGGCGGACCCGCAATCGGCCGCCGTCGCGACGCCCGACCTGCACAGCCTGGCGGGCCTGCGCCTCCTGGTCGTCGACGACAACGCGATCAGCCGCGGCGTGCTCGAGAGCCTGGCGCGCGGCTGGGACATGGAAGTGGAATCTGCCGCGGACGGCGAAGGCGCGCTCGCGCGGCTTCGCGACGCCGCGGACCGCGGCCGGCCGTTCGCCCTGGCGCTCGTGGACATGGCGATGCCGCGGATGAACGGCCTCACGCTCGCCCGCGCCATCCGCGCCGACCGCGCCCTCGCGGCGATGCCGGTGGTCATGCTGACTTCGCTTGGCCGCGACGACGAGATCGCGACCGCGCGCCAGGCCGGCGCCGCCGCCTACCTCGGCAAGCCCGTCCGCCGCGACGAGATGCGGCACGTGCTCGTCGAGACGCTGTTTCCGACCGCGGGCTCCACGTCCGGCGCGCTTGCCTTCCAGCCCGCCGCGCCTATGCTCGCCGGCCGCGTCCTGCTGGCGGAGGACAATCCGGTCAACCAGGCGGTCGCGGTCGGCATGCTCGAGGCGATGGGCCTCGCGGTGGACGTCGCGTCCAACGGCCGCGAGGCCGTGGACCGCTACGCCGCGGGAAGCTACGACGTCGTTCTCGTCGACTGCCAGATGCCGGAAGTCGACGGCTACGCGGCCACGAGCGAGATTCGCCACCGCGAGCGCGAAGTGGGCATCCACGTGCCGATCGTCGCGCTGACGGCCAACGCGCTCGAGGGCGACCGCGAGATCTGCATCGCCGCGGGCATGGACGACTACCTCGCGAAGCCCTTCTCGCGCGAACAGCTGACGGCGGCCCTTTCCCGCTGGCTCCCCCGGGCGGATGCGGCGCCCGCCGCGCGCCCCGCCGGGCAGGCCGCGAAGCCCGCCCCGGCCGCCGCCGGTGACTCGATCAACCGGCGCGCGCTCGACGCGATCCGCGCCATGATGGGCCCGGGCGGCGACGCGCTCGTGAGGAAGGTGATCCGGGCCTACCTGGACGACATGCCGTCCGGGCTCGGACGGATGATGAGGGCGGCCGAGGCCGGCGAGGCGGACGAGCTGCGCAAGACCGCCCACAGCATGAAGTCGAGCAGCGCCAACGTGGGAGCCGAGCGCCTGTCCCGGCTGTGCAAGGCCCTGGAGTCGATCGGCCGCTCCGGCACGGTCGAGGGAACCCTTCCGCTGCTGCAGGAGGCCACGGGAGAGCTGGAGCGCGTGGTCGCGGCATTGAATGCCGAGCTGGGGGTGCCAGATGCACACGTCTGACAAGACCGGGCGCCCGGTCGCGCTGATCGTCGACGACGACGAGGTCATGCGCACGCTCGTGCGCGAGACCCTCAAGCGCTTCGACTTCGAGGTCCTCGAGGCGGCCTATGGAGCGCGCGCGCTCGACCTGATGGCCGCCACGACCCCGGACCTGGTCTTCCTCGACGTCAACATGCCGGGCATGGACGGCTTCGAGGTCTGCCGCCGCATCCGCGAGCGCTGGGACGGCACGCAGGTGCCGGTGGTCATGATGACGGCGCTGGACGACGTGCAGTCGATCAACCGCGCCTACGAATCCGGCGCCAGCGACTTCATCAACAAGCCGGTCAACTGGCCCGTCCTCGGGCACCGGGCGCGCTACGTGCTGCGCTCGGCCCAGGCCGCCCGCGAGCTGCGCCGGCTGGAGGAGAAGCAGGCCGCGATCGTTCGCGCCATGCCGGACATGATCTTCCTCGTCGGCCGCGACGGCACGTGCCTCGACTTCAAGGACGGGTTCGGCTCGAAGGCCGTCATCACCGCCGGCGAGTTCGTGGGGCGCAGCATGTCCGTGATCCTGCCCCCGGCTGTGGCCGCGTCCCTGTCGCGCGCCGTGACGCTCGCCCTCGACCGCGCCGAGCTGCAGTCGGTGCACTTCCAGCTTCCCCTGCCCGACGGCCTGCGCCACTTCGAGGCGCGCATCGCCCCGAGCGGAACCGAAACGGCCGTGGCCGTGGTGCGCGACGTCACCTCGCAGAAGCACGACGAGGAGAAGATCCACCGCCTGGCGTACTTCGACGCGCTGACCGGCATGCCCAACCGCGGCCACTTCCTCGAGCGCGTGGACGTCGAGCTTTCGCGCGCGCGCCGCGAGAACCGCCGGCTGGCGCTCCTGTTCCTCGACCTGGACGGCTTCAAGCAGATCAACGACTCGCTGGGACACGCGACGGGCGACGCCCTGCTCAAGTCGGTCGCCTCGCGCCTGAAGGACAACCTGCGCGTCGGCGACGTCATGGCGCGGCCGACGACGGGCGACTCGGTGCTGCACTACGCCCGGCTCGGCGGCGACGAGTTCACGATCCTGCTGTCCGACGTGAAGGACATCGAGTACGTGAAGATGATCGCCCGCCGCACGCAGTCGGTGCTGGGCCGGCCCTTCCGCATCGGCGACGACGAGATCACGATGTCCGCCAGCATCGGCATCGCGGTCTTCCCCGAGGACGGGGCGGACTCCGGCGCGCTGCTCAAGCACGCGGACACGGCGATGTACCACGCCAAGGAGCAGGGCAGGAACAACTGGCAGCTGTACAACCAGTCGCTCACCTCCCGGGCGGTGGCGCGGCTGAGCCTGGAGAACGACCTGCGCCGGGCCCTCGAGCTGGGGCAGTTCCACCTCGTCTACCAGCCGCAGGTGCTCGCGAAGGACGGCAGGATCGCGGGCGTCGAGGCCCTCATCCGCTGGCAACATCCCGAGCGCGGGCTGGTGCTTCCGGACGACTTCATCCCGGCCGCGGAGCAGTGCGGCCTCATCGTGCCCATCGGCGAATGGGTGCTGCGCACGGCCTGCCGGCAGGTTGGCGAGTGGCAGCGGGCGGGCGCCCGCACGCCCCGCATCGCCGTCAACTGCTCGGCGCGCCAGGTGCGCTCGCCGGGCTTCTCCCGGACCGTGGCCGCGATCATCGCCGAGTCCGGCATCGCCGCCGACGTGCTGGAGCTCGAGCTGACGGAGAGCATCCTGATGCACCCGGAGGAGCCGCTGATCGAGGAACTGCGCTTCCTGCGCGACATGGGCGTGCGCTTCGCGATCGACGACTTCGGCACGGGCTACTCGTCGATGAACTACGTGAGGCGGCTGCCCATCGGCACCCTCAAGATCGACCGCAGCTTCGTGCGCGGCTCGTCGGGCAACGCGAGCGACGCCGGCATCACGAAGGCCATCCTCGCCATGGCCCGGAGCCTCGGCATGGACGTGGTGGCCGAGGGCGTCGAGACGGCCGAGCAGAGCGCCTTCCTGCAGGCGGCGCAGTGCCCGCGCCTGCAGGGCTACCTCTTCGGCGCCCCCGCCCTGCCGGAGCTGATGGAGTACATGCTGCGCACGGGCGACCTTCCCCCCGGCGCGATGACGATCGGGGACATGACGGCGATCACGCCCCCGGCCCGCCTCAACTAGCCCTTGAGGCAGGAGGACATGAAGGCGCGGCGCTCGTCGCCCTTCAGCTCCTTCTCCTTGGCGGTGGCGTTGCAGCGCCGCATCCGGTCCTGCTGGGTCTCGTGGTCGGCGGCGCCCGGCTTCGGCTCGCCCGCGGCGGGCTTGCTCTCGCCGGGCGGGGCCTTGGGCGTGCCTTCGGCATAGGCGGGAAGGACGAAAAGGGCGGTAAGCGCGGCGCAGGCCGCGGCGTGGCGAAGTACGGTTCTCACGGTCACCTCTCGATCGGAACGGGTCATGGATGAGGGGCCCGCCGCGGGCGGGCCCCGTTCGTGCAGCGATGCCATGAAACCCGAGCCGCGGCCCCGCCGCGAGCCGAAATCGCCTTCCCCTTCGAGCCGGTTTCCCGTTGCGGGGGCCGCGCTACTTCTTCAGCTTCGCGATGCCCAGCATGTTCATCACGTATTTCTCGTAGAACGGCTCCGAGGTTCCCTTCTTCATCTTTCGGATGAAGTACTTCTCGAAGGCGATCTTGGCGAGGTGCACCCACTTGCCCTCGGAGAACCAGTTCACGTTGCGCGGCGGGATCTGCGGAAGCGCCACGAAGGCGATGCCGGTGTCGCCCATGTCCGCGAGGCACAGGGCGTTCCAGGTCGCCTTCTCGACGCCGGCCTTGCCGTCGAGCTCGGAGCGGATGTTGTGCGCCGTCGCCGTGACCATCGACTCGATCATGTAGCCCGTCTTGGGCGCGCCCGTGGGAACCGGGGTCGGCTCCACCGGTGGGATGGCCACGCACACGCCGACCGCGTAGACGTTGCGGTACTTCGGGTTCCTCTGGTTGGCGTCGATGAGGATGAAGCCGCGCGGATTGGTGAGCCCCTCGATGCCGAACACGGCGTCGATGCCCTTGAACGCGGGCAGCATCATCGAGAAGCGGAACGGCAGCTTGTGCTCCTTCTTCGGCTTGCCTTCCTCGTCTTGCTCGGTCACGTGCATCGTGCCCGCCTCGACCTTCGTCACCTTGGCGTTGCAGATCCACTTGATGTGCTTGTCCCGCATGGCCGACTCGAGCATGGTCTTCGAGTCGCCCACGCCGCCCAGCCCGAGGTGGCCGATGTAGGGCTCGGAGGTCACGAACGTCATGGGGACCTTGTCGCGGATCTTCCGCCGACGCAGGTCCGTCTCCATGATGAAGGCGAACTCGTAGGCCGGGCCGAAGCAGGAGGCCCCCTGCACCGCGCCCACGACGATGGGGCCGGGGTCCTTCACGAAGGCGTCCCAGGCGGCGGCCGCCTTCTCCGCGTGGTCGACGTGGCAGACGGACTGCGTGTGCCCCTCCGGGCCCAGCCCCTCGACCTCGTCGAAGGCGAGCTTGGGGCCCGTGGCGATGACGAGGTAGTCGTAGTCGAGCATCGTGCCGTCGCCCAGCTCGACCTGGTTCTTCTCGGGATGCACGCGCTTCGCCCCCGCGGGGTTGTAGGCGATGCCCTTCTTGCCGAGGTATTCCGCGGCCGGAAACTCGATCTCGGCGCGCTTCCTCCAGCGCACCGCGACCCACGGGTTGGACGGGACGAAGTGGAAATTGGGGCCGTTGCCGACGACGGTGAGCTTGTCGCCGGGACGGAGCTGCTCCTGCATCTCGTAGGCCATGGGCATGCCGCCCAGGCCGGCGCCGATGATGACGATGTGGACCATGGTGGACTCTCCTTGCGGGCGGAAGTCCCGTTCGACTTCCTAGCCCAATCTAGGACCAGCCCCGCGAGCCCGCCTGACCTGCATCAACCGGAATCGAGAATGCCGAGGGGGGGTATGCGGCGGGCTACGAAAGCAGCCACGCGACCCCGAGCGTTCCCGGGGCCAGCAGAACCCCCGCCCAGAGAAACGCGCTCAGGACGTTGGCGACCTGGAACGGCAGCCAGGGCATCTCGAAGATCCCCGCGGCGAGCGGCACCGTCGCCCTCAGCGGTCCCGAGAAGCGGCCCAGGGCCACGCCAAGCGCCCCCCAGCGCCGGAAGAACGCCTCCCCCCGGGGCAGCATGTCCGGGTAGCGGCTGAGGGGCCAGAGGTGGTGGGCGCGGTCCTTGTAGTGCCATCCGATGCCGTAGGAAACCCAGTCTCCCAGCGCGGCGCCGACCGACCCGGCAACCCAAACCGGGACGAAGTCGACGGCCCCCGCCCCCACCAGCCCGCCGACGGCCACGAGCACGCCCCACGCCGGGATCACGAGCGAGACAAGCGCGAGCGACTCGGCGAACGCCAGCGCGCACACGATCGGCGCCGCCCAGACTTCGTGCTGGCGCACGAAGTCGACGGCGGGAGCGATGAAATTTTCCAATGGGGGGGTGATCCGGACGGCCGACGCTGGCATCTTATGCCTTCGCCCCGGGACGGCGCCAATGGAGCGCACGCGCGACGACCGGGCCGATGTCCCGAATTCCACGCCACGGAGAAGCCATGAACCCGGAGAAGAACGCCGCCACCTCCCTGACCCGACGCGACTTCATGAAGACCGCGGGCCTCGCCGCCGCCGCCGCGTCGGTGCCGCCCATGATCCTCGCCGGCGGCAGCGCCCACGCCCAGTCCGCCGACATCGTCATGAAGAAGATCCCACGCACCGGGGAAGCGATCCCCGCCGTGGGCCTCGGCACCTACCTCACCTTCGACCTCGTCCCCGGCCAGCCGCGCGACAACATCCGCGAGGTGCTCAGGCGCTTCTGGGAAGGCGGCGGCCGCGTGATCGACACCTCGCCCCTCTACGGCACGGGCGAGATCAGCGTCGGCGACTTCGCGACCGGCATGAACATCAACGACAGGATGTTCATCACCAACAAGATCTGGTCGACGGGCGAGTTCCTGGCCGACGACAGCCACGCGCGCAGGAGCCTCGAGCAGTCGCTCCAGCGCCTCTGGCGCGACAGGATCGACGTGATGCAGGTGCACAGCCTGGTGAACGTGGACCAGATCCTCCCCGTCCTCGCCAACTGGAAGAAGGAAGGCCGCATCCGCTACTTCGGCGTCACCCACCACGAGCTGCCCTACTTCAACGCGCTGGCGCAGTACGTGGAGCAGGGCCAGATCGACTTCGTGCAGGTGCACTACTCGATCGCCATCCGCAACGCCGAGGAGCGCATCCTGCCCGCCGCCCTCGACAAGGGGGTCGCGGTGCAGGTCAACATGCCGTTCGAGAAGGCGCGCCTCTTCAAGCTCGTGGAAGGCCGGCCGTTGCCCGACTTCGCGAAGGAGATCGGCGCGGCCAACTGGGCGCAGTTCTTCCTGAAGTGGGTGATCTCGCACCCGGCCATCACCGTCGCCATCCCCGCCACCAGCAACCCGGACCACCAGGCGGAGAACATCGGCGCGCTGCGAGGCCCGCTGCCGGACAGGGAGATGCGCACCCGCATGGTGAAGTTCATGGAGACGATCCCCGGCTTCGACAAGCTGGGCTCGACGCCGCCCTACCCGGGCAAGGCCTACAACGGCATCATCCGGCGCGCGCAGAACGCGCGGGCCGCCGCGGCGGTGGCGAAATGAGCGCGGCCCTCTTCCCGCGCCTGGTCGGAGCGATCCTCGCGGCCGCGCTGGCTGCCCTTCCCGCCTTCGCCGCGGACTACCCGGCGCCGAAGGAAGGCACCTGGGTCGCGAAGGACTTCCGCTTCCACACCGGCGAGGTGATGCCGGAGATGAAGGTCCACTACCGCACGATCGGCGAGCCCTCGGGCGAGCCCGTGCTGGTCCTGCACGGCACCGCGGGATCCGGCGCGTCCATGCTCACGCCCGCCTTCGCGGGGCAGCTCTTCGGCCCCGGGCAGCCGTTCGATGCGTCGCGCCACTACATCATCATTCCCGACACCGTGGGCCACGGGAAATCCGCCAAGCCCTCCGACGGCCTGCGCACGAACTTCCCCCGCTACAACTACGAGGACATGGTGGACGCGCACCACCGCCTCGTCACCGAGCACCTCGGGGTTAAGCGCGTGCGCCTGGTCATCGGAAACTCGATGGGCGGGATGGAGACGTGGATCTTCGCGACGAAGTATCCCGACTTCATGGACATCGCGGTGCCCATGGCGTGCCTGCCGACGGAGATGTCGAGCCGCAACTGGATGATGCGCCGCCTCATCACCGACTCCATCCGCAACGATCCCGACTGGAAGGGCGGCGAGTACACGCAGCAGCCGAGGAGCGCGAAGTTCGCCTCCGTGTTCTTCGCCATCGCCACCAACGGCGGCAACCAGGCCCTCTACAAGGCCGCGCCCACGCGCGAGAAGGCGGACAAGCTGCTCGACGCGCGCCTCGCGGCGCCGTTCACGGCCGACGCGAACGACGTCCTCTACCAGTGGGACTCCTCGCGCGACTACAACCCGTCGCCCGGCCTCGACCGCGTCAAGGCGACGGTGCTCGCGATCAACGCGGCGGACGACGAGCGCAACCCGCCGGAGCTGGGGCACCTCGACCGCGAGATCAAGCGCGTGAAGAACGGCCGCGTGCTGCTCATCCCCGCGAGCGAGAACACCTCGGGGCACGGCACCACGGGGAACGCGAAGTTCTACGCGCGGGAGCTCGGCGAGCTGATGAAGGCGGCGCCCCGCCTCGGCCCGTAGCGCCGGGAGCCGCGGGGATCAGCGGCAGTTCGCCGGCAGGAACTTGGGGTTGATGGTGCTGCCCGACTTGGCGGCGGTGCAGTTCCAGGCGGCGATCGGGGCGCCCCCCGCGGCGAGCGCGCCCGTGTCGTCGAGCGGCGCGTAGGCGAGCACGGTGCCGCTGCCCGCGCCGGTGAGCTGGATGGCGAGGGAGCCCACCGCGTTCATCGAGATGATGCCGGTGGCCGCGACGGCGGCCGGCGCGGCGTTGGCGGTCGACTGGTTCGTGCAGCCGGCGGCGGTCGCGTCAGGCGGCATCACGCCCTTGGTCTGGTAGTAATCCCCGACCGACGTCTTGCAGACGCCGGCGGCGTTGACCAGCTCCGTCACCTTCGCGCGCACCATGTAGTCCTGGTACGCGGGAATCGCGATGGCCGCCAGGATCCCGATGATCGCGACGACGATCATCAGTTCGATCAGCGTGAAGCCGTGCTCGGCTTTCTTCATGGTGCCTCCCGGATGTGCGCCCGAACTGCCGAGCACCTTAGTGCAATTCCGGGTGTCACTGCAACCGGCGTGCCAGCGGCCGCCGGCAGCCTGCCTGCGGGGGAATCCTCCGCGATGACGCCAGCCGACGGCGCGAGGGCTGCCTCAGCCAAGCCAACAGTGACGCAAACCGTCACCGGAAGTCGCCCGGCGGCGTCTCCGCGACCGGACCGGGAGACTCAATCCTCGACGAACGCCTCCTCGCGCTTCTTGCGGACGGCGGGCGCCATCACGATCAGGAGGAGGATGAAGGAGAGGACCAGCAGCGTGGCGCTGATGGGACGCGTGACGAAGACCATGGGGTCGCCGCGCGACAGCAGCAGCGCCCGGCGCAGGTTCTCCTCCATCATCGGGC
>JBBIJT010000071.1:0-17948 GCA_037445795.1 Betaproteobacteria bacterium | reverse complement strand
TGATCGTCAAGGTGCAGGTCGTCGAAGGCGACAAGAAGCGCGAGCAGGCCTACGAAGGCGTGGTCATCGCCAAGCGCAACAAGGGCCTCAACTCCTCGTTCATCGTGCGCAAGATCTCCAGCGGCGAAGGCGTGGAGCGCACGTTCCAGACCTACTCGCCCTCCGTGGCCTCCATCGAGATCAAGCGCCGCGGCGACGTGCGCCGCGCCAAGCTCTATTACCTGCGCGACCGCTCGGGCAAGAGCGCGCGCATCCGCGAGAAGCTCTCCGCCGTGGCCGACCGCGAGGTGCTGCCGCCGGTGGAAGAGACCGCCAAGGAGTGAGCCCCTCGGCATCGCCGGGAAGCACGAAGGGCCGCCTCGCGCGGCCCTTTGTTCATTTCACGGCCGCACGTAGGCGTACCCCTCCTGCTGGAGCCGCATGAGCCGCACGACGCCGGTCTTCACGTAGCCGATGCCCGGCAGCATGTCGTCCCTGGCGATGTGGTGGCCGATCATCGTGTTCTCGCAGGCCGTGATGCGCACGCCCGCGGCGAGCGCCTCGGCCACGTTCGGCCCGACGACCGACTCCAGCCTGAGCATGTCGATCCCGGGGCCGTAGACGACGATCTCGATGTCGACCTTGCCCTTGCCGAGCTCGGCCTGCACGTTCCTCGCATTGGACAGCGCGAGGACCCAGCGGGCGGGATCCGCGTCGGTCACCTGCATCACGATCCGGTCGCGCGCCGGCGCGCCGGCCTTCTGCGCGAGCGCCATCGGGGAGCCGGCCAGCGCGGCGGCGGCCAGCAGGGCAAGCGCGGTTCGGCGAAGAATGGTCGTCTCCTCAGGTCGGGGCGGATGGGCAGAGACTACCTCATCGGAAGCCGCTCAATACATCCGGTGCCGGAAGAGCCAGCTCGCGAGGCTGAGCGTCACCGCGCCGATCACGGCCATGGGCCAGAGCTGGTCGGCGACGAGGGCGAATCCCGCTCCCTCGAGGAACACCTTGCGCAGGATGACCAGGAAGTAGCGCAGCGGGTCGACGTAGGTGACGAGCTGCACCGCCTCGGGCATGTTGGCGATGGGCGTGGCGAAGCCCGAGAGGATCACCGCGGGAACCATGAAGAGGAAGGCGCCCAGCAGGCCCTGCTGCTGCGTGGCCGAAAGCGACGAGATGAGCAGGCCCGCGCCGACGGCCGAGAGCAGGAAGAGCGCGAGGCCGGCGTAGAAGGCCGCGAGGCTTCCGAGGAAGGGCACCCCGAACCACGCCCGCGCCACCACCATGATGAGCGTGGCCTGCAGGATGCCGATCACGAACCCCGGCACCGTCTTGCCGAGGAGGATCTCCCCGGGGCGAAGCGGCGTCACCAGGAGCTGGTCGAAGGTGCCCTGCTCGCGCTCGCGGGCCACGGTGAGCGCGGTGACCAGCATCGTGACCACCAGCGTGAGCATGCCCACGATGCCCGGGATGAAGAACCAGCGGCTCTCCAGGTTCGGGTTGAACCACGCCCGGGTCTCAAGGCGCGCCGGCGGCGCCTGCAGCCCGCGCGCGGCGATCCAGTCCGAGTTGAACCGCTCGACGACGCTCCTCACGTAGTTGAGCGCGATCATCGCGGTGTTGGAGTTGCGCCCGTCGATGATGACCTGCAGGGGCGCGGGGCGCCCCGAGAGCAGGTCGTCCGTGAAGCGCGGGCCGACGCGGATCACCGCGAGCACCTTTCGCCGGTCGACCAGCGGGGCAATCTCGTCCTCCGAGCGAAGCCGGGCCACCTGCACGAACGTCGCGTCGCCGCCGAAGGCCGCCAGCAGCTCGCGCGAGGCGCTGCCGCGGTCCTCGTCCAGCACGGCGATGGGGACCTGCCTCAGGTCGAAGGTGGCGGCGTAGCCGAACACCAGCAGCTGCACCAGCGGCGGGACGACGAGCACGAGGCGGCTCTTCGGGTCCTTGAGCAGCGCCAGGAACTCCTTGCGGACGAGGGCGAGGATGCGCCACCACATCTCAGTCGAGCCTCTTGCGCGACTTGCGCCAGGTGATCGCGAGGAAGGCCGCGGCCAGGAGCGCCAGCGCCAGCGCGTTGGGAACGACGACCGCCCACACGTCCCCGGCGAGGAAGAGCGTCTGCACGATGGCGACGAAGTAGCGCGCCACGATGACGTGCGTGATCGCCTGCACCACGGGCGGCATGCTGCCGATGTCGAAGATGAAGCCCGAGAGCAGGAAGGCGGGGAGGAACGTGGTGATGATGGCGACCTGGCCGGCCACGAACTGGCTGCGCGCGAGCGTCGAGATGGTGAGGCCCATGCCGAGGGCGGCCAGCAGGAACAGGCTCGAGCACGCCCACAGCACCCAGAACGAGCCGCGAAGCGGCACATCGAAGAGCCACACGGCCAGCCCGACGGTGAGGAACATGCCCCCGGTCCCGAGGACGAAGTAGGCGCCGAGCTTGCCCAGCAGCACCTCGGTCATGCTGGCGGGCGTGACCAGGAGCGCCTCCATCGTGCCGCGCTCCCACTCGCGCGCCATCACCAGCGCGGTGAGCAGCGCCCCGATGAGGGTCATGATGATGGCCACGAGGCCCGGCACGAGGTAGTTGCGGCTGCGCAGCTCCGCGTTGAACCAGATCCTCGTCTGCTGGCCGACGGGAGAGCTCGCCTCCTGGCCCAGGCGTGCCGCGCGCGACGAGAGCCACGTGCCCCACGCGCCCTCCACGTAGCCCAGGACGAGGCGCGCCGTGTTGGCGTCCACGCCGCTCACCACGACCTGGATGGGCGCGCCCGAGGATTCGCGGAGCCGCCGCGGGAAGTCCGCCGGCAGGCGCACGATGCCGTTCACCTTCCCCTCGCGGAGCAGCCGCTCCGCCTCGGCCATGGAGGCGGCCTCGCGCGGCGCGAAGTAGTGGGTGCCCCTGATCGAGGCGAGGAAGTCGGCGCCGTCGCGCGAGGGCGCGTCCTGCACGAGCGCGATCGGGACGTGGTCGGCGTCGAGCGACACGCCGTAGCCGAAGAGCGTGAGCAGGAATATCGGCATCAGGAAGGCGATGGCGATGCTGCTCGGGTCGCGCACGATCTGCAGGAACTCCTTGCGCAGGAGGCCCCTGAGCCGCATCCCGGCGCCGCCGCGCGCGCCGCTCACGCCGCCTCCGCGGGGCGCTCGACCAGGGCGATGAAGGCGTCCTCGAGGCTGGGCTCGGGGTTGGCGGGGGTGCGGGCGGCGGCCTTGATCGCCGCCGGCTCGCCGGTGGAGAGGATCCGGCCCGCGGCCATGATGGCCAGCCGGTCGCAGTACTCGGCCTCCTCCATGAAGTGCGTCGTCACGAGCACCGTCACGCCCTCGCGGGCCAGCGCGTTGATGCGCTTCCAGAACTCCCGGCGCGCGATCGGGTCGACGCCCGAGGTCGGCTCGTCGAGGAAGAGGATCCCGGGCCGGTGCATGAGCGCGCAGGCCATCGCCAGGCGCTGCTTGTAGCCGAGCGGAAGGTCCCCGGCGAGCTGGCCGCCGAAGTCGGCCAGCTCGAACTCCTCGAGCGCCCAGGCCAGGCGCTCCGAGCGCGCCGCGCCCGAGAGCCCGTAGGCGGCCGCGAAGAACTCCAGGTTCTGCGTGACGCTCAGGTTCCCGTACAGGGAGAACTTCTGCGACATGTAGCCGATGCGCGCGCGCGCCGCGGAGGCGGCGTGGCGCAGGTCGAGGCCGGCCACCTCGAGGTGGCCGCCGCTCGCCGGCAGCAGCCCGCACAGCATGCGGAAGGTCGTGGTCTTGCCGGCGCCGTTGGCGCCCAGCAGGCCGAAGATCTCGCCGCGCCGCACCTCGAGGTCCACGCCATCCACCGCCCAGAATTCGCCGAAGCGCCGGCGCAGCCCCTGCACCCGGATCACGACCGGGTCGGCGGAGGCGTCCGGCCGGGCGGCCGCGCCGTCCATCCGGACGGCATGCGGCGCGCCGTGCGGCTGCCTGCGCAGCAGGTCGATGAAGCCGTCCTCGAACCGCGGCGGCGCCTGGCGCGCCACCAGGCCCGGCATGGCAGCGACCTCGGCCGGAAGCTGCGCGCCGGCGGCCACGAGGCGCACGTGCTCGCCCTGCACCAGCGCGTCCACGATGCCGGGGCGGCCGTCGAGCTCGGCGTGCAGGTCGCGGTGGCGCATGCCCGCGCGCGAGACGGCCCATGTGCGCCCGGCCATGCGCGCGCTGACCCCCGAGGGCGGGCCCTGCTCGAGGATGCGGCCCTCGTGGATCATCACCACCTCGGCGCAGCGCTCGGCCTCGTCGAGGTAGGCGGTGGAAAGCAGCACGCTCATGCCCTCGGCGCGCACGAGGCGGTCCACGATGGCCCACAGCTCGCGGCGCGACACCGGGTCCACGCCCACCGTGGGCTCGTCCAGCAGCAGCAGGCGCGGCGCGCGAAGCAGCGTGCAGGCGAGGCCCAGCTTCTGCTTCATGCCGCCCGACAGGCGCCCGGCCAGGCGCTTCGTGAACGGGGCGAGGCCCGTCATGTGCATGAGCTCCGCGTAGCGCGGGGCGCGCGCCTCGCGCGGCACGCCCTGCAGGTCCGCGTAGAGGTCGAGGTTCTCGGCGACGGAGAGATCCTCGTACAGGCCGAAGCGCTGCGGCATGTAGCCGAGCGACGCCTGCACCCGGAGCGAGTCGCGCGTCGCGTCCAGTCCCAGCGCCGCGATGCGCCCGCCGTCGGGCAGCAGCAGCCCCGCGGCCAGGCGCATGAAGGTCGTCTTGCCGGCGCCGTCGGGGCCGATGAGGCCGGTCACGATGCCCGCGCGCACGCGAAGGCTGACGCCATCGAGCGCCACGACGCGGCGGCCGCCGGCGGTGAAGGCCTTGGCGAGCCCCTCGGCCTCGAGGACGGCGTCGGCGGCCATCACTTCGCGCCGGGGCAGGGATTCGCGGCGGAGGCGGGCTGGTCGAGGGCGATGGTCACGGTGACCGGCATGCCCTGGCGCAGACCGGCCGCGCCGTCGCAGGCGAACACTCGGGCCTGGTACACGAGGCTCGTGCGAAGCTCCGTGGTCTCCACCGTCTTGGGCGTGAATTCCGCCGTGGGCGAGACGTAGCCCACCCAGCCCGGCTGCCTGCGGTCGGGATGGCTGTCGGTGGTGATCGCCGCCCGCGCTCCCATCGGCACGCGCCCGAGCGCCGTCTCGGGCAGGTAGACGCGGGCCCAGGCGGAGTCCGCCAGCGCGATCGTGAACACCGTCTTCTGCGGCGTGGCCATGTCGCCCGGCTCGAGGATGCGCTTCTCGACGACGCCGTCGGCGGGCGCCTTGAGCTCGCCCTCCGCGATGTCGTGCCGGAGCGCCGCCACCGCGGCGTCCTGCGCGGCGAGGGCGGCCTCGGCGGCGGCGACGTCCTCCCTGCGCGGCCCGAGCTCGGCCAGGCGCAGCGCCTCCTCGGCGGCCTTGAGCCTTTCGCGCGCGGCGTCGAGGGCGTTCTTCGCGCTGTCGGCCTGCTGCTGCGGCACGAACTTGCGCTCGACGAGGTCGACCTGGCGGCGGTAGACCTGGCTCGCGTCCTCCACCGCCACGCGCGCCGCGTCGCGCTGCGCGGCCGCCTGCCGGATCTCCTCGGGGCGCGAGCCGGCCCTGAGCTTGGCGACCTGGCTCTTCTGGCCGGCCGCCAGGGCCACGGCCTGCGCGAGCTGCAGCTCGAGCCGCGTGGTGTCGAGCCTCGCGAGCGCCTGGTCCTTCGCGACGCGGTCGCCCTCGCGCGCGAGCACCTGCGCGATGCGGCCGCTCGCGTTGAAGGCGAGCTCGACGTGGCGGATGTCCATGTTGCCGTGCAGGACGAGGTCGCCCTTGTGCACGGTGCCGCCGTCCTTCCACCACCAGGCGCCGGCGGCCAGGGCCGCGACGGCGACGGGCAGGGCGATGAGTTTCCTGTTCACGTGCGTGTCCTCGCTTTCTGCGGAGCCGCGAGGCCGTTGAAGAGCAGGTCCAGCTGCGCCTCCAGGTGGCGCCGCAGGTCCAGGGGCCCGGGCTCGAAGGGCTGGAAGCTGTGCTTCCAGATGATGGCGAAGAGCAGCGGCGCGATCACGATGCGCCACGCGTATTCCGCGTCGACCTTGCGGAACTCGCCGCTCGCCGCGCCGCGCTTCAGCGCCGCGAGCACCATGCCGCGGCCGCGCCGGATCACCTCGTCGTGGTAGAAGCGCGCGATCTCGGGAAAGTTGCCCGACTCGGCCATCACGAGCTTGGGGATGCCGGAGAGCGACGAGCTCGCCACGCGCTCGACGAAGGCCGTGAGCATGCCCGAAAGCTGCTCGCGGGCGCCCAGCGCCCTGCCGGAGTGCGCCTTGGCCACCTCGTCGAAGCGCTCGACGAGCGCGTGGCGGACGACGGCCTTGAAGAGCTCGAGCTTGTTGTCGTAGTAGAGGTAGAGGGTCGCCTTGGCCACGCCCGCGCGCTGCGCGACCTCCTCCAGGCGCGTGGCGGCGTAGCCCTTTTCGACGAACAGCCCCAGGGCCGCGTCCAGCAGCTCCTGCGGACGCGCGTCCGGGCGGCGCTGCCAGCGGGGCGAGGGCAGGCGGGCTCCCATGGGGCCGGCTCCTAAATGACCAATGGGTCATTTATAGCCCTTCCGGGGCCACTTGGCAATTTCCGGCCCCCGATGGCGGGAAGGCGGACCGAGTCTGCGAGAATCGCGCGATGCCCCGCATCTTCCGCAGCCGGATCCCCGTCGCCGCCGGCGACATCGACGTCAACGAACACGTCAACAACCTCGCCTACCTGCGCTGGATGCAGGATGTCGCCACGGCGCACTCGGCGGCGCAGGGCTTCACGCTCGAGGCCTACCGCGCCCTCGGGGCCGGTTGGTTCGTGCGCTCGCACTTCATCGAGTACCACCAGCCCGCGCACCTGGGCGACACCCTGCTCCTCGACACCTGGGTGGCCGCAATGAAGTCGAGCTCCAGCGTGCGCCGCTTCCTGTTCCGGCGCGAAGGCGACGCGAAGGTGGTGGCGACGGCGCAGACGCGCTGGGCCTTCGTCGACTTCGCGACCGGCCGGCCCGTCCGGATCCCGCCCGAGGTCGCTTCCGCCTTTTCGATCGTGCCCGACGACGATCCGGAGCTGGCCGGCCTTTCCGCGCCTGCGCGCCCGCCTCAGAAGCTGTAGCGGAAGGTGACGCGCCGGGAGCGAAGCGAAATGCCCTCGGCGGTGAGCCCCTCGACCGCCGGCATGTACTGGCGCGCCTCGCGGATGGCGAGTTGCCCATCCGCGCCCTGGTAGCAGAGCGCGAGGCGGCAACGCGTTCTCGGCGGGGCCAGCGCTTCCTCCATGCGCCACGGCTGCTCCAGCCCGGGAACGCCCGGGGACGCGGGGAGCGCGAAGGCCGACTTGGCGGGCGCCAGCGACTTGGCCGGAGGCGCGACGTCCTCGCCCGCCCGCGCCCCGAGGGCGACGACGGCAAGCAGGGCGAAGACCGAAGCGGCGCGAACCATGGGCACCTCCGTGACGCCAACGTAACCCCGCCACGGCGAGGCCCCTATGCCGGATCGCACAATCCGGTGCCCGAATAGGCCGCACCCGCCCGGGAGTGGGTGCTCGCCCGGCTCACTCTTCCGGGAGCCGGCGCAGGAAAAGGGCGATGGCGACGACTCCGCCCGCGCAGCCGAGCAGCGCGGCGACCACGCCCGGCCAGCCGCCGTGGCTCCAGGGCCAGCCCGCGGCGCTGCCGATGACGCTGCCGCCCAGGTAGTAGCTCGAGAGGTAGAGGGCGGAGACCAGCCCCTTGCGCGCCCCGGCGCGGCGCCC
Source organism: Betaproteobacteria bacterium (assembly GCA_037445795.1). Classification (GTDB taxonomy): domain Bacteria; phylum Pseudomonadota; class Gammaproteobacteria; order Burkholderiales; family Usitatibacteraceae; genus FEB-7. The sequence continues at coordinate 10,212 of JBBIJT010000071.1, read as the reverse complement.
GACCCAGCCGCTCGCCACCGTGTGAACGGCGAAGAAGCCGATGGTGAATACCGCGAGGCCCAGGACGATGGCCGGCAACGGGGAGGCCAGGGTGATGACGAGGCCCAGCGCCATGCAAAGGCTCATCGCGAGTACGATGCGCCGCCGGCCGATCCGGCCCACCGCGTGCCCGGTCAACGCCGAGGTGAGGCTGCCGACGGCGTAGAGCAGGAAGAGGGAGCCGATCGCGGCCGGACCCAGGTCGTACGGCGCCTGGTTGAGCCGGAAGCCGAGGTAGTTGTAGGCGCCGACGAACGAACCCATGATCAGGAAGGCCGTCGCGAAGAGCATCGCCAGGCCCGGGTCGGCGAGGATCGGGCGCATGTCGGCGAGAAGGGCACGCGGCTGCATCGACCGGGGCGCGAAGTGGCGCGCCGCGGGCAGCAGGCGCCAGAAGACGAGGGCGGCGAGCGTTCCCAGCAGCCCGATGGCGGCCAGCCCGTAGCGCCAGTCCAGCCAGCCCGTGACCAACGCGACGAGGAAGCGGCCCGACATGCCGCCGAGCGCGTTGGCGGCGATGTACAGGCCCATCGCGCGACTGCGCGCCTCTGGAGCGATCTCGTCGCCCAGGTAGGCCATCGCGGCCGCCGGAACGCCCGCGATGCAGGCGCCCAGGCCCGCGCGGCACGCGAGCAGCACGACGAAATCCGGCGCCACCGCCGAGGCGAACGCGAACGTCGCCGCGCCCGCGAGCCCCCACCGCATCAGCCGCTCCCGGCCATACCGGTCCGCGAAGAGGCTCAGCGGAATGAGCAGGAGGGACATGGCCCCCGTGCCGGCGGCCACGCTCAGGCTGGCGGTCGCGGGGGAGACGCCGAACTCATCGGTGAGCTGCGGCAGGATCGGCTGCGTGCCGTAGAGCAGCGCGAAGCAGGTGAACCCCGCGATGGCGAGCGCGACGTTGGCCCTGGCGAATCCCGGGGCGCCGACGCGCAGCCCCTGGGACGGTTCCGTTGAGGGCGGGCCGCTCATGCGTCGATCGCCGCGGCACCGGCCTCACAGGTCGCGGGCGGCGAACGTGTCGCAGGCCTTGACGCCGCCTCCGTCGAACCCGGTGCGGAACCACCGCACGCGCTGCGCGGAGGTGCCGTGCGTGAACGCGTCGGGAACGACGGCGTGGCCCGACTGGCGCTGCAGCCGGTCGTCGCCGATGGCCGCGGCCGCGTTCAGGCCTTCCTCCAGGTCGCCGGGCTCCAGCAGGCCGCGCTCGCGCTGGGCGCGGTGCGCCCAGAGGCCGGCGAGGCAGTCGGCCTGCAGCTCCAGGCGCACCGAGAGGCGATTGAACTGGGCCTCGCTCACCCGCCCGCGCATGCCGTCGACCTTGGCGGTGATGCCCAGCAGCTTCTGCACGTGGTGCCCCACTTCGTGGGCGATCACGTACGCCTGCGCGAAGTCGCCGGGCGCGCGGAACCGGTCGCGCAGGTCGCGGTAGAACGAGAGGTCGACGTACACCTTCTCGTCGCCGGGGCAGTAGAAGGGGCCCATGGCCGCCTGGCCGGTGCCGCACGCCGACGGCGTGGCGCCCGAGAAGAGCACCAGCCGGGGCCTGCGGTATTCCCGGCCGCTGTCGCGGAAGACGCCGTCCCAGGTGTCCTCCGTGCTCGCGAGGACCTTCGAGACGAAGACGGTGAGCTCGTCGCGCGGCGCACCCGGTTGCGCGGGCTGGCTCGACGGCGCCGGGGCGGCCACCTGCGCGACGTCGATGACCGTCTGCGGGTCGATGCCGAAATACCAGGCGACGAGCGCGAGAACCACCGTGCCGATACCGATGGAGCCGGTGGCGCCGAGGCCCCGGCGGTCCTCGACGTTGTCGCTTTCACGTTCGCCGTCGAGCTTCATGGATGCGCTCCGGATGGCAATTGCGCCATCCTAACCCGCCGGAACGCCGGCGCCGGCCCGCCCCCGCTACTGCTCGACCAGTTCCACCCGGCGATTCTTGGCGCGCCCCTCGTCCGTCCGGTTCGTCGCGACCGGGGCGATGGGCCCCGCGCCCTGGGGCTTCAGGCGGCCCGCGGCGACACCCCTCGCGACCAGCGCCTTCACGATGGACTCCGCACGCGCCTGGGAGAGCCTCATGTTGGATTCCAGCGAGCCGACGCCGTCGGTGTGCCCGACCACGAGCAGCTTGAGCTGCGCGTCCCCCGCCATGAGGGCGGCCACCTCCTTCAGCGCCGGCTCGGATTCCGGCTTCACGTCCGCCTTCCCGGTGTCGAAGTGGATCCCGTACACGGCGACGTGGCCGGTCGCCTTGATGTCACGGGAGAATGCCGCCGCGTTCGCGGTGACCTCCTGGGCCATTCCTCCCTTCTCGAGGATCTTCAGGCCGTACTGCTGCGTGTTGTAGAGGTTCAGGACGACCCAGGCCTCCACTCCGTCCTTCGTCACGCGCAGGTACGTCATCGCGCCGTCGTCGACCTGGGAAACGATGCCGCCACCGAGCGGCTTCAGGGCGTTCTCGTAGTTGCGCGCGACCTGGATGCGGCTCGGCTGCGGCCGCCCCTCGTCGAGCGTGTACGTGATCGAGGTCAACCGGCCCTCGACGCTCTGCTCCTTTCCCTTCGCGTCGAGCACCGCGAGGGCCTCGAATGGGGCCTGCTCGCAGCGGTAGATGTGGTAGCCCGTCATGCGGGTGAACAGCGGGTGGTCCTTGCAGCCGGGCTGGTCGGCCCCGGCGGCGGCAGCGGCACCCGACGCAAGCGCGACCAGGGTGACCAGTGTGCGAATCGTCATGTACGTTCTCCCGGCCCGAGAGGCCCTCGCATCCCCGATGCCCGGGCGGGCAACCGGCGGCGATGAACCATGAGGGGCACCCGGGCATTCGCGGCCGTTGACCGGGATCAACCGGGGAAGGGAACGCCGTTCCCGCTCAGCCGAGGATCGCCACCCAGAGGGGGATCGTGGCCATCGAGACGACCGTGCCCACGGTGATCTGCGTGGCGACCGAGTGGCCGTCGCCGCCCATGCGCACCGCGAGGATGTAGGCGCTGGAGGCGGTGGGAAGCGCGGCCCACACGACGAGGACGCCGGCGGGGACGGGGGCGATGCCCAGCAGCCGCACGCAGGCCAGGGCCGCGAGCGGCATGGCGACGAGCTTCACGGCGAGCCACCATCCGTGCGCCACGGGGCTCGCCCGGCCGCGCTCGATCCGCAGCGCCGCGCCCACCGCAAGGAGCCCCGCCGGCAGCGCCGAGGAGCCGAGCAGGTTGAGCGTCTGGTCGAGGAAGCCCGGCATGCCGAGGCCGGCGAGGTTCCACGCGAAGCCCGCGAGCGTCGAGACGACGAGCGGGTTGCGCGCGAGCTCGAGCCAGAAGTTCGTGCGCGCATGCGCCGCGAGCATGCCGACGGCGCCGAAGTTGGCGAGCGGGATGACCGTGCCGAAGACGACCGCGGCGATGGCCACGCCCTGCGCGCCGAACACGCTGCCCGCCACCGCGAGGCCGATGTAGGTGTTGAACCGGAAGGCGCACTGGAAGCACGAGGCCGCCACGACCGGCTCCACCCGGAACAGGGGCCGCGCGAGCCACCCCAGCGCCATGCCGAGGATCATGACGCCCCAGGCGCAGGCCACGACGACGCCCAGGCTCGCGAGGTCCAGCGTCGAGATCGCGATCGACCTGAGGAGCAGTGCCGGGAAGAGCACGAAGTACACGAGCTTCTCGAGGCCCTCCCAGAAGCCCCGCCCGTAGTCGAACATCCGCGCCAGCACGAACCCCGCGAGGATCAGCACGAAGTTGGGGAGGATGAGGAGCGCGGTCTGCACGGGATCAGAGCGCCTCGCCCTTGCCGAGCGTGTTGTGGTAGGCGTGCGAGGCCGTGTTCACGTGCGACAGGCGCAGCTCCACGGGGCGGTCGCGGAAGGTGAGCGCGAGGCGGCGGATCTCCAGGAGCGGCGCGCCGGGGGGCACGCCGAGGAGCGAGGCCACGGCCCCGGCGGCGAGCGTCGCCCTCAGCCGCTCGTCGGTGCGCAGCACGTTTATCCCGTAGCGGCTCTGGTAGAGGTGGTAGATCGTGTTGTCCCGCCCGGCGAAGATGCGCTCCGTGAGCCCCGGGACGAGCGCCGCGGGAAGCGTGATGTCGTCCACGATCGCGGGCCGGCCCTCGAGCGACAGGAGGTTGCGGATGCGCACCACGCGCTCGTCGCGGGCGATCGCGAGCGCCTCGGCCTCGGCCGCGCCGGCGCGGCCCCGCTCGAACGACACCGTGCGCACCTCGGGGTAGGCCTTCGACCCGCCGGCCCCCACGATGTGGAAGAAGTGGAACATGAGCCGCCGGCCGTCGTGGGCGGTGACGAAGGTGCCCTTGCCCTGGCGGCGCACGAGCGCCCCCTGCGCCACCAGCGCGTCGACGGCCTTGCGCACGGTGCCGATGGCCACGCCGAACTGCGACGCGAGCCGCGCCTCCGAGGGGATGGCCTCGCCCGGCTTCCAGCGGCCCGCGGCGATGCCCTCGGTGATGCCGGCGCGGACCTCCTCGTAGAGGGGGCGGTCGGGCGGCGCGGCGGCGGGCGAGGGGGCGCGGGCGGGGGAGGGCATCGCGGCAGCATATCATGCAACTCATCTAGTTGACCTGCCGGAAGAGCCCGGCCTAGCATGCCGGTTCCGCACGAGGAGGACGAGATGATCCATTTCGTAGTGCACGACGAGAACGATTCGGTCGGCGTGGTGGTGGTCGAGGGCGTGAAGGCCGGCCAGGCCCTCACCGGCTGGATCATGGACCAGGACAAGGAAATCACCTTCAAGGCCGCCAACGACATTCCCATCGGCCACAAGCTCGCGATCAAGCCGCTCGCCAAGGGCGACACGGTGATCAAGTACGGCACGGACATCGGGCGCGTCGTCGCCGCCATCGGCATGGGCGAGCACGCCCACGTCCACAACATCAAGACCAAGCGCTGGTAGAGGAACTCACCATGGACCTGAGCAAGGCAACCTTCTGGGGCTACAAGCGCGAGAACGGCCGCGTCGGCGTGAGGAACCACGTCGTCATCCTGCCCGTCGACGATCTCTCCAACGCGGCGGCGCTGGCGGTGGAGAACAACATCAAGGGGACGATGGCGCTGCCGCACCCCTACGGGCGGCTGCAGTTCGGCGCCGACCTCGACCTGCACTTCCGCACGCTCATCGGCACGGGCTGCAACCCGAACGTGGCAGCCGTCGTGGTGATCTGCATCGAGGAGGGCTGGGCGAAGAAGGTGGCCGACGGCATCGCCGCCACCGGCAAGCCCGTGGCGTACTTCGGCATCGAGCAGCACGGCGACCACGACACGATCATGCGCGCCTCGAAGAAGGCGAAGGAATTCGTGCAGTGGGCGAGCGAGCTCAGGCGCGAGGAGCGTCCCCTGAAGGACCTCTGGGTGTCGACCAAGTGCGGCGAGTCGGACACGACCTCCGGCTGCGGCGCCAACCCCACCGTCGGCAACGCCTTCGACAAGCTCTACCCGCACGGCGCGACCCTCGTCTTCGGCGAGACCACCGAGCTCACGGGCGGCGAGCACCTCGTGGCGGCGCGCTGCCGCACGGACGAGGTGCGCAAGAAGTTCCAGTTCATGTTCGACCGCTACCAGGCGCTGGTCGAGCGGCACAAGACGAGCGACCTCTCCGACTCGCAGCCCACCAAGGGCAACATCGAGGGCGGCCTCACGACGATCGAGGAGAAGGCGCTGGGCAACATCCAGAAGATCGGCCGCAAGTGCCTCATCGACGGCGTCCTCGACAAGGCCGAGGAGCCCACCAGCCCCGGCCTCTGGTTCATGGACTCGTCGTCGGCGGCGGCCGAGATGGTGACGCTCGTCGCGGCGGCGGGCTTCGTCGTCCACTTCTTCCCCACGGGGCAGGGCAACGTGATCGGCAACCCGATCCTCCCCGTCATCAAGCTGTGCGCCAACCCGCGCACGGTGCGCACCATGAGCGAGCACGTCGACGTGGACGTCTCGGGCCTGCTGCGCCGGGAAATGAGCCCCGACCAGGCGGGCGACGCGCTCCTCGACTGCATGTTCCGCACGGCCAACGGCCGGCTCACCGCAGCCGAGGCCCTGGGCCACCGCGAGTTCGTCCTCACGCGCCTCTACGAGAGCGCCTAGGGACTGGAGCAGGGGGGGGCGCACCCTCCCCCCGCCGATTTCCGTTCCTCCCCCTCGCTCCCCGGCGGGGATTCGCGGACAATGGCGCGAGCGCCCGGCACAGGGCGCCCCGGAGGAGCCATGAACCAGCCCGCAGCACCCGACGAAGAACTGCTGATCGATGACGGACTGACGGAGGAGGTCCGCCACAAGGTCGAGGAGTTCATCGAGGAGGAGGAAGGCAGCTTCAACCGCTACAAGGGCTGGCTGGCGGTCTTCCTCACGGCCGTCGCCGTGGGCACCTCCGCCTTCCACCTGTACGCGGCCTACGGCATCGTCCGCACCGACCTGCTTCGCGGGATCCACGTGGGGCTGGTGCTGTTCCTCTCCTTCATGCTCTTCCCCGTGGCGAAGCGCTTCCGCCACCGGCTCATGTGGTTCGACGTGGTCCTCGCGCTCCTGTCGGTCGTGGTGATCGGCTGGATGGTCCAGCAGGGCGACTCCTTCACGGACCGCAATACCATGCCCGAGACGTGGGACATGGTCTTCGGCGTGGCGCTCATCGTGCTCGTGGTGGAGGCCACGCGCCGCACCTCCGGCTGGATCATGCCCATCGTGATCTCGTTCTTCCTCGCCTACGCGTTCGCCGGGCCGTGGCTGCCGCACCCGTGGACGCACCGCGGCTACGACCTCGCGCGGCTCGTCGGCCACATGTACATGACGCTGGAGGGCATCTTCGGCACCGCGGTGGACGTCTCCGCCACGCTCATCATCCTGTTCACCATCTACGGCGCCTTCCTGCAGTACTCGGGCGCCGGGAAGTTCTTCCTCGACTTCTCCTTCTCGCTCATGGGCGGCAAGTCCTCCAGCGCGGGGAGGGCGGTCGTGATGTCGTCCTTCCTGCTGGGCGGGCCCTCGGGCTCCGGCGTGGCGACGACCGTGACCATCGGATCGGTCGCCTACCCGATGCTCGCGAAGAGCGGCTACGACGCGGCCGCGGCGGGCGGGCTCCTCGCCGCGGGCGGCCTCGGCGCCATCCTCTCGCCGCCGGTGCTCGGCGCGGCGGCCTTCCTCATCGCGGAGTTCCTCAAGATCTCCTACCTCGAGGTGGTGAAGATGGCGGTGATCCCCACCATCCTCTACTACTTCTGCCTCTACTTCATGGTCGAGCTCGACGCCCGCAAGTACGGCATGAGCCAGGCGGCGTTCGAGACGGTCGAGAGCGCGTGGACGCTCTCCAAGCGCTACTGGTACCACTTCCTGTCGCTCGCCTCGATCATCGTGTTCATGATCATGGGCTTCTCGCCCACGCTCGCGGTCTTCTGGGCGACGGTGACGGCGTTCGTGGTGAGCTTCTTCCGCCGCGAGACCGCGCTCTACCCGAAGCGCTTCGTGAAGGCGATGGAGACGGGCACGACGGGCGTGCTCAACGTCGCGGCCACCTGCGCCTCGGCCGGCATCATCGTGGGCGTGGTGACGCTCACGGGCCTGGGGCTCAAGTTCTCCTCGATCGTGATCGAGTACGCGGGCGGCAGCCTCGCGCTCACCGCCGTCTACACGGCGCTCACCGTTTGGATCGTGGGCCTCGCGGTTCCCGTGACCGCCTCGTACATCATCTGCGCCGTGATCACCGCGCCGGCCCTCATCACCCTGGGCGTGCCCGACTTCGCGGCGCACATGTTCATCTTCTACTACGCGCTGCTGTCGGAGGTGTCGCCGCCGACGGCGCTCTCGTGCTTCGCCGCGGCGGCGATCACCGGGGCCGACCCGTACAAGACCACCCTGCAGGCGTGGAAGTACACGATGCCCGCGTTCGTGGTGCCGTTCTTCTTCGTGCTGGACCCCCTGGGCGCCGGCGTGCTGCTGCAGCTGCCCAAGGGGGCCACGTGGCTCGAGGTGGGCTGGGTCGTCTTCCTGATCTTCGTGGCCATCGCGGCGCTCGCGGCGGGCCTGCAGGGCTGGCTCCTCAAGAAGACGAACCTGTTCGAGCGCGCGCTGCTCGTGCTGTCCGGCACGCTCGTCATCATCCCGGTGAACAGCCTCGACGCCTTCGGCGTCGGGCTCCTCGCCCTCGTCTTCGTCATCCAGATGCTGCGTCACAGGGTCACATCCGCCAAGCCCGCCCCGCCATGACCGAACGCTTCGCACCCGCAGCCCTTCTCGACCTCATGCGCCGCGCGCTCGAGCGCTCCGGCGCCACGCCCGCCATGGCCGCCGCCACGGCCGCCGCGCTCGTCGCGGCCGAGCTCGACGGCATCGCCTCGCACGGGGCCTCGCGAATCCCGCAGTACTGCGGCCACGTGAAGAACGGCCGGGCCACCGGCTCGGCCGTGCCGCGGGTCGTTCGCGAGCGCGGCGGCGCGTGCCTCGTGGACGCGGGCGGCGGCCTCGCCTTCGAGGCCTGCGCGCTCGCGGTGCACGAGGCGATCTCGCGCGCGAAGTCGAACGGGGTGGCCTTCGCGTCCGTGGCGAACAGCAACCACTTCGGCGTCGCGGCCTACCACGCCGAGCCCATCGCCGAGGCGGGCCTCGTGGGCCTCGCCTTCGGCAACTCGCCGGCCGCGATGCCGATGTGGGGCGGCAAGCGGGCCCTCTTCGGGACGAACCCCATCGCCGCCGCCTTCCCCCGCCGGGGTGCGCCGCCCGTGGTGATCGACCTGAGCCTCTCGGAGGTGGCCCGCGGCAAGCTCATGGTGGCCGCTCGCGAGGGCAAGGCCATCCCCCTCGGCTGGGCCCTCGACAAGGAGGGCAACCCGACCACCGACCCGAAGGCGGGGCTCGAGGGCATGATGATGCCCGCCGGCGGCGCCAAGGGCGCGATGCTCGCGCTCGCCGTCGAGCTCCTCGTCTGCGCGCTGTCGGGTTCCGCATTCGGCTTCGAGTCCGACAGCTTCTTCGTCGAGGCGGGGCGCCCCACGCGCATCGGGCAGGCGTTTCTCGCGATCGATCCCGGGGCCCTCGCGGGGCGCGAGGTCTTCCTCGAGCGCGTGGAGACCCTCGTCGCCGCGATGCTCGCCGATGCCGGCGTGCGGCTTCCGGGCGAGCGCCGGCGCGCCAACCGCGAGCGCATCGCGAGGGAGGGCATCGCCCTCGCGCCGGACCTCGCGGCGAAGATCCGCTCGCTGGCGGGGGAAGGCTGAGCCGTGGCGCCGTTCCAGGCCTGCGTCCGGGTCCCCTTCGGCACCGTCGGCGTCTCGGCCACGGACACGCACGTCACCGGCATACGCTACCTCTCGCCCGAAGTCCCGGCGCTCGCGCCGAAGCGCAACACGGTCGCCTACCTCGCCTGCGTGCAGCTGCAGGCCTACCTGGACGATCCGGCCTTCGAGTTCGACCTTCCCCTGAGGCTTTCGGGCACGCGCCACCAGCTCGCGGTGTGGGAGGCGATGCGCGAGATCCCGGCCGGGCAGACGCGCACCTACGGCGAGCTCGCGAAGGCCATCGGCTCCTCCGCCCGCGCGGTGGGCGGCGCCTGCGGCGCGAACCCCATCCCCATCGTCGTCCCGTGCCACCGGGTGGTGGGCTCCGGCGGCTCCCTCGGCGGGTTCATGGGCGCCCGCGAGGAGGGCTTCGAGCTCTCCATCAAGCGCTGGCTCCTGGCCCATGAAGGCGCCCGCAGAGGGTGACCTGCGCCTCATCGAGCGCTTCTGCGACACGCTCTGGCTCGCGGACGGGCTCGCGCGCAACACGCTCGACAGCTACCGGCGCGACATGACGCAGTTCGCCGCCTGGCTCGCCACCGATCCGGGCGTCGGCCTCCTCGCGGCGGGGCCCGCGCACCTGCATCGCCACCTCGCCTGGCAGGTCGAGGCGAGGAAGGCGAAGCCGCGCACGACGGGCCGGCTCGTGTCCACCCTCAGGCGCTTCTACCGCTTCGCGCTGGGCGAGAGCCTGCGCGGCGACGATCCCTCCGCCGACATCGAGGCGCCGAAGCTGCCGCGCTCGCTCCCCAAGTCGCTCTCCGAGGCGGAGGTGGAGGCGCTCCTCGCCGCGCCCGACGCGGAGTCGGACCTCGGGCTTCGCGACAAGGCGATGCTCGAGACGCTCTACGCGAGCGGCCTTCGCGTCTCGGAGCTCGTCGGCCTCAAGGTGCAGCAGGTGAGCCTCGACATGGG
>JBBIJT010000070.1:0-18020 GCA_037445795.1 Betaproteobacteria bacterium | reverse complement strand
AGGGCGCCGTCTGCTGCTACCTCGAGACCTGGCACCTCGACATCGAGGAGTTCCTCGAGCTGCGCAAGAACACGGGAGACGACCGCCGCCGCACGCACGACATGAACACGGCGAACTGGATCCCCGACCTCTTCATGAAGCGCGTGATGGAGGGCGGGGAGTGGACGCTCTTCTCGCCCTCGGACTGCCCCGACCTGCACGACAAGGTGGGCAAGGCCTTCGAGGAGGCCTACACGCGCTACGAGGAGAAGGCGGCGCGCGGCGAGCTCAAGCTCTTCCGCAAGGTTCCGGCCCTCACGCTCTGGCGCAAGATGCTCTCGATGCTCTTCGAGACGGGCCACCCCTGGATCACGTTCAAGGACCCCTGCAACATCCGCAGCCCGCAGCAGCACGTGGGCGTGGTGCACTCGTCGAACCTGTGCACCGAGATCACGCTCAACACCAACGGCGCCGAGATCGCCGTCTGCAACCTGGGGAGCGTGAACCTGGTCGCGCACCTGAAGGACGACGGCCACGGCGGCAAGACGTTCGACCTCGAGAAGCTCAAGCGCACCATCTCGACCGCGATGCGCATGCTCGACAATGTGATCGACATCAACTACTACGCGGTGAAGAAGGCGCGCGACTCCAACTACCGGCACCGCCCCGTGGGCCTGGGGATCATGGGCTTCCAGGACGCGCTGCAGGAGCTGCGGGTGCCCTACGCCTCGGAGGCGGCCATCGAGTTCGCCGACCGCTCGATGGAGGCGGTGTGCTACTACGCGTACTGGGCCTCCACGGAGCTCGCCGAGGAGCGCGGCCGCTACTCGTCGTACGCGGGCTCGCTCTGGGACAAGGGGATCCTCCCGCAGGACACGCTTCGCCTGCTCCTCGAGCAGCGCGGCGGCTACGTCGAGGTGGACATGTCCGAGTCGATGGACTGGGCGAGCCTTCGCGCCCGCATCGCGAGGCACGGCATGCGCAACTCCAACTGCGTGGCCATCGCGCCCACGGCGACGATCTCCAACATCATCGGCGTGTCGGCCTCGATCGAGCCCAACTACCAGAACCTCTACGTGAAGTCGAACCTCTCGGGCGAGTTCACGGTCGTGAACGAGCACCTGGTGCGCGACCTCAAGAAGATGGGGCTGTGGGACACCGTGATGGTGGCCGACCTCAAGCACTTCGACGGCTCCATCGGGAAGATCGACCGCATCCCGCAGGAGGTGCGCGACCTCTACGCCACGGCGTTCGAGGTGGAGCCGAAGTGGATCGTCGAGGCCGCCGCGCGCCGCCAGAAGTGGATCGACCAGGCGCAGTCGCTCAACATCTACATGGCGGGCGCCTCCGGCAAGAAGCTCGACGACACCTACAAGCTCGCGTGGCTGCGCGGCCTCAAGACCACCTACTACCTGCGCACGCTGGCGGCCACGTCGGCCGAGAAGTCCACGGGCAAGGGCGGCGAGCTCAACGCGGTTCCGGCCCACGGAGGGCTGGGCGGCGGCCTGGGCGCGATGGGCGAGGGGGCCGGCGACGGCGCGGCCGAGGCGGCCGGGAAGTTCTGCTCCATCGACAATCCCGAATGTGAGGCCTGTCAGTGACAGGCGGCTAGGCATTCGGGATTGCGGCGGAGGCTAACCTGCGCCCCTTGCAGGTTAAGTGACCGAAGGGAACGGGCCGGAGCCACAACCCGGAGTGCGACCTGCGTCGCTCCCGGCTCGGTGGTAGGCTTTCCCTGCGATGGCCGAGACCCTCCCTTCCTCGAACTGGATCGAGCGCAGCGAGGAGGACGGCAGCGACGTCCTCTACCTGTCCGGTGCCTGGCGCCTTCCGCACGCCGAGGCAATCGCGCGCCGGCTGCGGCAACTGGACCTGCGGGGGCGCTCGCGCTTCGTCCTGGACGGCAGCCGCCTCGAGTCCCTCGACACCTCCGCGGGCTTCATCCTGCTCAAGCACCTCGGCGAGATCGGCTGCACGCGCGAGACGGTCTCCGGGCGCGGCTTCGACCCGCGTTACGAGCGCCTCCTGCTGCTCGTCTACGAGCGCATGCTGACGCCGCCCGCCTCGGGGCACACCATGCGCCTGGGGCTCCTGCAGCGCGTCGGTGCGGCCGCGCTGACCGTGACCGCGCTGCTGAAGTCGCACGTCGACTTCGTCGGCGTCGTGACGCTGGAGCTGGTCAACCTCGTGCGCGATCCCTCCCGCTTCCGCAGGCGCGAGACGGTGTCCCAGTTCGAGGCCGTCTGCGTGGACGCCGTGCCCATCGTCGCGCTGGTCAACTTCCTCATCGGCGTCGTCATCGCCTACGTGCTCGGCGTCCAGGCGCAGCGCTACGGCGCCACCCTCTTCGTCGCCGACGGGATCGCGCTCGGCATCTGCCGGGAGCTGTCGCCGATCCTGAGCTCCGTCCTCGTGGCCGGCCGGTCCGGCGCCGCCTTCACGGCCCAGATCGGCACGATGAAGGTGGAGGAAGAGATCGACGCGATCGCGACCCTCGGGCTCTCCCCCATCCAGGTGCTGGTCATCCCGCGGCTCCTCGCGCTCATGGTCGCGCTGCCGCTCCTCGTCTTCGTGGGCGACGTCGCGGGCATCGCGGGAGGCCTGCTGGTGGGCACGTGGCAGCTGGACCTCGCCCCGCAGGTCTTCATGGACCGCGTGCACAGCGCGCTCGAGCTGCGGCACTTCGTGATCGGCCTCGGCAAGGCGCCGGTGTTCGCCGCGGTGGTCGCCACGATCGCCTGCTGCATGGGCCTGCAGGTGAGCCGCGACGCGCGCAGCCTGGGCGCCAACACCACCTCCACCGTCGTGCAGTGCATCGTGTGGGTCATCATCCTGGACGCCGCCTTCGCGGTCGCGTTCCAGCGCCTGGACATCTGAATGGATCGCGTGCTCCGCGTCGAATCGATCGTCACCCGCTTCGGCGGGCAGGTCGTGCACGACGGCATCTCCTTCGACATGCGGCGCGGGGAGGTGGTGGCCCTGATCGGCGGCAGCGGCAGCGGCAAGTCCGTCCTCCTGAGGGAGATCATCGGCCTCGTGCGGCCCACCGCCGGCCGCATCGAGCTGCTCGGCACCGACGTGTGGCAAGCCCCGCCGGAGGCCATGAACGAGCTGCGGCGGCACTTCGGGGTGCTCTTCCAGGACGGGGCGCTCTTCTCGTCGCTGACCCTCGCCGAGAACATCGCCGTTCCCTTCGTGGAGCACACCTCCCTGCCCAGGGATATCATCGCGCCGCTGGTCGGATTCAAGCTGGCCATGGTCGGGCTGCACCCGGATGCCGCGACGAAATTCCCGGCCCAGCTCTCCGGGGGCATGCGCAAGCGCGCGGGCCTCGCCCGCGCGCTCGCCCTCGAGCCCGACCTGCTCTTCCTTGACGAGCCGACCTCGGGGCTCGATCCTGTAGGGGCGCGCGAGTTCTACCGGCTGCTGCGCGCGCTGGCCGACAGCCTGGGGCTCACGGTGCTCTTCCTGACGCACGACCTGGACATGCTCGTCTCGATCGCCGACCGCGTCGTCGCGCTCTCCGACGGCCGCCTGATCGCGGACGGCACCGTGAGCGACGTGCGCGGGCTGGACGATCCCTGGCTGAAGGCCTACTTCGCGAGCCGCGCCTGACCATGGAACCCGAAGCCAAGTACACGCTCGTGGGCGTCGCCGCGCTCGCCCTGGTCGCCTTGCTGGCCGCCGCGGTCATGTGGCTGCGCAGCAGCGGGGAGGGCGCGAACGCCCACCGGTTCAAGATCTACTTCGAGCGATTCTCGCTCGAGGGCCTCGAGCCCCGCAGCTACGTCACGATGCGGGGGATGAAGGTCGGATCGGTGACCGGCTTCCGCTTCTCGGCGAACGGCAAGGGCGCCGTCGAGGTCTTCATCGCGGTCGATCCGGGCACCCCCGTCAGGCTGAGCACGAGCGCCACGACCGAGCGGCACCTGGTGACGGGGCTCGCGACGGTGCGGCTCTCGAACTCGACGGAGGACAGCCCGCTCCTCGTCGACGCGCCGGCCAACGAGCCGTACCCGGTGATCAAGGAGGGCGAGGCGCCCCAGCAGCAGATCTCGGAAACGCTCACGCAGGTGGCGCAGCGCGTGGACGAGACCATGCGGCGTCTCAACGCCACCCTCACGCCCGAGAACGTGGCCGCCTTCACCGAGAGCCTCGACAACCTGCGCCGGGCCTCGCGCCGCGCCGATGCCGCGGTCTCGTCCGTGGGCGGCGCCGCGGACGAAGTGCGTGCCCTCGCCGCTTCCATCAAGGCCGATGCCCGCACGCTCACGGAGCGGTACGCGGCGCTGGGTTCCGATGCCACGGCCTCGGCCGCGGAAATCCGCGAGGCGGTGCGCCGGATGAGCGCCGACGTGAACCGGCTCTCGCAGCGGACGGAAGCGCTCCTCGCCAGCGGGGACGAGGAGCTGCGCGACACCGCGCGGGCGGTGCGTTCGGCGGCGGATTCCCTCGGCGCCGCCGCCGGCCGCCTGCGGGATCCGCGCCAGGTCATCTACGGGCCGGCCGAGGGAAGCCTCGGCCCCGGGGAGCAGCCGCGATGAAGTCCATGGCGATCGTCCTGTTGGCCGCGTGCCTCGCGGCATGCTCCGTGCCGGGGCCCCGCGAGGCGGAGCGCTACTTCGTCCTGGATGCGGGCATCGCCCCGGGCGCGGCACCGCGTTCCGGCGCGTCCGTCCTCGTGGCGCCGATGTCGGCGTCGAGCTTCTACGACACGCAGGACATCGCCTACAGCCGCGCACCCGGCGTGCGCGCCTACTACCAGTTCAACCACTGGACCGAGCGGCCGCAGCGCAGCATCCATGGCCAGCTCGCTTCGCGGCTCGAGGGCGGGGCCCCGGGCGCCGGGCTGCGGCTCAACACGCACCTCGACGAGATCTACCACGACGCCGCCGGGCAGCCGGGGGCGGCGCGGATCACCGTCACGGCCGAGCTCGTGGATGCCGCCAGCCGGGCCACTCTCGCCCGTTGCACGTTCACCCGTTCCGCGCCCGCCGCCTCCTACGACGCTCCCGGCGCCGTGCGGGGGTTCAACCAGGCGCTCGCCGCGCTCATCGGCGACATCGAGGCGTGGGTCGCCGCCGAGGGCCGGCCGAAGTCGCGGCCATAGCGCCTTCCCCGGAAGCCTCCCGCTTGACCGGCGTCAATGAGAGGGCGGGTCGGGGGGATAGGGTGAAATTGTGGCGGTATCCCGTGGTACTCCAACGTGACGGGAGGAAAGCAAGCCATGCAAAGCGCACTCCAGATCACCTTCCGCGACATGCCCCCTTCGGAAGCGCTTGAAACGCGAATCCGGGACAAGGTGGTGAAGCTCGAAAAATTCCATCCCCACATCACCAGTTGCCGCGTGACCGTCGAGGAGTCGCACCGGCACCAGAACCAGGGCAGGCACTTCGGCGTCAAGGTCGAGGTGCACGTGCCCGGGGGTCAGCCGGTGGTGGCCTCGCTCAAGCACGACGAGGACGTCTACGTGGCCACGCGCGACGCGTTCGGCGCGGTGCGGCGGCGGCTCGAGGAGGGGCTGCGCGAGACGCGCGGCTCCGTGAAGGCCCACGAGACCCCGCGGCACGGCAAGGTGGCGCGGGTGTTCGCCGAGGAGGGCTTCGGCTTCATCCAGACCGAGGATGGCAGCGAGTTCTACTTCAGCCGCGACAACGTCGTCCATCCGCGCTTCGAGGACCTCGGCTCCGGGGTCGCCGTCCAGTTCATCGAGGTGGCGGCCACCGAGGGCGCGCAGGCCAAGCGGGTGAGCGCCGGCAAGCACCACTTCTAGCCCGGCAGGCGCCGCCCGTTGATGCGGGTCAACTTTCCGGGAGGACCGGGGCGTAGGTTGGACTGGTGAGGAGGCAGTATCCATGGCCGCCAAGCAGGTGGTGTTCAGCGATGAGGCCCGCGAGAAGATCGTCGCAGGGGTGAACCTGCTGGCCCGGGCCGTGCGCTGCACCCTGGGACCCAAGGCGCGCACGGTCGTCCTGCAGCGCTCGTACGGCCCCCCGGTCATCATCAATTCCGGCGTCATCGTCGCCAGGGAGATCGAGCTTTCCGACCCGCTCGAGAACATGGGCGCGCAGATGGTGCGCGAGGTGGCGAGCAAGACCTCGGACGTGGCCGGCGACGGAACCACCACCGCCATCCTCCTCGCGCAGGGCCTCGTGGTGGAAGGCATGAAGCACGTCGCGGCCGGCATGAATCCCATGGACCTCAAGCGCGGCATCGACCTGGCGGTCGACGCGGTGGTGGCGGAGCTCAAGCGCATGGCGCGGCCCTGCGGGACCCGCACCGAGATCGCCCAGGTGGGCACGATCTCGGCCAACAACGATCCGCTGATCGGCGAGATCGTGGCGAATGCCATGGAAAAGGTCGGCAAGGAAGGCGTCATCACGGTCGAGGACGGCACCGGCCTCGCGAGCGAGATGGAAGTCGTCGAGGGCATGCAGTTCGACCGCGGCTACCTCTCGCCCTACTTCGTCAACACGGCCGAGAAGATGCGCGTGGTGCTCGAGGACGCCTTCATCCTCGCCTGCGACCGCAAGATCTCGAATCTCGTCGAGATGCTGCCGGTGCTGGAACTGGTGGCCAAGGCCGGCAAGCCCCTCGTCATCGTGGCCGAGGACGTCGAGGGCGAGGCGCTCGCCACCCTGGTGGTGAACACGCTTCGCGGCGTGCTCAAGACCTGCGCCGTGAAGGCGCCCGGTTTCGGCGACCGCAGGAAGGCCTCGCTCGAGGATCTCGTCACCCTTGCCGGCGGGCGTGTCATCGCCGAGGAGGCGGGGTTGAAGCTCGAGAACGCCAGGCTCGAGGACCTCGGGCACGCGCGCCGCGTGGAGATCGACAAGGACGACACGACGATCATCGGCGGTGGCGGCGACCCGGAGAAGGTGAAGGCCCGCGTCGCCGAGATCAAGCGTCAGATCGAGGACGCCACGAGCGACTACGACAAGGAGAAGCTGCGCGAGCGCGCCGCGAAGCTCGCGGGTGGCGTGGCCGTGGTCAAGGTGGGCGCCGCCACGGAAACGGAGATGAAGGAGCGCAAGGCGCGCGTCGAGGACGCGCTGCACGCCACGCGCGCGGCCGTGGAAGAGGGTGTCCTGCCGGGAGGCGGCGTGGCGCTGCTTCGCGCCCGCGCGCGGATCGGCGAGTTGCGCGGAGCCAACCCCGACCAGCAATGCGGCATCGCGATCGTGCTGCGCGCGCTCGAGGAGCCGCTGCGCCAGATCGTGGCCAACAGCGGCGAGGAGCCCTCCGTGGTGCTCGACCGGGTGCTGGCTCGCAGCGACAACTTCGGCTTCAACGCCCTGAACGGCCAGTACGGCGACATGGTGGCGATGGGGATCCTGGACCCGTGCAAGGTCACGCGCACGGCGCTGCAGAACGCCGCGTCGATCGCGGGCCTCATCCTCACCACCGACGCGATGGTCGCCGAGATTCCCAAGGCAGCAAACGAAAGCATCCCACCGATGGAGGCAATGTGAACCGCAGCAGGAGCCAGGCGCACCCACCCCGCACGCCGGTCGCCCCCGGCACTGTGGCGGAGCTCGAGGACGTCCGCGTCGTCGAGCGCCCCGACGGCTTCTGGGTACAGCCCCTCGCCGGAGGGCCGGAGGTCGGTCCCTACCGGACGCTCATCGAGGCGATCGAGGACCAGCGCGAGGAGGAGGAAGAGGAAGTCACGGACGCGGCCGGGGAGCTCGCCGAGGTCGAGCGCGACATCGGAGTGTCCGACTGGATCGACCCGGACACCTCGGCGCCCGCCGAGGACAACGTGCCCCACATCGAGGAACACTGAGGGCACCATGCCCGAGGGAAGCGTATCGGCGGGCACGGCGGGCTTCGTCGAGCGGCTGCGGCGGCCGGGTTGCTACCCGCATGCCGCGAAGGACGTCGGGCTGCTCGAGACGCACATCTCTTGGGTGCTGCTCGCGGGCGACTACGCCTACAAGATCAAGAAGCCCGTGAACCTGGGATTCGTCGATTTCTCGACGCTCGAGTCGCGCCGCTTCTACTGCCAGGAGGAGCTGCGTCTCAATCGCCGCACCGCGCCCGATCTCTACCTCGAGGTCGTTCCGGTCACCGGCTCGGCCGACGCGCCGGCGATCGGCGGCACCGGCCCTGCCTTCGAGTACGCGGTGAAGATGCGCCGCTTCCCGCAGGAGGCGCTCCTCGACCGGGTCGCCAGGGCGGGGTCGCTCACGGCGGCGCAGGTCGACGCGTTCGCGCGCTCTGTGGCCGCCTTCCACGCGAGCGCCGCCCGGGCCGGGCCCGGTGGCGTCTTCGGCTCGCCCGAGGAGATCCTGGCCGACGCGGTGGACGACTTCGCCCAGCTCGAGCTCGTCGACACGGACGAGAAGACACGCGCCATCCGCCAGGCGCTCGCCTCGTGGTCGCTGCGGGAGTTCAACCGCCTCGCGCGGATCTTCGCGCGGCGCAAGCACGACGGCTTCGTGCGCGAGTGCCACGGCGACCTGCACCTGGGCAACGTGGTGCTCCTCGACGGCCGGCCCGTGCCCTTCGACGCGATCGAGTTCAACGAGGCCTTCCGCTGGATCGACACGATGAACGAGGTGGCCTTCCCGGCGATGGACCTGCACCACCACGGCCTGCCGCGCCTCGCGCGACGCTTCGTCGACGCCTACCTGGACGAGACGGGGGACTTCGGCGGGCTCGCGGCGCTGCGCTTCTACCTCGTTTACCGGGCCATGGTGCGCGCCAAGGTCTCCTGCATCCGGGCGCACCAGCCGGGAATCGACGCGGCCGACCGCGAGCGCTCGGCGCGCGCCTACCACGGGCACCTCGAGCTGGCGTGGGCGCTCTCCGCGCCGCCGGAACCCGCGCTCATCGTGATGCACGGGCTCTCCGGCTCGGGCAAGACGACGATCTCGCGGGGGCTCGTGGAGGCCTTCGGCGCCATCCGCATCCGCTCCGACGTCGAGCGCAAGCGCCTGCAGGGGCTGGAGGCGCTCGCGAGGACGCGCTCGGCGCCGGGCGAGGGGATCTACACCGCGGAGGTGGACCGCCTCACCTACGGGCGCCTCGAGGCGCTCGCGGGCGACATCCTCGACGCGGGCTACCCCGTCGTGGTGGACGCGACGTTCCTGCACCGCACGTGGCGCGAGATGTTCCGCGAGCTCGCCCGGGAGCGCCGCGCGCCCTTCGTGATGGTGGCCTGTGCCGCGCCCGAGGCGACGCTGCGCGAGCGCGTCGCGTCGCGCGAGCGCGCCGCCACCGATGCTTCCGAGGCCGGGCTCGCCGTCCTGGAGCGGCAGATCGCCGCCCTCGAGCCGCTCGACGCCGACGAGATCGACTCGGCCGTCATCGTCGACGCCGCCGAGCTGGGCGACGACATGGCGACGGTCGAGAAGGCCGTCGCCCGTCGCATCGGCGCCCAGGCCGGGTAATTCGCCTACGTCCTCGCGTCGATCTCCGCCGCGAGCTTCCTGAGCCCCTCGGCCACGACCACGGGATAGGGTTCTCCGGCGGGCGCGAGCGAGCGCAGCGCTTCTGGCAGGCGAGCGAGCTGGGCCTGCGCGCGATCGCGCGCGCGGGCGAGCGTGTCGCGCGGGGCCACGACGGCGCCGCCACGCATCACGGGAGCCAGGAGAGGCTCGCCCGGCTCCGGCTGGTCGGCGAGGGCCAGCACGTCGCCCGCGAGGCGGCCCTGCGCGTCGTGGCGGCGGAACACCTGCTTGCGGCCCGGCCACGTGGCCTTGCCCTCGGAGCGCTTGCGGCGCGGCTCGCCCTCGTATTCCTGCAGCTTGTAGGCGCAGTCGAAGTAGGGCGCGTCCGCGGACGTGTTCATGCGCGTGCCGACGCCGAAGCCGTCGATGGGCGCGCCGCTCGCGAGCAGCTCCGCGAGGCGGTACTCGTCGAGGTTGCCGCTCGCGAAGATGGTCACCTCCTTCAGCCCGCCCGCGTCGAGGATGGCCCTCACGCGGCGCGCGTGCGCCGCGAGGTCGCCGCTGTCGAGCCGCACGCCCTTGATGGCGATCCCGCGGGCCGCGAGGCGGGGCGCCAGCGCGGCCACGCGCCCGGCCGCGCGCTCGGTGTCGTAGGTGTCGATGAGGAGCGTCACGTTGCCGCGTTGCGCCAGGGCGAAGCGCTCGAAGGCCGCCGACTCGTCGGCATGCACCTGGACGTACGAGTGCGCCATGGTGCCGAAGACGGGGATGCCGAAGCGCCGGCCCGCCTCGACGGTCGCGGTGCCGGTGAAGCCCGCGACGTAGCTGGCGCGCGCCGAGAGCAGGCCGGCCTCGGCGCCGTGCGCGCGGCGCAGGCCGAAGTCGACGAGGAGCCGCCCCGGCGCCGCCAGCGCGCACCGCGCGGCCTTGCTCGCCACGAGCGTCTCGTAGTGGAGCAGGTTCATCACGCGGCTCTCGACGAGCTGCGCCTCCCGCAGCGGCGCCGTGACCCGCAGGATGGGCTCGTCGGCGAAGAAGGCCGTCCCCTCGGGCATCGCGTCCACGTCGCCGGTGAAGCGCAGGCCCGCGAGCGATTCGATGAACGGCGGCGAGAACCGCCCCGTGCCGCGCAGCCACTCGAGCTCGCCGGGCGCGAAGCGAAGGCCGGCGAGGTAATCGACCACCTGGTCGAGGCCGGCCGCAAGGAGGAAGTTGCGCCCCCTGGGCAGCGCCCGCATGAAGAGCTCGAAGGAAGCGGTGCCGTTCAGGCCCTCGTCGAAGTAGGCCTGCAGCATCGTGAGCTCGTACAGGTCGGTGAGCAGGACGCCCGCATCGCCCCCGGCGTCCGACTCGGGGCGCTCATTCATGCGCCTGCGCCTCGGGCTGGAGATCCTCGAAGCACACGAAGTGCGCTCCCGCGCGTTGCATCTCGTCCTCCGCCATTTCGCCGTCGCCGGGGTTCGCGTCCACCGCCCGGATGGCGTCGGCCAGCACCCAGGTCTCGTAGCCCTTGCCGAGCGCATCGAGCACGGTGCGCAGCACGCAGTAGTCCGTGGCGACGCCTCCCACGAAGAGGCGCTTCGCGCGCATGCGGCCAAGGCGCAGGCCGAGATCCGTGCCCTCGAAGGCGGAGTAGGCCTCGCGGGAGGGGCGGGTCGCCTTGGAAACGAGCCAGAAGTCCTCCGGAAGGCGCAGCTTCGGCGCGAACGCGGCGCCCTCCGTGCCGGCCACGCAGTGCGCCGGCCACGGGCCACCCTGCTCGCGGAAGGAGAAATGGGCCGCGGGATGCCAGTCGCGAGTGGCCACGACGCGAAGCCCCGCGCGCGTGAACTCCCGGATGTACCGGTTGAGGGGCGCGATCACTTCCGCCCCGC
This sequence comes from Betaproteobacteria bacterium, assembly GCA_037445795.1. Classification (GTDB taxonomy): domain Bacteria; phylum Pseudomonadota; class Gammaproteobacteria; order Burkholderiales; family Usitatibacteraceae; genus FEB-7. The sequence continues at coordinate 6,772 of JBBIJT010000070.1, read as the reverse complement.
CCGGAACGGCCAGCGACCCCGTCACGAAGTCGTTCTGGACATCCACCACGATAAGCACGTCGCCGTGACGCAATCCGCCCGGCCCGATCGCCGCATTCATGGTTGCCTCGCCCAATGGAAGGGGGTTCGGTTAGTCCCCCCTGATGGCCTCCCCATCATCGGGAGACCGGCCCGCTCGACGTGCCCCAAAGGGACTCCCGGAGCCGGGGGGACTTTCCGAACCCCCTTGCTGCCACGACTCCAGCATGCCACGGCCCTGCGCCCGCATCATGACCGAGGGCAAATGATCGTGAATTCGCCGCCCGTCACCGCGGGCCGTGCGGCACGGGCGCCTACGTTGACTCATGTCAATGCGGGGGGCAGGGGCCTGCCGAGAATGGACTTACCACCCCTCGCGAAAGGGCCTTGCGATGAAGACTGGCGAAGCGTGCAACCGCACGGTGGTGGTCGTCGACCGCGAGATGCCGCTCGGCGATGCCGCGAGACTCATGCGCGAGCATCACGTGGGCAGCCTCGTGGTCGCGAAGGCGACCTACGGCAACAAGCCCCTGGGCATCGTGACCGACCGCGACATGGTGGTCGAGGTGATGGCGGAGGACCTCGACTACCGCACCGTCACCGTCGGCGACATCATGGGCGACAAGTTCGTCGTGGCGCGCGAGCAGGACGACAGCCTCGACACGCTGAAGCTCATGCGCAGCCAGGGCGTGCGCCGCATACCCGTGGTGACCGAGAAGGGCGACCTCGCGGGCATCGTGACCGTCGACGACCTGCTCGGGATCGTGGCCGAGGAACTGGAGGACATCGTCCATGCCATCGGCAACGAGCAGACCCGCGAGACGAAGCACAGGCGCTAGGCGCCGCGGGCCTCCGGTGGAAGCTTCGCGCGGCACCTTCGAGCACGGCGCGGACTTCGGCATCTACGGCCGGGGCGCCGACGTTCCCGCCGCCTTCTGCGCCGCGGCGGAGGCGATGTTCGCGCTCATGACGGACCTGCCCTCGGTGAAGCCGAGCGTGACGGTCTTCTTCGATTTCGACGAGGCCGACGTGGAGCTCGCCCTCGTTCGCTGGCTCAACCTGCTGCTCTTCCACGCCGCCGACAAGAAGATCGTCCTCTCGCGCTTCGCCCTCGAAAGGACGGGCGACCGCTGGAAGGGCTCGGCCTCGGGCGAGCCCTGGCGCGAGGACCTGGAGCGCGGCACCGACGTGAAGGGGGCCACCCTCACCATGCTCTCCGTGAAGCAGCGTGAGGGCACCTGGGACGCGCGCTGCGTCGTCGACGTGTAGGAGGGGGCCGTGGACCTCTCGCTCCTCGAGGAACTGGACGCGTGCACCTGGTCGCTCCCGGCGGACCCGCGCGAGGGGCGGCGCGAGGCGCGCCTCTACGGCACGCGCGACATCGTGGCCGCCATGGACGACAAGGTGCTCGAGCAGCTCGGCAACGTGGCGAGGCTCCCGGGCCTCGTGGGGTACGCCATGGCGATGCCTGACGCGCACTGGGGCTACGGGTTCCCCATCGGCGGCGTCGCGGCCTTCGACCCCGACGCGGGCGGCATCATCTCCGCGGGCGGCGTGGGCTTCGACATCTCGTGCGGCATACGCTGCCTGCGGACGGACCTCGCGAAGGGCGACATCCTGCGCGTCGCGAGGAAGCTCTCCGACGCGCTGTTCCGCGACATCCCCGCGGGCGTGGGCGAGGGCGGCGAGCTGCGGCTCACCGTGCCCGAGCTCGACCTCGTGCTGAAGCACGGCGCGCGGTGGGCGGTGGGCGAGGGCTTCGGCGAGGAGGCGGACCTCGAGTTCGTGGAGGACCACGGCTGCGCGAGCGGCGCCGACCCCTCGTGCGTCTCGCCGCTCGCGAAGTCGAGGCAGCTGGGCGAGATGGGCACGCTCGGCTCCGGCAACCACTACCTCGAGGTGCAGTGGGTGGAGCGGGTGCACGACGAGGAGGCCGCGGCCGCGTTCGGGATCTCGGAGGGGCAGGTGGTCGTCTCCATCCACTGCGGCTCGCGCGGGCTGGGCCACCAGATCGGCACGGATTTCCTGGTGAGCCTCGCGAAGGCCGCCACGCGCCTGGGCATCCGGCTCCCGGACCGCGAGCTCGCCTGCGCGCCGATCCGCTCCCCCGAGGGCGAGCAGTACTTCGGCGCCATGAACGCGGCCACCAACTGCGCGCTCGCCAACCGGCAGGTCCTCACGCACCTCGCGCGCGGCGCCTTCCGCCGCTTCTTCGGCAAGGCGCGCGTGGAGACGCTCTTCGACGTCTCGCACAACACCTGCAAGCCGGAGCCCCACGAGGTGAACGGAAGGCGGAAGACGCTCTACGTGCACCGCAAGGGCGCCACGCGCGCCTTCGGGCCCGGCCACCCGAGCCTGCCGGGGCGTTACCGCGCGGCGGGGCAGCCGGTGGTGATCGGCGGCAGCATGGGCACGGGCTCGTACATCCTCGCGGGATGCGAGACGGGCGAGGCGCGCGCCTTCAGCTCCGCGAGCCACGGCGCCGGCCGCGCCATGAGCCGAAATGCCGCGCTCAAGCGTTGGCAGGGGCGGCAGCTCGTGGACGACCTCGCGGAGAAGGGCATCATCATCCGCACCCGCTCGATGCGCGGCGTGGCGGAAGAAGCGCCGGGCGCCTACAAGGATGTCGAGGCCGTGGCCGAGGCCACGGAGCGCGCGGGCCTCGCCCGCCGCGTCGCCGCCCTGCGGCCCCTGATCTGCGTCAAAGGCTGACGGTACCTGGTACCGGAGGTCAGGCGTGGCGGAGGAAGTAGGGCGGCAGGGACGCGAGCGGGCGGTCGTCGGGCGAATGGCCCGGCACCCACGCATAGGCGTTGCCGTTGGGGTGGATGGAGGGCGGCAGGACGATGACGCCGCCATCGCCTCGAAGGTCGATGCCGGGAAGGATCCCCGCGCGGTTGCCCACGTGCCCGCCCGGATGCGCGAAGTAGAGGTGCCGCCCGCCGCCACCCGTGCGCGATTCCACGGTGGCCGGAAGCGGGCCGATCTCCCGCTCGATGGCCGCGAGGCTCTCGTCGCCGCCGTGCGCCGGGTCCACGTCCACCACCACCAGGCCCGAGATGGCGCCCGTCACCGCGGCGACGTTGGCGCGCGGCATGTGGTGGAACCACACCTCCAGCTCCGCCGGCCGCGGGCGGCGCGACTGGAACTCGCGCCACGCGATCGCCGGGCGCTTGGCGTGCTCGAGCACCGGAATGACGGACCAGCCGCGCGCCAGGGCGGCAAGCCCTGCGTCGCGGACGGCCGTGCTCACGATGCGGCGAGCGCGGGTGCGAGGTGGCGCGTGAACCAGTCCGCGGCGTGGCTTGCCGCGACCTCGAGCGTGCCCGGCTCCTCGAAGAGGTGGGTGGCGCCCGGCACCACGAAGAGCGACTTCTCGCAGTGCAGGTGGTCGTAGGCCGCCTCGTTCAGGATGAGGACCTCGGCATCGTCGCCGCCCACCACGAGGAGCGTGGGCGCCTTCACGCGCTCGAGCGACACCTTGCCCGCGAGGTCCGGCCTGCCACCGCGCGAGACCACGGTCGCCACCCTGGACGGGACGGCCGCCGCGAGTTGCAGCGCCGCCGCCGCCCCCGTGCTCGCCCCGAAGAGCCCCACCGGAAGCGCCTTCGTGGAGGGCTCCGCCGCGAGCCAGCGCACCGCGTCGTGCAGGCGCTCCACCAGCAGGGCGATGTCGAAGCGCTGCGAGTAGTCGCGGTCCTCCTCCTGGGTGAGCAGGTCGATGAGGAGCGTGGCGAGCCCCGCCCTGCGAAGCTGCGCGGCGACGAAGTTGTTGCGCGGGCTGTGGCGGCTCGAGCCGCTGCCGTGCGCGAAGAGAACGACGCCGCGGGGGGAGGGCGGCAGCTCCAGCATTCCCTCCAGCGTCACCGGGCCCGACGGGATCTGCACCAGCCGCTCGTTTCCCGCCTTCATCGAGGCTACCTCCCGGCCAGCGCCGCGACGACCTCCGCATCCTCCACCTGGCCGAAGGTGCGGTAGAACTGCCCCACGGCGTGGAAGCCCGGCGGCGCGTCGAGGCACACGACCTCATCGGCTTGCGAACGGACCTTCTCGAGGCTGTCGGGCGAGGCCACCGGCACCGCGCACACGAGGCGCGCGGGATGGCGGGATCGCACCGAGTGCAGGGCGGCGATCATCGTCGCGCCCGTGGCGAGCCCGTCGTCGATCACGATGACGACGCGGCCCTTGGGGTCGATGGGCGCCCGCGCCGGCGTGTAGCTGGCCCGGCGCGCGCGCATCGTGGCGAGCTGCATGGCGGTCTCGTCCGCGAGGTAGGCGGCGTCCGCCCCCACCTCGGCGGCCCAGTCGGCGATGTAGGTCCATCCCGACTCGTCCACCGCGCCCACCGCGAACTCGGGGTTGCCGGGAGCGCCCAGCTTCCTAACCAGCACGACGTCCAGCTCGCCCTCGAGCTCCTCGGCGACGAGGCGGCCCATGGGGACAGCGCCGCGCGGGATGGCGAGCACGAGGGCGTTCTTCCCGCGGAACTTCGCGAGCGCCCGCGCGAGTTGCCTCGCCGCGTCGATGCGGTCTTCGAACACCATGTTGGAATCGTGGCCCCGCGAACGCGGCGCTCGTTGACCCGGGTCAACGGAGGTCCACGGGGAGCGCGCATGATGGAATCGCGCCCGGCGTACGGGTCTTCGCCCGCGGCCCGTGGCGTGAGGAGATCGCCATGAGAGTCGAACGGGTGTTCACGCGTTCCGTCGTTGGCGTTCCCGAGTCGTGCGACCTGCGGGACGCGGCGGCGATGATGCACAAATACCATGTCGGGGCCCTGCTCGTGACGGGCGACGAGCCGCATGACATGACGGTGGTCGGGTTCGTCACCGACCGCGACATCGTGGTGCAGGCGGTCGCCCAGGACATCGCGCCGCGCGAGATCACCGTGGGCGACGTGATGACCCCGGTGGTGGCGACCATCCCGTATACGGCGGACATCTACGAGGCCCTGGAGATGATGCGCGGCGCCGGCATCCGCCGCCTCGTGGTGACGGACGAGGAAAACCGGATCGCCGGCTTCCTTTCGCTGGACGACGTGGTCGACGGGCTCGCCGCGGAGTTGGCGGCCGTCTCCTCCCTCCTCAAGACGGAGCGCGCCCGCGAAATCGCCCACTTCGAGGAAATGAAGGCGGCAGCCTGACGCGCTCGCCCCTCTCCCGAGGGGAGGGGGGCCGGGGTGAGGAAAGCGGGGCGGTGGTCAGTCCCCACTCACCGGGTTATCCCGGCTTATCCACAACTAATCCACCGTATCCACTAGAGGTACGGTTCTTGCCTGCCTGCCGGCACCACATCTTGTGCTTTTTTGCTTGACGTGGGGCCGAACCTTCATGCATCCTGTGCCGCGGTTCAGGTGAGCACGCCGGGGCGGGTCGGCCCCGGGAAGCTGGCTGGATTAGTAGAACAAAATCATCGGGTTGCAACCCGGCGGCCAACGGAGGGATGCCATGGCAATGCAGACCTTTCTGGAAGACCTGAAGCGCGCCGCGTGGTCTCGCACCTCGCCCGTCGGGGGGCATTCCAACGCGTGGGAGTTCCGCAAGGACCGGCTGGGCAACATGGTCCGGTGGGCCGACTACGGCAACCGCAAGTCGCCCTTCGGCTGGGAGCTCGACTACATCGAGCCGAGGTCCGTCGCGGTCTCTCCGGACCCCGACAACCTGCAGGCCCTGCACTGGCGCGCCACGGCCGCCCGCAGCAGCAACCTGCCCGCCGCGCTGATCGCGGCCTAGAACTCTCCCTCTCCCTTGGGAGAGGGTTGGGGTGAGGGTGCTTTTCTTCCTTCATCCCGCGCCGTGCAGTTGGTGAAGTGATCGCCACCCACCGCCCCCGGGGCCTACTCCCCCCGGGGTGCGGCTCGGGGGGTGAAAGCCCGAACAAAAAGTGGCGCCGCGAGGCGCCAGCGCCGAGAGGAGCCGTACCGCAATGCTGAGTTTCGAAGACGACTCGCCCGCCATCGCCCCTGCCCTGGGCCTGCAGATGGTGAGGCCTTCCCCGCAACCCGCCGCCGCCCCCGCTCCCGCCCCCAGGCAGGAAATGGGCGCCAACGGCCTCTTCACGCGCGTGCGGGCCGAGGACAAGCGCGTCATCAACGCGAAGACGGACGTGAACCAGCTCGTCCCCTTCAAGTACAAGTGGGCCTGGGAGAAGTACATCGCGGGCTGCGCCAACCACTGGATGCCGCAGGAAGTGAACATGAACCGCGACATCGCCCTCTGGAAGAACCCGAACGGGCTCACCGAGGACGAGCGGCTCATCGTGAAGAGGAACCTCGGCTTCTTCGTGACGGCCGATTCGCTGGCCGCCAACAACATCGTGCTGGGCACCTACCGCCACATCACCGCGCCGGAGTGCCGCCAGTACCTGCTGCGCCAGGCCTTCGAGGAGGCCATCCACACCCACGCCTACCAGTACATCGCCGAGAGCCTGGGCCTCGACGAGAGCGAGATCTTCGCCGCGTACAAGGAAGTGAAGTGCATCCGCGACAAGGACGACTTCCTCATCCCCTTCATCGAGACCCTCACCGACCCGGAGTTCAAGACGGGGACGGAGGAGGCGGACCGCAAGCTCCTGAAGAGCCTCATCGTGTTCGCGTGCCTCATGGAAGGCCTCTTCTTCTACGTCGGCTTCGTGCAGATCCTCTCGCTCGGCCGGCAGAACAAGATGACGGGCGCCGCGGAGCAGTACCAGTACATCCTTCGCGACGAGTCGATGCACTGCAACTTCGGCATCGACCTCATCAACACGATCAAGC
>JBBIJT010000069.1:0-18094 GCA_037445795.1 Betaproteobacteria bacterium | reverse complement strand
GCCCGCGCGTGATCACCGCCGACAAGAAGAAGGCGATCATCTCGCAGGGCACGGAAATCCCCTACCAGACGGCGGCGGCGAGCGGCGCGACGACGATCGCCTTCAAGCCGGCAGTCCTCGAGCTGGCGGTGACGCCCCGCATCACGCCTGACGACCGCATCATCATGGACCTGGAAGTGAAGAAGGATTCCGTCGGCCAGATCTTCGCGAACATCCCGTCGATCGACACGAAGAAGGTGACGACGCAGGTCCTCTGCGACAACGGCGACACGATCGTTCTCGGCGGCATCTTCGAGCAGACCACGCGCACGACGGTCGAGAAGGTGCCGCTGCTTGGCGACATCCCGGTCGTGGGCTACCTGTTCAAGCGCACCGTCCGCCAGGACGACAAGACGGAGCTCCTGATCTTCGTGACGCCCAAGATCGTGAAGGAGTCGCTCACGGTCCGCTGAGCCGATTCCCGGCCGCGACGAGCCCCGGCCCCGCCGGGGCTTTTCGTTTCTGCGCTATCCTTCGGGCAAGGGCGATCGAATGGTTCCGGGCAACGTATTTCTCGTCGGCATGATGGGCGCGGGCAAGACCACGGTCGGAAAGGCCCTCGCCAGGCGCCTGGGCCGGGAGTTCGCCGATTGCGACCGGGAGATCGTGGAACGCACCGGCGTCCCCATCGCGACCATCTTCGAGATCGAGGGCGAGGCCGGCTTCCGCCGCCGGGAATCCGCCGTGCTCTCCGAGCTGGCGGGCCGGCACGGCGTGGTGGTGGCCACCGGCGGGGGCGCCGTCATCGCCGAGGAGAATCGCCGCGTGATGCGCGAGAACGGAACGGTCGTCTACCTCCACACCTCCCTGGACCACCTCTTCGAGAGGACCCGCCGGGACTCCGCGCGGCCCCTCCTCGCGAAGGGCGACAGGAAGTCCACGCTCGCCGGGCTCCTCGGCGCGCGCGACCCCCTGTACCGGGAGGTCGCCCACATCGTCGTCGAAAGCGGCTCGCCCAGTGCCGGGTCGCTCGCGGGCCGCATCGCCCAGGCGATCGAGGCCCGGGAACGCGCCTCGTCGGGCATGGAGTCTCCGTGAGCCGGCGGACCGTAACCGTAGGCCTCGGAAGTCGCAGCTACCCGATCCACATCGGCCCGGGACTGCTCGCGCGAAGCGAGCTCCTGGCGCCGCACATCCCGTCGGGCCGCGCGGCGCTGGTCACGAACGAGGTCGTGGCGCCGCTGTATGCCGAGGCGGTCGAGAAGTCCCTCGCGGCGGCCGGCGTGCAGTCGTTCCGGGTGGTGATCCCCGACGGCGAGGCCGAGAAGCGCTGGGAGACCCTCGACCGGGTCTACGGCGAGCTGCTGCGCGCGAGGGCCGACCGCAAGACCGTCATCGTCGCCCTCGGCGGCGGGGTCGTCGGCGACCTGGCCGGGTTCGCGGCGGCCACCTACCAGCGCGGCGTGCCGTTCATCCAGGTCCCGACGACGCTGCTCGCCCAGGTGGACTCGTCGGTGGGCGGGAAGACGGCGGTGAACCATGCGCTCGGCAAGAACATGATCGGCGCCTTCCACCAGCCGCTCGCCGTGATCGCGGATACCACCACGCTGGATACGCTTCCGGCCCGCGAGCTCGCGGCGGGCATCGCCGAGGTGATCAAGTACGGGGCCATCCGCGACCTTCCGTTCTTCGAGTGGCTCGAAGCCAACGTCGAGCGGCTGGGGCACCGCGACCCCGCCGCGCTCGCCTACGCCATCGAGCGCTCATGCGAGATCAAGGCGGAGATCGTCGCCCTCGACGAGCTGGAGGCCGGGCCGCGCGCGTTGCTGAACCTCGGCCATACGTTCGGCCATGCGATCGAAACGCTCTCGGGATACGGCACGTGGCTCCACGGGGAAGCGGTGGCCACCGGCATGGCCATGGCGGCGCGCTTCTCCGTCCGCCTGGGCCGCATGGCGCCCGACGACGCCCGGCGGCTCGAGTCGCTCATCGCTCGCGCAGGCCTGCCGCTGGACCCCCCGGGGCTGCCGGCCGAAGCATGGCTCGAGGCCATGGGGCGGGACAAGAAGAACGAGTCGGGTCGCATCACGCTCATCCTCCTCGACCGCGTGGGAGGCGCCATGATTGAGAAGGCGGCGCCGGTCGGCGAGCTCGAGGGGTTCGTGGCCGGGCGCTAGGCGGACCCGCCGGCCCGCTCGAGCCGGCGGAGGAATACCTGCATCTCCCTGGCCGCCTGCTTGTCGCCCTTCGCTTCCGCAGTGGCGATCCCGCGCCGCCAGGCATCCGAGGCGGCCTCCGGGGCGCCGTCCCGCAACGCCAGTCCGAGCAGCTTCCACGCGGCCGAGTAGCCGGGGTCGCGGGCGAGCGCTTCGCGAAGGTGGCCCGCCGCCCTTGGGGCGTCCCCGGCGCGCAGGTACTCGGACCCCAGCCCGAAGCGAAGCAATGCGCTGTCGCGACCCTGCGCCAGCATCGCCTCGAGGCGCTCGATCATTGTCATTCCCGATGCTCCCGCCGCTCGAACTGCCCTCCGGCAATTGACGGTATCATCGCTACCGGCGCCGCCATCGCGCCCGTCCGCCCCGCCGATTTTCACAGGAGTTCCTGCCATGCTGCGCACCCTGCGACTCGCACTCGTCGCGCTCGCCGCGCTGGGCCTTCCGGCCCTGGCGCCCGCCAAGGATCGCGAGGTCTCGATCGGCCTCCAGGCGGCCATCACGTCGATGGACCCGCACTACCACAACCTGTCGCCCAACAACTCGATGATGCTGCACATCTTCGAGCCGCTCATCAAGCGCGACGCCAACCAGAAGCTGGTGCCCGGCCTCGCGACCTCGTGGAAGGCGACGGACGACCTCACGTGGGAGTTCAAGTTGCGCAAGAACGTGCGCTTCCATGACGGCTCGCCCTTCACGGCGGAGGACGTCGTGTTCACGCTCAAGCGCGTGCCCAACGTGCCCAACAGCCCGTCGTCGTTCGCCACCTTCACCAAGCCCATCGTCGACGTGAAGGTCGTCGACCCGCACACGGTCGTCTTCAAGACCGCCACGCCCCACGTGCTGCTACCGAGCGACCTCGCCTCGGTGCTGATCGTCTCGAAGGCGAACGGGGAGAAGGCGGCGACCGAGGACTACAACTCCGGCAAGGCGGCCATCGGGACCGGCCCCTACAAGTATGCGGAGTACGTCCCGAACCAGCGCGTCGTGCTCAAGGCCAACTTCGGCTATTGGGGCGGCGAGGAGCCCTGGGACAAGGTCACCTTCAAGATCCTCACCAACCCGGCCGCCCGCGTGGCCGCGCTCCTGTCCGGCGACGTCCAGATGATCGAGACGGTGCCCACCGCGGACATCGGCAAGCTTTCCAGGGATCCCAAGTACAGCCTCGCGGACAAGGTCTCAAACCGGGTGATCTACGTGCACCTGAACCAGAGCACCGACAAGTCGCCGCCGTTCGTCACCGACAAGTCCGGCAAGCCGCTCGACAGGAACCCCTTCCGGGATGCGCGCGTCCGCAAGGCCCTGTCGATGGCGATCAACCGCGACGCGATCGTCGACCGCGTCATGGAGAAGAAGGCCGTCTCCGCCTCCCAGCTGCTCCCCGACTTCTTCTACGGCACGAGCAAGAAGCTCAAGCCCGCCAAGTTCGACCCGGAGGGCGCCAGGAAGCTCCTGGCCGAGGCCGGCTACCCCGGCGGCTTCGCGCTCACGATCCACGGGCCGAACAACCGCTACATCAACGACGACAAGGTCGCCCAGGCCATCGCCCAGTTCTACTCGCGGATCGGCATCGACGCGAAGGTGGAGACAATGCCTTCCGCCGTGTACTTCACCCGCGCCTCCAAGCTCGAATTCGGCTACATGCTCCTCGGCTGGGGCACGGAGTCCGGCGAGCAGGGCTCCAGCCTGCGCTCGCTTCTCGCGACCTACGACCCCGCGAAAGGCATGGGCGTGACCAACCGCGGGCGCTATTCCAACCCCGCGCTCGACCAGATGCTTCACACGGCGCTCCTCACGATGGACGAGAAGAAGCGCGAGGCCATGATCCAGCAGGCCGCGGAGCTCGCGATGAACGACACCGCGCTCATCCCGCTGCACTACGAGGTGAGCACGTGGGCCACCGCCAAGGGCTTCGCCTACACCGCGCGGACCGACCAGTACACCCTGGCCACCGGGCTGCGGCCGTCGAAGTAGGGTTCGCCGCGGCCCCGGGCCCCGCTTCGGCGGGGCCCGGTCGTTCTGGCGGGTAGAATACCGGCACCCTCTTCGGCCCTACCCCAATGCTGGCCTACGCGATCCGCCGCCTCGGGCAGAGCTTCTTCGTGCTCGTCCTGATGTCGTTCCTCGTCTTCGTCGGGGTGTACGCCATCGGCAATCCGGTCGAGCTGCTGGTGAACCCCCAGGCGGACGAGGTCGAGCGCATCCGCGCGACGGCAGCCCTCGGCCTGGACAAGCCCTTCCTCGAGCAGTACTGGGTGTTCCTCAAGGGGGCGGCGAGCGGCGACCTCGGCAGGTCCTTCGTCTACAACGTTCCCGCCCTCGCCCTCATCCTCGACAAGCTCCCCGCGACCATCGAACTGGCGTTCGTCGCCATGGTGATCGCCGTGGTCCTCGGGATCCCGCTGGGACTGGTCGCCGGCCTGAAGCCCGATTCCCTGCTCGGCCGGGGGATCATGGCGGGATCGATCCTGGGCTTCAGCCTGCCGACGTTCTGGGTTGGCCTGGTGCTCGTCATGGTCTTCTCCGTCCAGCTCGGCTGGCTGCCCTCCAACGGGCGCGGCGAGACCGTCGCGCTCGCCGGCGTCCAGGTGAGCTTGTTCACGGCCGACGGACTCACGCACCTCCTGATGCCCGCCGTGAATCTCGCCCTCTTTAAGCTCTCCCTCCTGATCCGGCTCACGCGCGCCGGCACGCGCGAGGCGGTGCTCCAGGACTACGTGAAGTTCGCCCGCGCCAAGGGGCTCACGCAGGGCCGCGTGATCGGGGTCCACGTGCTCAAGAACATCCTGATCCCCATCGTCACGGTGATCGGCCTCGAGCTGGGCTCGGTCATCGCCTTCGCCATCGTCACCGAGTCGATCTTCGCCTGGCCGGGCACGGGCAAGCTCCTCATCGACTCGATCAACCAGCTGGACCGTCCCGTGATCGTGGCGTACCTGCTCGTGATCGTGACGCTATTCATCGTCATCAACTTCGTGGTCGACGTGCTCTACTCGATGCTCGACCCGCGCGTGCGCCTGGGCGGCGCCGCGGCGGCCCACTGACATGGCAGCGCGCGGCGACGGGCCCTGGGCGCGCTTCCGCGCGGAGTTCGCGGAGAGCCGTCTCGCGATGGCGGGGCTGGCGATCCTCCTGGCCATCGCCGCCGTCAGCATCCTCGCGCCGGTCATCTCCCCGCAGAACCCCTACGACCTCGCCCAGCTCGACGTGCTCGATTCGAAGCTCGCGCCCGGCGAGGTGGCGGCGGACGGGCGGACCTACTGGCTCGGCACGGACGACCAGGGCCGCGACATGCTGTCGGGCATCTTCTACGGGCTGCGCATCTCCCTCGGCGTCGGCCTCGCGAGCACCGTGTTCGCGCTCGCGATCGGCCTCGTCTTCGGGCTGATGGCCGCCTATTTCGGGGGTTGGGTGGACACGCTGGTCATGCGCGTCGTGGACATCCAGCTGTCGTTCCCCGCGATCCTGATCGCGCTCGTCCTGCTGGCGGTGCTGGGGCAGGGCGTCGACAAGATCATCGTCGCGCTTGTGACCGTCCAGTGGGCCTACTACGCCCGGACGGTCCGCTCCTCCGCCCTCGTCGAGCGCCAGAAGGAGTACATCGAGGCCGCCCGCGTCCTGGCGCTCGGCCAGTCCCGCATCGTGTTCCGCCACCTGCTGCCCAACTGCCTCCCGCCGCTCATCGTGGTCGCGACCGTGCAGGTCGCGCACGCCATCGCGCTCGAGGCAACGCTGTCGTTCCTCGGGCTGGGCCTGCCCATCACGGAGCCGTCGCTGGGGCTGCTCATCTCGAACGGGTTCCAGTACCTCCTGTCCGGGAAGTACTGGATCAGCTTCTACCCCGGCCTCGCGCTTCTGCTCACCATCATGTCCATCAACCTCGTCGCCGACCAGTTGCGCGACATCCTCAATCCGAGGCTGAGGAAGTGAGCGGCGCGCCGCTGCTCCAGGTCGACGGCCTGCGCATGCACTTCTTCACGAAGGCCGGCGTCGTGAAGGCTGTCGACGACGTGAGCTTCTCGGTCGGCCGGGGAGAGATCCTGGGCCTGGTCGGCGAGTCCGGCTCGGGAAAGTCCATGACCGGCTACTCGGTTCTCGGGCTCGTCGATCCTCCCGGGCGCATCGTCGAGGGCCGCATCGTTTTCGACGGCGTGGACCTCACGAGGCTCGATGCCGCCGCCTGGCGCGCCATCCGCGGCAACCGGATCGCGATGATCTTCCAGGACCCGATGATGACGCTGAACCCGGTGCTTCGCATCGACACGCAGATCGTCGAGGCGGTGCGTGCCCACGCCGACGTCTCGCGCGAGGCCGCGCTCGACCGCGCGCGCGAGGCCCTGGTGCGCGTGGGAATCGCCTCGCCCGACGAGAGGCTGCGCGCCTATCCGCACCAGTTCTCGGGCGGCATGCGCCAGCGGGTGGCCATCGCGATCGCGCTGGTGAACGGGCCCGATCTCATCATCGCGGACGAGCCCACGACGGCGCTCGACGTGACCATCCAGGGCCAGATCCTCTTCGAGATGCAGAAGGTCTGCCGCGAGAGCGGCACGGCCCTCATCTGGATCACGCACGATCTTTCCGTGGTCGCGGGGCTCGCCGACGAGGTGTGCGTGATGTATGCCGGCCGCTTCGTCGAGTCGGGCCCCGTGTCCGACGTGCTCGAGCGGCCGCTGCATCCGTACAGCCGCGGGCTCATCGACTCCGTTCCCAGCCGCAACGAACGCGGGCGGCCCTTGCGCCAGATCCCGGGCATGACGCCGTCGCTGCTTTCGCTCGGCCCGGGATGCCCCTTCCGCGACCGTTGCGGATCCGCGACGGCCAACTGTGCCGCGAGCCCCGGCGTCACCGAGCCGGCGCCTGGCCGCCGGCTTCGCTGCTTCCACCCCGCCCAATGAGCACGGTCCCGCAGGCCCAGGCGCAGCCGCTCCTCGAGCTCCGGGCGATCTCGAAGCGCTTCTCGACGAAGCCCGACCTCGCGTCCCGGATCGCCGCGAGGCTCGGAGCCGGGGCCCCGGAGCGGGCCGTCCACGCCCTCGACCGCGTCGACCTCGCCGTGAGGCCGGGCGAGGTGCTCGGGCTCGTCGGGGAATCGGGGTGCGGCAAGTCCACGCTCGGGCGCATCGTCTCGCGCATCCTCGAACCGACCGAGGGCGAGCGGCTGTGGAAGGGGCGCCCCTACGCCGAGTACGACGTCGAAGCGTCGAGGATGGAGCGCCTGGCGGTGCAGATGGTCTTCCAGGATCCCTTCGCGTCCCTCAATCCGCGCATGCGGATCGCGGACGTGATCGGCGAGGCGCCGGTCGTCCATGGCCTGGTCAGCCCGCGCGAGAAGGAGGCGTACGTGACCGAGATCATGGATCGCGTGGGGCTCGATCCGAGCCTCGCGCGCCGGTTCCCGCACCAGTTCTCCGGCGGGCAGCGCAGCCGCATCGGCATCGCGCGGGCCCTGGCGGTGAAGCCCCGCTTCCTCGTGTGCGACGAGGCCGTGGCCGCCCTCGACGTGTCCATCCAGGCGCAGGTGCTGAACCTCTTCATCCGCCTTCGCGAGGAGTTCGGCCTCACGTACCTCTTCATCAGCCACGACCTCGGCGTCGTGCGGCACCTTTCGGACCGGGTCGCGATCATGTACCTCGGCCGCGTCGTGGAGTCCGCCGACGCAAGCGACGTGTTCGCGAGGCCGAACCACCCGTACACGCAGGCGCTGCTCGCGGAGGTCCCCCGCCTGGAGGCCGCGAAGCGCGCCTACGCCCCGATCCGCGGCGAGATCCCTTCTCCGCTCGATCCGCCCCGCGGCTGCCATTTCCACCCCAGATGCCCGCATTCCACCGCCCGCTGCCAGGCGGAGGCGCCCATTCTCCGCGAGATCGCTCGCGGCCACTTTTCGGCATGCCACCTCAACGAAACGCCATGACCCCACCCACCTTCGTCCGTATCGATCCCGCGGAAAGCCGCGCTCCCGTGGTCCTCGACTCCCCCCACAGCGGGACCGTCTATCCCGAGGACTTCCGCCCCGCCGTCCCGATGTCGCTCCTGCGCCAGGCCGAGGACGCCTTCGTGGACGAGCTCTATGGCTGCGGACCCCGGCTGGGCGCGATCCTCATCGCGGCCCGGTTCCCTCGCTCGTACATCGACCCCAACCGCTCGCTGCTCGACGTCGACACCTCGCTCCTCGACGCGCCGTGGACGGGGCCGGTGGCCGCCTCCCGGAAGACCCAGCTCGGTATCGGACTCGTCTGGCGCGTGCTCGATACCGGCCAACCGATCTACGACCGAAAGCTCACGGTCGAGGAGGTGAAGCGCCGCATCACCGGGTTCCACCAGCCGTACCAGAAGGCCGTGAAGGACGCGCTCGACTCGACCCATGCGCACTTCGGTGCCGTGTGGCACGTGAACTGCCACTCGATGCCGGCGATGAGCAGCGTCATTTCCGAGGAAGGCCCGGGCAAGCCACGCGCGGATTTCGTGCTGGGCGACCGCGACGGAACGACGTGCGATCCCGCCTTCACCGCCTTCGTCGCCGGTCTCCTCGCGGACATGGGCTACGAAGTGAAGGTGAACGACCCCTACAAGGGGGTGGAGCTCGTCCGGGCATTCTCCGACCCGGGAACGGGCAGGCACAGCCTCCAGATCGAGGTGAACCGCCGCCTCTATCTCGACGAGCGCACCGGGGAGAAGACGCCCGGGTTCGCGCGGCTCGCGAGGGACATCGAGCGCATGGTGCGCGGCATCTGCGACTTCGCGGCCGAGCGGGACTCCCACCGCTGCGACGGCGACCATGACCATGGGCATTGCGGCCACGACCATCATCATGGCCATCATCACGACCACGACCACGGCCACGACGGCCACCACGGCCACTCCCACGACCACGACCATTCGCCCCGCCACAAGTGACACTGACCGCCATGAACCGTCCCGCCGTCGAACTTTCCGCACCGAACATCGATTCCCACCGCAGTTCCTCAACCGGCGTCGACTTCGTCCACACCTTCGAGAGCGGCCGCCCCGGCCCGCACGTGATGGTGAACGCCGTCACCCACGGAAACGAGATCTGCGGCGCCATCGTCGTGGACCGCCTGCTGCGAGCGGGCCTGCGGCCCTCGCGCGGAACGCTCACCCTTTCCTTCGCCAACATCGACGCGTTCTCCCGCTTCGACCCGCAGCGGCCCTACGCGACGCGCTTCGTCGACGAGGACTTCAACCGCGTCTGGAACGCGCCGACGCTGGACGGCGATCGCGACAGCACGGAACTGCGGCGTGCCCGGAAGCTGCGCCCCTTCGTGGAGTCGGCCGACTTCCTGCTCGACATCCACTCGATGCTCGAGCCCAGCCCGCCCGTGATGATCTGTGGCCCGCTGGAAAAGGGAATCCGGTTCGCCTTCGACGTGTCCATCCCACGGGACGTGGTGAGCGACGAGGGCCACGCGAACGGGACGCGGATGCGCGATTTCGGCGGCTTCGGCGATCCGGCGAGCCCGAAGAACGCGCTTCTCGTGGAGTGCGGCCAGCACTGGGAGCGCGCGGCCGAGCAGGTCGCGTGGCAGACGACCTGGCGCTTCCTGCGGCACGTGGGCATCGTCGATCCGGAGCTCGCCGCGCGCGAGATCGCGCCGCAGGCGCCGGCGCCGCAACGCCTCGTGCGCGTCACCGAGGCAGTCGTCGCCCGCTCGCCGGAATTCCGCTTCGCCCGCGAGTTCACGGGAATGGAGCTCGTGCCGCGCGCGGGCGACGTCATCGCCTACGACGGCGCGGAGACCATTCGCGCCCCCTACGACGAGTGCGTGCTGGTGATGCCGGTGCCCAACAACGTGAAGGCCGGGCTCACGGCGGTGCGCCTGGGGCGCGTCGAGAGGCGCTAGGGCCGCTCAGCCGGGCGGGTCCTCGCCTCTGGACGAGGGTCGGATGCCCAGCTGCTTGAGCTTGCGGTAGAGGTGGGTGCGCTCGAGGCCCACGCGGTCGGCCACGCGCGACATGTTTCCCTCCTCGCGCCGGATGTGGTGCAGGAAGTACTGGCGCTCGAACTGCTCGCGCGCCTCCCTGAGCGGCATGTCGAGCGAAACGCCGACTTCGGTGGGAGGCTGTTCGCGCGGCAACAGCGAGAACTCCCGCGCGACGCGCGCGACGTCCTCCCCGCCGATCTCCGGGCCCAGCGCCGTCAGCGCCAGGGTCTTCACGGCGTTCTGAAGCACCGGAAGGTTGCCGGTCCAGTCGAGGTTGCGCAGCGCGTTCTGGGCGCCTACGGTGAGCACCTTGAGCGGGATCTCGTTCGCGTCCACGAGGGCATTCAGCAGGCCGGTCGCGAGGTCGGGCACGTCCTCGACGTGCTCCGCTATCGAAGGGACGCGGATCGTGAGGCCGGCGAGCTGGTTGTAGAGCGCGGCGTCGAAGGTGCCGTCCTCGGCCAGGTGCGCGATCGGGACGGACACCGCGCACACGAGCCTCACGTTGAACTTCTCGAGCTTCGCCACGAGCTGCGCGAGCCCCTTCTGCTCGGGCTTGCCCAGTGCGCCCAGTTCGGGGATGAAGAGGGTGCCGTCCTTCGCCTCGTTCAGCGGGCCGAAGGGGTTGGAAAGCAGCCAGTCCGTGTTCTCGGGTGCCACCCATGGCGTGTTCGGGAGGTGGAGGTGGCGGGCGGCGATCTCGAAGCCGCAACCGGGTTCCCCCACGAGCAGGACGGGCGTGCGCAGCCGGCTCACCTGGTCCAGCCGCTGCCGCAGCTCCTGCACGATTCGCGCTTTCCCCAGCTGCGCCATGCTGAGCCCGGCGCGCGGAAGCGTGCGCCCCCCGGCCAGCGCCTTGCCCACGGTCGCGAGCAGCTTGGGCAGGCTGATGGGCTTCTCGAGGAAATCGAAAGCGCCGATCCGCGTGGCCTCGACAGCCGAGTCGATCGTCCCGTGTCCCGACATCATCACCACCGGCATCGTGAGCAGCCCCGATCCCGCCCATTCCTTGAGCAGCGTGATCCCGTCGGTGTCGGGCATCCAGATGTCGAGCAGCACGAGGTCCGGCCGCATCTCGCGGCGCAGGTTCCGGGCGGTCTGCGCGTTCTCGGCCAGGCGGACGCCGTAGCCCTCGTCTCGGAGTATCTCGAAGAGCAGTTCGCGGATGCCGACTTCGTCATCCACGACCAGGATCTGGTTGGCCGGCATGGGGGGAGGATCGGCCGTCAGGCCGCTTTGCGCAGGGGCAGGACGATGCTCACGTGGGCACCATGGGGCTTCACGTTCTCCACCACGATGTGCCCGTGGTGCTCGTCGACGATCTTCTTCACGATCGCGAGGCCGAGGCCCGTGCCCTTAGGTTTGGTGGTGACGTACGGCTCGAAGATCCGGCCCAGGACCGCGTCGGCGATTCCGGCTCCGTTGTCGCGCACCGAAAGCGTGATTCCCTCGGTCTCGAGCGCGGAGGTGACGACGATCCGGGGATGATCGGCGCCC
The DNA here is from genome assembly GCA_037445795.1 of Betaproteobacteria bacterium. Taxonomy (GTDB): domain Bacteria; phylum Pseudomonadota; class Gammaproteobacteria; order Burkholderiales; family Usitatibacteraceae; genus FEB-7. The sequence goes on along the minus strand of JBBIJT010000069.1, from coordinate 6,465 downwards.
GCCAGGGCGTCGATCGCGTTCTGGATGAGGTTGTGCAGGACTTGCCGGAGCAGCGCCGGGTCCGCCGCCACGCTGGGCAGGTTGTCGGACAGCCTGGGCTCGATCGGCACTCCCATCGATTCGTACAGGACCAGCACCTCGCGCACCAGGTCATTGAGCGAAACCTGCTCCGCGGTCATGCGCGAGGCGCGGGCGTACTGGCTGAAGTCGTCCACCATGCCCTTGAGGGCGGTCACCTGGTTCACGATCGTGCCGGTGGCCCGCTTCAGGACGTCCGCGTCGTTCTCGGCGAGCTTCTGCATCAGCTTGTGCTGGAGGCGCTCCGCGGAAAGCTGGATCGGCGTGAGCGGGTTCTTGATCTCGTGCGCGAGTCGCCGCGCCACCTCGCCCCACGCGGCGTCGCGCTGCGCCTGGGCCAGGTGCGTGATGTCGTCGAAGACCACGACGTAGCCGGTCTCTCCGCGCGTGGCGAGCCGCGTGCCCCGGACGAGGAGGGTTCGCGCCCCGTCCAGCCGGCGGTATTCCAGCTGCTGCTCCCATTGCCGGGCGGCGGTCGCCGTGAACTGCTTCATGAGGACTTCGGCGAAGGGCGAGACGGCCGCGACATGCGTGGTCCAGTCCTGAAGCTTCAGGCCGTGGAACGCGCCGACGGGAACGCCCAGGATGTCGTAGGCCGTCGCGTTCACGGTCTTGAGGTAATGGCGCTCGTCGAACGTGAGCACGCCGGAAGTGAGGTTGGAAAGGATGCTCTCGAGGTACGTCTTGGCGTTCTCGAGCTGCTGCTGGTTGCGCTCCATCGCATCCGTGGCGTCGGCGATCTGCCGGGTCATCGTGTTGAACGACTGGGTGAGGACGCCGAACTCGTCGCGGCTGCGGACGGGATTGAGGCGCGAGTAGTCGCCTTTCGCGATGGCGCGCGTGGCCTCGGCGAGCGCCGACAGCGGCGCGGAAAGCCGCTCGGAGAGCAGGAACGCGAGCGCGATGGAGGAGAACAGCGTGAGGAGCATCGCGAGCGTGAGCGTCAGACCGAAGATGCGCTTGAGCCCCACCCGCGCCAGGGTGAGCTCCTGGTAATCGCGCCACCCCTGGTCCACCACCCGCGCGTCCTGCGCGACCGTCGTCGGCACGCGCTGCAGGACCTGCAGGACCCGGATGTCCTCGGCGATGGTGAGCACGTTGACCGGCACGATCACGCGAAGGAAAAGTCCCCGGTCGGGAATCGACTCGATCGAGCGGACGGGCTGCTGCGCCCGGACCTGGCGGAGCACGTTCGCGCCGGGGATGTCCGGCTGCGCGGAGGTCGCCTCGGTGCCGGCGAAGGCGATCACCTTGCCGCGCTGGGTGAGAAGGGTCGCCTCCTCGACGCCATACTGCTCGCGCAGGCGGCTCAACGTGGCGGGCTCCACGGCCTGCACCGCCGCGAGCGACTGCGCCATGCCCTCGCCCTTCTGGCCCAGCTCGCGAAGGGAATTGTCCAGCGTGCTGCGCGCGAGGTTGAGGCCGCCCTCGAGGGCCTTGTCCATCCGCACGTCGAACCACGATTCGATCGAGCTCTGCAGGAACTGGAAGGAGATCGCGTACACGAGCCCGCCGGGAACGAGCGCCATCAGCGCGAACACCACCATGAGGCGCAGCGTGAGCTTCGAGCCGAAGACGCGCTCCTTGAGCTTGCGCCGCAGCACCATCAGCTGGTAGCCGATGAGCAGCATGAGGCCGAGCGAGAGCAGGCCGCCGAGGCCGAGGAGGGCGGGGTAGTTCTGGGTGAAGAGCGCGGTGTTCGACGAGGCCTGTGACATCAGGTAGACGAGGCCTGCGCCCGTCACCACGCACAGGAAAATCAACGGCCTCATGGAATGACGTTCCACCTATACCATTCCGAGGCGAGGTTCCAGTCGCTCGAGGCGACCGCGTTGAGTTGGAAGGGCTTGGGCAGCTGCGTCGTGTCCAGGCGCATGCGGATGGCGGCCTGGTATTCCCCCTGCCTCGAGAGCGCGCCTGCCTCGGCCACGGGCCAGCCGCGCACGCGCGACAGCGCCGCCACGACCTCCTCGAAGCGGGTGAAGTTCTGGTACGCGCTTCCTGCGGAGAGCCGGTACTGGCGCAGCAGCGGGGTGTAGGTGATCTTGTAAGTCTGCGAGAGGTGAACCGGCTTCTCGTCGAACCAGTACCAGCGCGGCTTCGTCAGCTCGAATTCGACGATAAAGTAGAGCGCCACGCCGCGATTGACCGCTTCCTCGAGCCGCGGGCTGAAGCGCACGTCGAACTCGGCATCGAGACGGTAACCATCGGCACCCGACTCGACCGTCGCCCTGACGGGCGTGATCCCTTCCGCATTCGCTGCGGGAGCAGCGAGCAATGCGCCGACCGCGAGCAGCAGCGCGCCCAGCGCGACGCGCCAGGGCGCGTCAGCGCTTTTCGAGAAGGGCATAGAAAAAGCCATCGTGGTCATCGTCGGGCATGACCCGGCCCCCCAAGGGGGCACCGGGATGAAACGAGACAATGCGTGCATCGGCCGTGCGGGAGACGAACGCGTCGACAACAGACTCGTTTTCCTCCCGGAAGACCGAGCAGGTTACATAGATCAATTTACCACTACTCTCAAGGACTTGCCACACTCCGTCCAAAAGGGTGGCCTGCTGCGCCGCGAGCTTCGGGAGATCCGACGGACGGCGGTTCCAGCGGATGTCCGGCTGGCGCCGGGCCACCCCCGAGGCGCTGCAGGGCGCGTCGAGCAGTATTCGCTGGAAGGGCCTGCCATCCCACCAGCCGGCGGGGTCGCCGGCGTCGGCGCAGACGAGCGTGGCGGCGCTCCCGAGGCGCTCCAGGTTCTCCCGGACCCGCACGAGGCGGGACTCCTCGCGGTCGAGGGCAACCACGTCGACGGCAGCCAGCTCCAGCAGGTGCCCTGTCTTGCCACCGGGGGCAGCGCAGGCATCCAACACCCGCTGCCCGTCGGCCACGTCTAGGAGGGGGGCGGCCCACTGCGCCCCCGCATCCTGCACGCTCACCTCGCCCTCCGGGAACCCGGGGATTTCGGCCACGGGCCGGGGATCCACGCGGATCGCCGCCCCCTCCAGGTGGCGCCCGGCGATCCCGGCTTCCCGCAGCCGCTCAAGATACCTTTCGACGGTGGTGCGACGCTGGTTGACGCGAAGCGTCAGGGGAGGATGGCGGTTCTGCGAGGTGAGGATGGCCTGCCAGTGCTCGGGATACTCTTCGCGAATCCTCTGAACCCACCAGCCCGGGAAGCCGTAGCGCACCTCCGGGGTCGTCCAGGCATCGCTTCCGAGGTCGCGTTGCCGGCGCAGGAAGTTGCGCAGCACCGCGTTCACCAGCCCTCGGGCCGCGGGCTGGCCCAGCCGCTCGGCCGCCTGGACCGCGTGGTCGACGATGGCATAGGGCTTCGCCCGCGTGAATTGGAGTTGCGCGAGCCCCACAAGCAGGAGGGCGCGCAGCCCCGCATGGCGGACAGGCGTCAGCAACAGCTTCCCCAGCTGCGCCTCCAGCAGGCCCCGAGCCCGCAGGCCGTCGTAGCAGATCTCCCTCACCACGGACCGCTCGCCGGGACTGAGGGTCGGATGCCGGCGGAAGCCTTCCTCGAATGCGGCGGACAGCGTTCGTCCCGCGAGGGTCTCCCCGAGCACGGTGGCGGCGCAGAGCTGGATCTCGAGCACGGGTCGGATCGGCCGCTCACTGCCCGCGGCCCGCTGTTCAGGTTGCCGTCACACCTTGCGCCATCGCGTTGAGCCGCGCAATCCGCTCGCCGGTGTCGGGATGGGTGCTGAAGAGGCCCGCGATCGCGCCGCCCGAGAGGGGATTCATGATCATCATCTGGGCGGTGGCGGGGTGAGCCTCCGCCGCGGCCATCGGGATGCGCTGGGCATAGCGGTGGATCTTGTCGAGTGCGGAAGCCAGGGCGCGCGGGTCGCCGCTGATTTCGGCTCCCCCGCGATCGGCCTCGAATTCGCGGGCGCGAGAGATGGCGAACTGGATCAGCATCGCGGCGACGGGAGCCACGATCATGACGATGATCGACACGAGGGGGTTGGCGGGCCGGCCTTCGTCGTCCCGGCCGCCGAAGAACATCCCCAAATGCGTCAGAGAGGAGACCGCACCGGCGACGGTCGCGGAGATCGTCGAGATGAGAATGTCGCGATGCTTCACGTGGGCGAGCTCGTGGGCCATCACGCCCTGAAGCTCGCGCTCGGACAGGACCCGCATGATGCCCGTCGTCGCCGCGACGGCCGCGTTCTCGGGATTGCGGCCCGTGGCGAAGGCGTTGGGCTGTTCCTCGTCGATGAGGTAGACGCGCGGCATCGGAATCTGCGCGCGCTCGGAAAGCTCGCGGACGATGCGGTGGAGGGCGGGTGCGGTCGACTCGTCGACCTCCTGCGCGTTGTACATGCGCAGGACCATCTGGTCGGAGAACCAGTAGGCCCACAGGTTCATCGCGCCCCCGAGCACGAGCGCGACCAGCATGCCATGCGCGCCGCCGAGCAGCGCGCCGACCGCGCCGAACAGCGCCACGATCGCCGCCATCAGGATCGACGTCTTGAACCAGTTGCCGAACATCGTCTTGTCCTTCTAGTCAGGAAGCCACGGGATCGCGGCAGTCGCTAGATGCCTTCGACCGGCCGGAAATCAAGCGTTCCCGGCCCGTGCCCCACCCAAGGTGGTGCCGATGGGGAGGGGTCTTCCCTTCAGGAACTCGGTCGAGCCCATCCTCCTGGATCCGGGGCGTTGCAGGACAGTGAGCGCTAACCCGCCACTACCGCAGGCTACGACAGGCCTGCCTCCCTCGACCGCGACGACCGTCCCGGGGACGCCCGACGCCTCGACCGGCTCGGCCTCCCAGATCTTGAGCGATTCCCCGTCAAGCAATGTCTCGGCGCCCGGAACCGGATTGAACGCGCGAACGCGTCGGTCGAGCTCGCCGACCTCGAGCCGCCAGTCCATGGCGGATTCGGACTTCGCGATCTTGCTCGCATAGGTCACGCCTTCAGCCGGCTGCGGCCGGGGAACGAGCTCATGCAGTCTCTTCAGCGCCTCGACGATCGCGCGGCCGCCCTCGTCGGCCAGCTTCTCCGTGAGGGTCCCGGCGGTATCGGTCCGCAGGATCGGAAGCCGTCGCTCCAGCAGCACGGGCCCCGTGTCGAGCCCGGGCTCCATCTCCATGATCGCGACTCCCGTCTCGGCGTCTCCCGCCAGGATCGCCCGCTGGATGGGGGCTGCGCCGCGCCATCGAGGCAGCAAGGAGGCGTGGATGTTCAGACAGCCCCGCGAAGGAATAGCAAGCACTGACTTAGGCAGGATCAGCCCGTACGCTGCCACCACGATGACCTCCGGAGCGGCTCCGGCGATCAACGCCTGCGCATCGGGTGTAGCGAGGGATGCCGGCTTGGCGATCGCCAAGCCCAGTTCGCTCGCCAGCTCGGCCACCGCGCTCGGCCGCAGCCGCAGGCCGCGGCCGGCCGGCCGGTCAGGCTGGGTGAGGACGAGACGGATATCGTGGCCGGCGGCGTGCAGCGCCGCCAGCGCCCGCGCGGCAAACGGAGGAGTCCCGGCGAATGCGAGGCGCAAGCGGAAGCTACGCCGCCTTGCGCTGGCGCTTCTTGAGCTTGGCGCGGATGCGGTTCTGCTTGAGCTCCGAAAGGTGCTCGACGAAGACCTTGCCCTGCAGGTGTTCCATCTCGTGCTGGATGCACGTGGCGAGGAGCCCCGACGCATTCAGCGTGAAACGGGCCCCGTTTTCGTCCACGGCAGTCACGGTCACGCTATCCGCCCGCTCGACGTTCTCGTAGATGCCCGGCACCGACAGGCAACCCTCCTGGTTGAGGGCCAGCCCTTCCCGGCGGATGATCTCCGGATTGATGAACACCCGAAGATCGGACCGATCGGGGCTCACGTCGATGATCAGGATTTGTTGGTGAACATTCACCTGCGTGGCCGCGAGACCGACTCCCTCCGCGGCGTACATCGTCTCCGCCATGTCAGACACCAGGCTGCGCGTGGCGGCGTCGATGTTGTCGACACGGGCCGCCGGCAGATGCAGTCTCGGGTCAGGGTATTGGAGGATCTCGAGAATGGCCATAAATGCTTGCGAATAGAACGGATTAAGCGCAGAATTTACCGCACTACTTGAAAAAGGGGACGCAACCCTTTTTCAGAATATGGGTTCTGCGCCCCATATCCAAGAGAGAGAGCCGCGATGCGAAAGCTCATTATAGCGTTAGTCGTCGCTTCGGCCAGTTTGGTTCCGGGGCTGGCTTCGTCTCAGGCCCCTGCCGCGGCCGCCTCGATGAACGACCTCCAGGCCGACGCCCCTTCGGAGTACACCGTCCAGAAGGGCGATACGCTCTGGGCGATTTCCGGCAAGTTCCTCAAGGAACCCTGGAAGTGGCCCCAGCTCTGGCAGATGAACCGGGAGCAGATCAAGAACCCGCACCTCATCTATCCGGGCGACAT
>JBBIJT010000068.1:0-18231 GCA_037445795.1 Betaproteobacteria bacterium | reverse complement strand
GCTTGCACCTGCTCATGCGTTTGACACAACGACGCACGCAGCCATGACATCAGAAGCAGTCGCCGCTTCCCAGATCACGCGCGATTCGAACGCGAGCGCGATACTCAAGGAGCCTCGTTCGGACGGTTGGCAGCCGTATACATACAAAATATGTACAATGGAGCATGCCGATCGAGTTCGACCCCGCCAAGGCCGCCGAGAACCTGCGCAAGCACGGCGTCTCGTTCGCCGATGCGGAGATCGTCCTTTCCGATCCCATGGCACTCACCCTCGAGGATGCCGGCGCGGTCGGAGAGCGCCGCCACGTGACGGTAGGCCTCGGCAGCGCCGGCGAAGTGCTGGTGGTGGTGTGGACGGATCGCGGAGGCCGATACCGCCTCATATCGGCACGGCGCGCCACGCGAAGGGAACGAAAGGCCTATGAAGACTGAATACGACTTCTCCAGGGGCAAGCGAGGCGCGGTCGTGCCGCATAAGGGCAAGACGCGCATCTCGATCTTCATCGACAATGCCGTGCTGGTGGAATTCCGCGCGCGCGCCGAGCGTTCGGGTTCCGGCTACCAGACCCTCATGAACGAGGCGCTGCGCGCCTATGTCTCGAAGTCGGATGTGCCCGTCACCGTCGAGGTGCTTCGCCACGTCCTCCGGCAGGAATTGCCTGCCTATCTGCCGGCACCCGTTGCGGCACCGGCGAAGGTGGAACGCGCGGCGAAGCGTCCCCGCCGCCGCCCCGCCTGACGGGCCACGGCCACCGACGGCCGCGAATCCCGGATAATCGGGCACGTGATTCCCCGCGCCCTCGTCGCCCTCGTCGCGCTCCTCGCCATGGCGGGCGCGCTGGCACAGGAGCGGCAATCCGTTTCCGTCGAGTGGGTCGCGCCGCCCGAACTGAAGGTCCTCTTCGAGAAGCACCTGCCGCCGCCTCCCGCCGAGGCGAAGGAGGATCGCGGGACGATGCGCCGCTGGATCCGCGACGTGCGCCGCCGCGCCCCGGAGATTGCCGCGGCCGAAGGCTGGGTCTCCGCGACCGTCGAGGTGACCGAGGAGGAAGGCCGCGCGCGCGTCGTGCTCACGCCGGGCGAGCGCACGACCGTCGCGTCGGTGAAGATCGAATTCCGCGGCGACCTGGCCGGGGAGGGCGCCTTCCGCGAGTCGCGCCGTGAGGCGCTTCGCGAAGGCTGGCACCTGAAGGAGGGCGCCGTGTTCCGCCAGGAGGCCTGGGACGAGGCCAAGGCCCGCCTCGTGGAGGCGCTCACCGCGGACGACTACGCCTCGGGCGAGCTGGTTTCGAGCGAGGCGCGCATCGACGCTGCGTCGGCGCGCGGCACGCTCACGCTCGTCCTCGACAGCGGCCCGGCCTTCACGCTGGGCGCGGTGCAGGTCACGGGCCTCTCGCGCTACCGGCCGGAGCTCGTGAGCCGCATGCTCGACATCGACCCCGGCGAGCCCTACCGCAGCGAGCGCCTCCTCGACCTGCAGCGGGCGCTCCAGAGCACGCCCTGGTTCGCGAGCGCGGTGGTGGAGATCGAGCGCGACGCGGCCACTCCCTCGCGCGTGCCCGTGCGCGTGGCGATCATCGAGCGTCCAGCGGCCGACGTGGGCGTCTCCGCGGGCTACGGCACCGACGTCGGCGCCCGCGGCGAGCTCTCCCTTCGCTACCGCAACGTCTTCAACCGCGGCTACGACATGTTCTCCGCCGTGCAGGCCGACCGGACGCGCCAGATCGGCTACGCGGACTTCTACCTTCCTCCGGGCACGATCGATCTGCCCATGCCGGCCTTCCTGCCGGGTGCGCTCGCGATCAAGGACAGCGTCGGCGTCCTCGGGGAGAACACCTCGAACCAGGGCCTCGACACGCGTCGCATCGCGGTCGCGGGCTACCGGCAGCTCTTCTACGAGAAGGTCGAGCTTCGCCTGGGCCTGTCGGCGCAGACGGAACGGAAGAGGCCGGACGGCGCCCAGGAGACGATCAGCCGCGCGCTCGCGCCCGTGGGCGAGTTCACCCTGCGCCTCGTGGACGACGTGCTGAACCCCCGGCGCGGCGGCGTCCTGTCGCTGAAGCTCGCGGGCGGCGCCAAGGGCTTCGGCTCGGACCAGAACTTCCTGCGCACCTACGCGCAGTACCAGCACTGGTTCGAGCTCTCGCCGGCCGACCAGCTCATCCTGCGCGGCGAGGCGGGCTTCACGAAGGCGCCCAGCCGCGACGGCATCCCCGAGGACTTCCTCTACCGCGCCGGCGGCTCGCGCTCCGTGCGCGGCTACGAGTACCAGAGCCTCGGCGTGAAGGAAGGCGACGCCGTCGTCGGCGGCCGCTACCTCGCCACGGCCACGGCGGAGTACGTGCGCTGGTTCTCGCCGCAATGGGGAGGCGCGGTGTTCCTCGACGTGGGCGACGCGGGCGACGCCTACGACGACCTGCGCGCCAACAAGGGCTACGGCGTCGGCGCGCGCTGGAAGACGCCGGCGGGGCCCCTCGCCATCGACGTCGCCTACGCGGACCGCGACCGCAAGGTGCGGCTCGTCTTCTCCGTGTCGGTGGCCTTCTGAGGACGCGATGAGCGAGCCGCGCAAGCCCTCCCTCCTTCGCCGCATCGCGGCCGGCGGCGCGTGGACGACGGTCGTCCTCGTCGTCGCCGTGGTCGCCGGGACGTGCTGGCTCCTCTTAACCGCATCGGGCGCGCGCTTCGTCCTGGAGAGCGCGGTCGCACTCGCCGGCGGGCGCGTGGGGGCCGTGGAAGGGCGGCTCGTGGGGCCGCTCTCCGTCGAGACGATCGATGTTGTCGCGCCGAAGGTCACCGTGCGCGCGAAGCGCGTGGAGCTCGACTGGTCGCCGATGCAGCTCGCGGGCAACGAGTTGCGAGTGGCGCGGCTGCACGCGGCCTCGATCGACGTGGCGACGCCGCGCTCCACGGAGCCCGCCCGCGAGCCTTCGACCCTCGTGCCGCCGCTGCGTATCTACGTGGACCGGGCGACGGCGGACCGCGTGACGATCGCGACCCTGGGCGAGGAGAAAAGCGCCGTCGAGCTTCGCGACGTGTCGGTGCGCCTCGCGGCCGACGAGGCCGCCTGGATCGTGGGCGCGGCCGAGGCCACCACGCCCATCGGGCGCGCGAAGGTTGCGGGGACGCTGGCCGCGAGGGCGCCGTTCGCGCTCGACGCGAAGGGCGAGCTCGCGGGAACGCGGGGCAAGGCGGCGTATCGCGCGGACATCGCCGCCAAGGGCCGGCTCGCGGCGATCGAAGCCACGCTGGCAGGCCGGGAAGGCGCGCTCGAGGGATCGGCCCGGGGCCTCGTCGAACCGTTCTCCGCCGTGCCGCTTCGCTCGCTCGACGCGAAGCTCGCGGGCGTGGACCTCGCCGCCTTCATGGCCTCACCGCACACGCAGCTCGCGATCGAGGCGCGGCTCGTGCCGAAGGATGGCGCGGTGCTCGCCGGTCCCGTGTCGGTCGTGAACTCCCTGCCGGGCAGCCTCGACAAGGAGCGCGTGCCGGTCGAGTCGGCGCGCGCGCAGGCGGCCATCGGGCGGGACCACGTCGAGGCGACCGGCGTGGTACTCGCGTTCGCGGGCGGCGGAAGCGCTTCGGGAACGGCCCGCTGGGGATCCGGCAAGCTCGACGCGAAGCTCGCGGTGAAGGAGGGGGACCTTCGGGCGTGGCACTCGGTGCTGCGGGCCACGAAGCTGTCGGGCGACATCGTGGCCACCGCGACGGCCGAGGCGCAGTCGTTCGACGTGGCGCTGGCCGATCCGCGCTTCGAGATCCGGGGTGATGCCCGCATCGCCGGCGGCCAGCTCACCGTCGGCAAGGCGCGCCTTGCGCGCGGGCCCGCGTTCGTCGAGGCGGGCGGGACGCTCGAGCTCGCGGGACGGAAGCAATTCCGCGTCGAGGGGCGCATCGAGCGGCTCGACCCGGCGGCGTTCGCGAAGGTGCCCGCCGGCGACGTGAACGCAGCGTTCGTCTCGACGGGGAGCCTCGCGGACGGCGTGGCGGCAGAGGTGTCGCTGGAGGTGGAGCGCAGCAGGTTTGCCGGGCTGGCATCGGCCGGGCGCGCGGCGTTCGCCTGGCGCGAGGGCCGCGTGGAGCGCGCCGACGCGGATCTCGCCGTGGGCGACACGCGCCTCGCCGCCAAGGGCGCCCTGGGCCGCGCGGGGGACGCGCTCGAGCTGAAGCTCGCCTCGCCCGACCTCGCGCCCCTCGGCAAGGCCTTCGGCGTTGCGGTCGGCGGTCGCGTCGACCTGCGGGCGAGCCTCGCGGGCACCTTCTCGGCGATGTCGGGCCGCGCGTCGCTCGACGCGGCGAATCTCGTCCTGCCCGGAGCGACGACGATCGCGAGGGCGAAGGGAACCGTCGAGCTGGGCGCCGGGGAATCGGGGGCGGCCAACGGGCGCTTCGAGGTGGAGGGCGTCGCGCGGCGCGGCGCAGAGGCGCCTCTTGCCCGTCGTGCCTCGCTGTCGATCAAGGGCACGCGGGCGCTGCACGATGTCGTGGCGCAGGTGGATTTCGGCGACAAGGGGACGGTGCGCGCGATGCTCTCGGGCGGCGTGGCGCCGGGCGCGCAACTGCCGGAGTGGCGCGGCCGGCTCGAGACGCTGGAGGTCTCGGCGGCCACTTCCTTCGCGCTCGCGGCGCCGGCTTCGCTCCTCGTGTCGGCCGGGCGCATCGAGCTGGGCGAGGCGCTGCTCGCGGGCGAGTTCGGCGACATCCGGCTCGCGGAGTCCCGCTGGACGCCTGCGGGCCTGCGCAGTCGCGGCACCTCGAGCGCCCTCGTCGTGCGCACGGTGCGGCAGGTCCTCAACGTGCCGGGCGAGATCGGCTCCACCCTCGTGCTCGCCGGCGACTGGGACGTGACCGTGGGCGAGACCGTGGACGGCTTCGTGGCGATCCGTCGCGAGCGTGGAGACGTGCGGCTCGGCGAGCCGAGGCAGGCGCTGGGGCTCGAGGTGGTGTCGCTGCGCGCGGACGCGGCGGGCGGGCGCGTGAAGGCCACGATGGACGTGCGCGGGAGCCGCATCGGCCGGTGGAGCGCGGAGGCGAGCGCGATGCTGCGGGCCGGCGAATCGGGATGGGAGGTCTCGCCCGTGGCGCCGGTGTCCGGCCGCTTCGAGGTCGATGTCCCGGACCTCGCGTGGATGGCGGCGTGGGTCGGCCCCGAGGCGCGCACGGCCGGGCGGCTTCGCGGCGAGGGCGTTCTCGAGGGCACGGCGCGCGACCCCTCGTGGAATGGGCGGCTCGAGCTCTCGGGGCTTTCGCTGCGCGATCCCACGCTGGGCTTCGAAGTGACGGAGGGCACCGTCGCCGTCGCGCTCAAGGATCGCGACGCGCGCATCGAGCGCTTCGACCTCGCGATGCCGTGGGAACCTTCGGCCGAAGCCGCGCGCGCGATCGCCGCGGCGAAGCGGCCCGCCAAGGGCACGCTCACCGCCGAGGGGGCGGTGGATTTGGGCACGCGCAAGGGGAGCGTGCGCGTGAAGGCCGCGGCGTTCCCGCTCACGAGGCTCGCGACGCGCTTCCTCGCGATCTCCGGCGAGGGCCGCGCGGAGATCGACGGGGCGACCACGAAGGTGACGGGCGACTTCGAGGCGGACGCAGGGTGGTTCGGCATCCCCGCCTCCGCGCCGCCCTCCCTGTCGGACGACGTGGTCGTCGACCGCGGCAAGGCGGCGGCGCCAGAGGCGCGCAGTGCGGAGCGCGTGCGGTTCGACCTGCGCGTGGACCTGGGCGAGCAGCTCCACTTCGTGGGGCGAGGACTCTCGACGCGGCTTGCGGGGTCCCTGCGCCTCGCGGGCGAGCCGGGCGTGAACCTGCGCACCACCGGGACGATCCGCGCGGTCGGCGGCACCTACGACGCCTACGGCCGCACGCTCACGCTGGAGCGCGGGGCCCTCAACTTCCAGGGGCCCGTCGACAACCCCGGCATCAACGTGCTCGCGTTGCGGAAGGGCTTGCCGGTGGAGGCGGGCGTCGAGATCTATGGAACGGTGGCGCGGCCGCGGGCGAAGCTCGTTTCGATCCCGGACGTGCCGGACCCCGAGAAGCTCGCGTGGCTCGTGCTGGGCCGCGGGCAGGGCGACGTGAGCGCGGCCGATGCGGCGATCCTGCTGCAGGCGGCGAATGCGCTATTGGGCACCAATGCGCCAGGGCCGCGGAAGATCCTGGGAGGGCTGGGGATCGACGAGGTGCGCGTGGGGCACGACTCCACGAGCGTGCTGGGCACGATGCCGCAGCGCACGGTCGCCGGCAGCACCTCCGCCTCGACGGTGAAGGACGTGGTCACGGTGGGCGCCAAGCTCACCGACGACATCCACCTCTCCTACCGCCAGGGCCTCGCCGACGTGCAGGGCTCGCTCCTCATCGCCTACCAGTACAGCCGCAGCCTCGAGTTCATCCTGCGCGCCGGCTACCTCCAGGGCGCCGACGTCGCCTACCGCTTCTCCTTCCACTGATGAATTGACCCGGTCAGTCGAGCTGCAGGCCGTTCTCGCGGACAAAGCGGGTCCACACCGGCTGGTCGTTGCGGATCCGGGTTGCGAGCGCTTCGGGTGCCATTTCACCCCGCTGGAGCCCGATGGCGTCGAGGCGGGCCACCGTTTCGGGATCCCGGAGTGCCTCGGACACGGCGCTCGCGAGCCGATCCACCACCGGACGAGGGGTGCGGGGCGGGGCGAGTACCGCCTGCCACGTGGGAACGACGAGCCCGGGGAAGCCGGCCTCGGCCGCGGTGGGCACGTCCGGAAGGAGCGGGCTGCGTTGCGGCAGCAGGACGGCGAGCGCCCGAAGCCGACCCGACTTCACGTGCGGCAGTCCCGTGGATGCGGGGCCGATGTTCGCCTGCAGGCGCCCTGCGACGAGGTCCGGCATGAGCTGCGCGCCGCCCTTGTAGGGCACCTGCTCCAGCTTCGCGCCGCTCGCCTTCGCGAACTGCTCGCCGGCCAGTTGCTCGCCGATGGAGCCGGACCCGTAGACCACCTTCGCGGGATCGGCGCGCGCGTAAGCGGCCAGCTCCGCCACGGACTTCGCGGGGACCTGCGGATGAACGTAGACGCAGAAGGGAAGGTCGCCCACGCCGCTCACCGGCGCGAATTCGCCGAGGGACGCGAACGGCGGGCTCTTCATGAGCGCCGGGAGCGAAACCATCGACGCGGGCGCCCAGAGGAGCGTGTAGCCATCCGCGGGCGAGGCGTGCACGGCCTGGGCCGCGATCGAGCCGCCGGCGCCGGGCCGGTTCTCCACCACGACGGGCTTCGCGAGGCTCTTCGCCAGGTGCTGGGCGATCGCGCGCGCGGCCGCGTCGGAGGCACCGCCGGCCGGGAAGGGAACCACGATGCGCAGGGGCTTCTCGGGGTACGCTCCCGCGGCGCCGGCGGGCCCGAGAAGCAGCGCGGCGGCGAGGCAGTGCAGGATCAGCTTGGTCGTTTGCATGGCGCGCCTCCCGGTGGTTTCGACGGCGCCAATCTAGGCAAGCGGCGGGTTCCGGGGAATACTCCGCCAGGCAAGGCCAGCGTGAACTTTTGGTTTAACCCCCGTCCCAGGGAGGCACCGCCCATGGACAAGCTGCGAGCGCTCCAGTACTTCGTCGTCGCCGCCGGGGAGCGCAGCCTCTCGGCCGCGGCGCGCCGTCTCGAGGTGAGCGTCCCGGCCGTGGCGAAGCTCGTCACCGCCCTCGAGCGCAACGTCGGCGTCGCCCTGTTCGAGCGCACCTCGCGGGGGCTGGCGCTCACCGCCGACGGCCAGCGCTACCTCGAGGCCTGCGCGCCCATCCTCGACCAGATTGCGATGGCGGACGCGGCCATCTCGACCGAGGGGGGCCGCCCGCGGGGCACGCTGGTCATCGGAGCGCCAGCCTTCCTCATGCAGCACCAGGTCCTTCCCGCCCTGCCGGCTTTCCACGCCCGCTATCCGGACATCCACGTGGACCACCGCGTGGTCAATCGCCCCGGCGACCCGTGGTCCGACCGGGTGGACGTGTTCCTCGTGATGGGGTGGCCGCAGGCGCCGGGACTGGTGCACCGGCGCATCATGGAGACGCGGCTCGTCACCTGCGCGGCGCCGGCCTATTGGGCCACCCACGGGCTGCCGAAGGAACCCGGCGACATGGCGCGCTACACCTGCTTTCCCTTCCGCAACCCCGAAGGGACGACGGTCGACGTGTGGCACTACGTGCGCGGCGACGAGCGCCGGACGGTGACGGTGCAAGGCTGGCTCGTGAGCGACCACCGCGACGTCGGCCTGCACGCCGTCCTTGCCGGGGAGGGCGTGGGCCGGTTCACGGATGTCACGGTGCGGGAGCACCTGCTGGCGGGGCGGCTCGTGCAGGCGCTGGCCGACTGGGAAATGCTCGACGCGCCGCCCATCAATCTCATGTACCGAGCCGCGCACCGGCGCAACGCGCGCGTGCGGCCCTTCCTCGACTTCATCACGGACCACTTCCGGCGTCTCGCGATGGTGCAGGAGGGAGGCGCCACGCTCTCGCCCGTGGCGCGGCCCCACTGGTACGGCCGCAACCTGAGCCGCGCCTCCGCGGCCGACAAGCCCGGCCGCCGGAAATAGACCCGGTCAATTGACCGGGTCAATTACATCGCGTCGAGCGCGGCGACGACCTTCTCGCGCACCTGGCGGGCGAGGGGCTCGATGTCCTTGCGGCCGGTGAGGGTGACCATCGTCTCGGGGTCGAGGACGGAGACGACCGTCTTGCCGTCGGCGGGATTCTCGTAGACGGTGACGTTGCAGGGCAGCAGAAGCCCGATGTCGATCTCGCCCGAGAGCGCCTGGAAGGCGAAGCCGGGGTTGCAGGCGCCGAGGATCACGTACTTCGTGAAGTCCTTGTCGATCTTCTTCTTGAGCGTCGCCTTCACGTCGATCTCGGTGAGGATGCCGAAGCCCTGCTCCTTCAGGGTGGCGGTGACGCGCTCGACGGCCTGCTCGTAGGGCAGGTCCACCGTGCGCGAGTAGCCGTATTTGCCTTTCTTCACTGCCGTCATGGGTCTCGCTCCGAAGTGAAAATCAGGAAACGCTAATTTTACCCCGGCGGGCCGTCGATGGCCCACTCGGCCGCCATCCGCGCGTGCAGGGCCGTCGTGTCGATGACCGGCACCGCGGCATCGCCGGGGCCCACCAGCATCGGGATTTCGGTGCACGCGAGCACGATGGCCTGCGCGCCGCGCTCGACGAGCCCCCGCATGATGCGCCGGTACTCCTCGCGCGAGCCCTCCAGGACCTTGCCCAAGCACAGCTCGTCGTAGATCACGCGGTGAACGAGCTCGCGGTCGGCCTCCAACGGGATCATGGCCTCGATGCCGTGGCGCTCCCGCAGCCGCGCCCGGTAGAAATCCTGCTCCATCGTGAAGCGCGTGCCGAGGAGCCCCGCCGTGCGCACGCCCTTTGCCTTCATCTCCGCGGCGGCCGCGTCGGCGATGTGCAGCAGCGGGATGCGCACGGCCGCCTCGATGGCGGGCGCCACGCGGTGCATGGTGTTCGTGCAGACGAGGAGGAAGTCCGCGCCGGCCCCTTCGAGCGCGCGGGCCGTGCCCGCGAGCATCCGCCCCGCCGCCTCCCAGTCGCCCGCGCGCTGCATCCGCTCCACTTCATCGAAGTCCACGCTCGCGAGCACGATCTTCGCCGAGTGCAGACCGCCCAAGCGCTGCGCGACCGTCTCGTTCGCGATGCGGTAGTAGGGGACCGTCGATTCCCAGCTCATGCCGCCGATCATGCCGATGGTCTTCATGGGGCAAGGCTACAACGGAACGCGGGGAAGCGGACGGCCGCCGACTCGGGCAGTATGGCGGGGACCATGGAAACCCCGAACCGATTCGAGCGGCGGCTGGCCGCCCTCACGCCCGGCGTGCTCGCCGGCATCCTGCGCGGCGTCGAGAAGGAGGGGCTTCGCGTCCGCCCCGACGGCGCGCTGGCCGCCACGCCCCACCCGGCCGGGCTCGGCTCGGCGCTCACGCACCCGCACATCACCACCGACTTCAGCGAGTCGCAGCTCGAGCTCATCACCGGCGTGCACGCGACTCCCGAGGCGTGCCTCGCGGAGCTGACCGAGCTGCACCGGGTCGTGTACCGCAACCTGGGCGACGAGCTCGTGTGGTGCGCGAGCATGCCCTGCCGCCTGCCTCCCGACGACGAGATCCCCCTCGGACAGTACGGGAATTCCAACCTCGGCCGCATGAAGACGACCTACCGCCAGGGGCTCTCGCACCGCTACGGCCGGCGCATGCAGACGATCTCGGGCATCCACTACAACTTCTCCATCCCCGAGGAGGCCTGGGCGCTGCTGCAGCCGGTGGCGAACGACGACGGTCCGACGGATCTCTTCCAGGACCGCGCGTACTTCTCGCTCATCCGAAATTTCCGGCGGCACTCGTGGCTTCTGCTCCTGCTGCTCGGGGCGTCGCCGGCCGTGTGCGGTACCTTCGTGCGCGACCTGCCGCACACGCTCGAGCGGTGGGACACGGGCACCTGCGTGGCGCCTTTCGGGACGTCGCTGCGCATGGGCCGGCTCGGCTACCAGAGCGAGGCGCAGGCCTCGATCGCCGCGAGCTTCAACTGCTTGCGCAGCTACGCGCGGTCGCTGAATCGCGCCCTGACGGAACCCTATCCCGCCTACGAGTCCATCGGCCTGCGCGACGCCGACGGCCGCTGGCGGCAGCTCTCGACGACGCTGCTGCAGATCGAGAACGAGTTCTACGGCACGATCCGGCCCAAGCGGCGCATCCACCGCGGCGAGCGTCCCCTGCACGCGCTGGGCGAGCGCGGCGTGGAATACGTCGAGGTCCGCTGCGTCGACGTGAATCCCTTCCATCCGGTCGGCATCGACGCGGACGGCATGCGACTGCTCGACATGTTCCTGCTGCATTGCCTGCTCGCCGACAGCCCGCCGGACTCGCCGGAAGAGATCGCGGCCGTGTCGCGAAACCAGCACCGCATGGCGCATCAGGGGCGGGATCCCGAGCTTCGGCTGGAGCGCGGGTCCGATGCCCTCGCGCCTGCCGCCTGGGGGCGCGAGCTGCTCGCGCAGTTCGAGCCCATCGCCTCCGCGCTCGATGGCGCGCACGGTGGCACGGCCCACCGCGACGTCCTGGCAGCGGCAAGGGAGCGGCTTGCGGAATTCGCGCAGCTGCCTTCCGCGCGCGTCCTCGAGGAGTCGAAGTCGCGCCACGAGCACTCCTTCCCGTCGCTCGCGCTCGAGCGCTCGGAGGCCAACCGGGAAGCGGTGCTCGCGACACCGTTCCCGCCCGAGGCCGCGGCGAGGTACGCGCGAATGGCGGCCGAGTCGGTCGCGGAGCAGCGGAAGATGGAGGAGGCGGACGACGTTTCCTTCGAGACGTTCCGCAGCCGCTACCTCTCGCAGGACCTCATCTCCGGCCCGCACATCCGCGACGCTCGCTGAGCGCGGCGCCCCGCCTCGCGCTACTCCAGGAACCGCACGCGCCCCGACTCGAGGTCGTACACCGCGCCCACGATCAGCAGGCCGCTCGTCGGGTACTTGGCCCGCGCCTCGGGCGTGGCGAGGATCTCGCGCACGGTATGGCGGACGTTGGCCTCCACGGCGGCGTGCATGAGGCGCTCCGGCGGCAGGCCCGGGTCCACCTCGTCGAGCGCCGGGACGATGTTCTCCAGCAGGATCTCGATCCGCTTCTTCTGCTCGGCGCCCTCGAAGCGCGTGGCGATGGCGGCCTGCACCGCGCCGCAGCCCTCGTGGCCCAGCACCACGAAGAGGGGCGTCTTCAGGTGCGCGCCGGCGTACTGCAGCGTTCCGAGGATCGTGGGGCCCAGCGTGTTGCCCGCCACGCGCACCACGAAGAGCTCGCCGAAGCCCGCGTCGAAGACGAGCTCCGGCGGCACGCGGCTGTCGCTGCAGCCGAGGATGGTGGCGTAGGGCTGCTGGCCCCGGGCGAGGTCGGCCAGCACCTCCTTCTGCACAGTGGGAAATCGCGCCTCGCCATTCACGAAGCGCTCGTTGCCTTCCTTCAGGCGGGCGAGGGCCTGCTCGGCCGTGAAGGGGTGCGGCTGCTCGTTGGCCATGTTTCGCTCACTTTCCGGAAGGAGGGGCGGCTTCCTGCCTGGTGTAGCGCAGCTGCGCGAGGTCGTACCCCTGCGCACGGGCGCTCTCGAGCGCGAGGTCGAGCCGGTCCTTCGGCAGCTGCGGCGTGCGCGAGAGGATCCAGAGGTACTTCCGGTTCGGGTTGCCGACGACGGCCCAGCGGTAGTCCGGGTCCAGCCCGATCACCCAGTAGTCGGAGCGGAAGGGCCAGAAGAACGACACCTTGAGGCGCGCGCCGCCACCGGCTTCCGCGAGCCACGCGCGGCCATCGGCCTCGTCGAAGCCGCCCTCGGTCCGGCACCGGTTGAGGACGTCGATCTCGCCGTCGGCGCGCAGCGTGTACTGCGCCGTCGTGTCGCCCACGCACTGCCGCTGGAAGAACATGGGGAACGCGGCGATCTCGTACCACTTGCCGGCGTAGCGCGGGAGGTCGATCGCGGGGACGGCCTGCACCGGCGGCAGGTCCGCGAAGGCGAGCGAGGCGGCGAGGGCCGCCGGCACCGCGGGCCACCAACGGCTGCGAAGCATCTTCGGGTCTCCTTTCGGCACG
The DNA here is from genome assembly GCA_037445795.1 of Betaproteobacteria bacterium. Lineage (GTDB taxonomy): Bacteria > Pseudomonadota > Gammaproteobacteria > Burkholderiales > Usitatibacteraceae > FEB-7. The sequence goes on along the minus strand of JBBIJT010000068.1, from coordinate 5,639 downwards.
GGGACATCCGCGCCCGATTCCATTCTCGCATTCCACAGGCGGAGAAGGCGGCGGGGCCACGCCGGAAAGGAAAGGACCCCCGCCATGGCGGGAGCCCGGTGCTTCGGAGTCGCGGGCGCTCGGGGCGGCCTCGGCGACCCCGACGCGGGTCAGCGGGCGCTGGTGCGGACCAGCGAGGCGGCGTCGGCGCGTGCGAGGAGGTGCCGGGCCATGGGGCTGCCGCCCTGGGCGGCCATCGACAGCAGGCGGGCCGCCTCGGCGGGGTTGCGGGCGACGGCGTCGCCGTAGAGCTTCTCGCCTTGGGCGTGCATCAGGCCGGCCATCTCGGCGGCGCGGACGTCGCCCTGCGAGGCGAGCTGCTGGTAGATCTGGAGCGCTTGCGCGTAATGCTGGACATCGTATTCGGCATCGGCGCGGGCCCAGGCGTCCGGCGAGGCCGAGGCGGCGCTCGAGAAGGCCGCCAGGGCGACGGCGGCGGTGGCGGACGCGACGAGATTGCGGATCTTGGCGTTCATGGTCTTCCCCCCGTAAGTTTGGCGGCAGGCTTCGCCGCATTGCGCACGACCTTCTTCGTTCTTTTGCTCGGCTGCTGGGAGCGAAGTCTCCATGCCTCGCCGTCCGGGGCGTGTTAAGGGCATCACATCGCCCATTTCACCTGTAGCCGGGCGCCTGGGGGGGGGCCGGGGAGGGCGCCGGGGAGGCGGGGCGGGGAGGGCACCGGGGAGGCGGGAATGGGGCGGAGCGCTACAATCGGCGGTTCCGGCGTCATGCCGGGCCACTTCCAATTCCCATGAGCCAGATGAACGGTGCCGACGCCCTGGTGCGCATGCTTCAGCTGAACGGCGTGAAGCACGTCTTCGGGCTGTGCGGCGACACGAGCCTGCCTTTCTACGATGCGATGGCGCGGCTGGACCACGGCATCGACCACATCCTCACGCGCGACGAGAGAAGCGCCGGCTACATGGCGGACGCCTATGCGCGGGTGACCGGCAGGCCCGGCGTGTGCGAGGGCCCCAGCGGCGGCGGCGCGACCTACCTGCTGCCGGGCATCGTGGAGGCGAACGAATCCTCGATCCCGGTGCTCGGCATCACCTCGGACGTGTCGGTGGGCTCGCGCGGCCGGTTCCCCCTCACCGAGCTGGACCAGCGCTCGCTCTACCGCCCCCTGACCAAGTGGAACACCACGATCGACCGCGCCGACCAGATCCCGGGCGCGGTGCGAACCGCCTTTCGCGCCATGACCACCGGCCGGCCGGGCGCGGCGCACATCTGCCTGCCCTACGACCTCCAGAAGCACGAGATCGACCCCGCGGGGGTCTGGGCGCAGCCGGGCCACGACCGCTTTCCCTCGCAGCGCTCGCGCCCGGACCCGGCGGACGTGGAGCGGGCGGCGGACAAGCTCGTCGCCGCGAAGCGCCCCGTCATCATCTGCGGCGGCGGGGTGGTCCTCGCGGACGCGTGCGCGGCGCTGGAGGCGCTCGCCACGATGCTGAACGCCCCCGTCTGCACCACGGTGAGCGGGAAGGGCACGCTTCCCGACCTGCACCCCCTGAGCGCCGGCGTCGTCGGCACCAACGGCGGCGTGCCCTCGACCCGCGAGGTGGTGATGCAGGCCGACCTCGTCCTGTTCGTGGGCGCCCGCGCCGGCTCGACGACGACGGAGCACTGGAAATACCCGGCCCGCGACGTGCCCATCATCCACCTCGACGTGGACGGCATGACCATCGGCACCAACTACCGCACGGACGTCGCCCTCGTCGGCGACGCGCTGCTGGGCCTCGCGGACCTCAACGAAGCGGTGAAGGCGCGGCTCGCGCACCGGCCCGCCGGCGCCGCCGACGGCCGCGCCATCGCCACGCGGGCCCGCGAGCGCAAGTTCGCCGACTTCGCGAAGCTCGCCGCCTCGACGGACACGCCCATCAGGCCCGAACGCGTCGTCGATTCGCTCAACCGCCACCTCCCGGCGAAGGCGATCCTCGTCGCCGACCCCGGCACGCCCTGCCCGTACTTCTCGGCCTTCTTCCAGGCGCCCCAGGCGGGCCGCCACTTCATCACCAACCGCGCCCACGGGGCCCTGGGCTTCGCGATGTCGGCGGGCGTCGGCGCCCAGTTCGGCCGGCCCGACGCGATGGTCGTGGCGGCGATGGGCGATGGCAGCTTCAACTTCACCTGCGGGGAGCTCGAGACGATCGTGCGCCGCAGCGTGCCTCTCAAGATGGTGGTCTTCTCCAACACGGTGTACGGCTGGATCAAGGCAAGCCAGAAGACCGGGTACGGCGAACGCTACTTCTCAGTGGACTTCAACCGCACGGACCATGCGCGCGTCGCGGAGGCCTTCGGCGTGAAGGCCTGGCGGGTCGAGAACCCCGCCGACGTCGATGCGGCCATCAAGGCGGCGCTGGCCCACGACGGCCCCGCGCTCGTCGACGTGATTTCGCAGCAGCTCCAGGACACCGCCGTGCCCGTGAGCCAGTGGATGGGCTGAACCCCCTTGCCGACGACGCTTCCCGAACCAGGAGCCCGACCATGACCGATTTCTCCCGCCGCGACGCCCTGCGCATGACGGCGGCGATCGCCGCCGGCGCCCTCGCGCCCTCCGTCTTCGCGCAGTCCGATGCGTCCCTGAAGCTCGTCGTGACCTTCCCGCCGGGCGGCAGCACCGACATCACCGCGCGCATCATCCAGCCCAGGCTTTCGGAGCGCACCGGGCGGCCGGTCGTCGTCGAGAACCGCCCGGGCGCCGCGAGCCAGGTGGGGACGCAGTTCGTGGCGAAGAGCGCGCCCGACGGCAACACCGTGCTCGTGTGCTTCGACACGCACGCGATCAACCCCATCGCGAAGAAGAACCTGCCCTACGACACGTTCAAGGACTTCGTCGGGGTCTCGCTCGCAGTGCGCTTCCCGCTGGTCATCGGGGCAAACCCCTCGGTGCCGGGGAAGAACCTCAAGGAATTCCTGGAGGCGGCCAGGAAGGAGCCGGGGAAATTCAGCTACGCCTCGACGGGCGTGGGCTCGATGAACCACCTCGTGGCCGAGGACATCAAGCGCCAGGCGGGCGTCGATATCCTGCACGTGCCCTTCGGCGGCGGCGGGCCCGCGGTGCAGGCGGTGCTCGGCAACACGGTGAGCTTCACGCTGCTGTCCTACGCCGCGCTCAAGGGCGGCATCGCCGGGGGCAAGGTGAAGCCGCTGGCCGTCACGGGAACGAAGCGCCTGGCGGACCTGCCGGACGTGCCCACGGTGGCCGAGTCGGGCTTTCCCCGCTTCGAGGCCTATTCGTGGATCGGCATCTTCGCGCCCGCCGCCACGCCGGCGGCCACGGTGAGGAAGCTCACCGAGGATTTCCAGTTCGCGCTCAAGAGCGAGGACGTGTCGCGGAAGCTCTCCGACGCCGGCTTCGAGGTGATGGCCACCGACGGGCCAACGCTCGACCGCTTCGCCCGCGAACAGTACGAGCGCTGGAACGACTTCGTGAAGAAGACCGGCCTCAAGGTCGAGGAATGAGGACGGTACCAGGTACAGGTACCAGGTACGGAGGGAGCCATGAAATTCAGGCTGGACCACGTCGTCATCGCGGTCGGGGACCTCGGCGAGGCGGTCGAGGGCTATCGCGCGCTGGGCTTCACCGTGGTGATCGGCGGCCGGCACCCGGGGCGCACGTCGCACAACGCGCTCGTCGTGTTCGAGGACGGCTCCTACCTCGAGCTCATCGCGTGGACCGCGCCGGGCCCCGCCGAGCGCTGGTACAACGAGCACGCGAGGCACGGCGACGGCTACATGGACTTCGCGCTCGTTCCCGGGGACACCGGCCAAGCCATCGCCGAGGCGCGGGCGCGGGGGCTCACGCTCGACGGCCCCATCGATGGCGGGCGCGTTCGCCCCGACGGCCAGCAGCTGAAATGGCAGACGGGACGGCAGGCCACGTTCGACCTCCCGTTCCTCTGCGGCGACGTGACGCCCCGCCCGCTTCGCGTGCCGGAGGGCGCCCTGCGCAAGCACGCCAACGGCGTGACCGGCATCGCGACGCTGGCCGTCGCGGTGCGCGACCTCGGCGCGTCCGTCGCGAGGTACCGCGCGCTGCTCGGCGACGACACCGCCAGCGGCCAGGAAGTCGGCTCGCCGGTCGTCCGGCGTGGAACCGGCCTCCGGATGGCCACCGTGCGGCTGGGCGCGACCTCGATCCTGCTCATGGCGCCCTCGGGCTCGGGGACGTCGCCGGCGCTGGGCGAGGTCGTCACGAGGCTCGCCACGCGCGGCGAGGGCCCGGTCGGAATGGTGCTGCGCGCGCCGGGCGGCAAGCTGCGCGTTCTCGACCGCGTTCTCGCGAAGGGCGCGCTCGTCGAGATCGCCCCCTAGCGCGCATGCGCCTCGAAGCCCTCGGCCAGCGGCTTCGCGAGCTCGGGGCGGGGCCGTCCCACCAGCGGGCGGTGATGCGCGCCTGGATCCGCGCGCAGCCGCTGGCGAGCGGCTCGCGCCCCGCCGAGTCGTTCCTGCCGCGCCGCCTTCGCGATGCCATGCCCGCCCTCGCCGGGGAATTCGGCGCGATCGCCCGCCTGCGCTCGCAGCACCCGGCGCCGGACGGGTCCGCGCGCCTGCTCGTCGAATTGCGCGACGGCATGACCGTCGAGAGCGTGCTGCTGCCGAAGGGCGGGCTGTGCGTCTCCACGCAGGTCGGCTGCGCGGTGGGATGCGCCTTCTGCATGACGGGTCGCGAGGGGCTCCGCCGCCACCTCGGCGCCGCGGAGATCGTCGCGCAGGTGGCGCTCGCGCGGTCGATGCGGCCGGTGACGAAGGTCGTCTTCATGGGCATGGGCGAGCCCTCGCACAACCTGGACGAGGTGATGGACGCCATCGACCTCCTCGGCACCGAGGGCGACATCGGCCACAAGAACCTCGTCTTCTCCACGGTCGGCGACCGGCGCGCCTTCGAGCGGCTGCCCGCGGGCCGCGTGAAGCCGGCGCTCGCCCTTTCGCTGCACTCCACCTTCGCGGCCAAGCGCGCCTCGCTCATGCCGCACGCCCCGCGCATCGACCCGGAGGAGCTCGTCGAGGAAGGCGAGCGCTACGCCCGCGCCACGCGCTACCCGATCCAGTACCAGTGGACGCTGCTCGAGGGCATCAACGACGGCGACGACGAAGTGGAGGGCATCGCGCGGCTCCTCGCGGGCAGGTACGCGGTGATGAACCTCATCGCCTGGAACGCGGTCGAGGGCATTGCGTTCCGCCGGCCTTCCATCGAGCGCATGCACACCATCACGCGACGGCTGGGCGGCCTCGGCGTGCTCGCCAAGGTGCGCGACTCCGCGGGTCAGGAGGTCGAGGGGGGCTGCGGGCAGCTGCGCGCGCGGGAGATCCGCCTGCGGCCGGCGGCGGCGACCTAGCCGCGCGTCCGCGTGCCGCTCAGGCGGCGTGCTTGAGCCGTTCGACGAGCTTCGCGTGCAGCGCGGGGTCTCCGCAGGCGACGACGGTGCCGCCGTGCTGCGGGTCCTTCCCGTCCCACGCGCTCACGACTCCGCCCGCGCCCTCGATGATGGGCATGATCGCCTGCACGTCGTAGGGCTTGAGCCCCGCCTCGATCACCGCGTCGACGAACCCCGAGGCCACCATGCAGTAGGCGTAGCAGTCGCCGCCGAAGCGCA
>JBBIJT010000067.1:0-18311 GCA_037445795.1 Betaproteobacteria bacterium | reverse complement strand
CCGGCGCTCGAGCATCCTCGCCGCCTTCCTCGCCGAGTCGCTGATGCTCTCGCTCCTGGGGGGCGCGGCGGGACTCGCGCTCGCCTCCTTCCTGCAGGCATTCACGATCACGACGATGAACTGGCAGAGCTTCAGCCAGCTCGCTTTCGGCTTCGACCTCACCCCGTCCGTCGTGCTCTCGACCCTCGCGTTCTCCCTCGTCATGGGGCTGGTGGGCGGGTTCCTGCCCAGCGTGCGCGCTGCGCGGCTGGAGATTGTCGATTCCCTGAGGGCGGCCTGAGGCCATGACCGCGAGGCTCCTCGCCACCTACCGCGTCGCCGCGCCCGCCGGCGAGATCGAGGCGCGCGCCCGGGCGCTGGCCGCCGAGCAAAGCGTGGAGATGCCGGTCGAGGCGATCCTCGACGCGCGCGTGCTCGCGGAGGTGGTGGCCACGGTCGAGTCGATCCGCCCCGTCGGCAGCACCTTCGACGTCGTCCTCGGCCTCGCCGTCGAGACCACCGGCCACGAGGCTTCCCAGCTCCTCAACATGCTCTTCGGAAACTGCTCGCTGCAGCCAGAGGTCGAGCTCGTCGACGTCGAGTTTCCGGCCGGCTACGCACGCGCGTTCCCGGGGCCGGCCTTCGGCATCGCGGGCCTTCGCGGCCGCGCGGGCGCGCTCCCGCGGCCCCTCACCTGCACGGCGCTCAAGCCCCAGGGTTCGACGGTGGAGCACCTCGCGCGGCTCGCGGGGACGTTCGCGCGAGCCGGCATCGACGTCATCAAGGACGACCACGGCCTCGCGAACCAGGCCTTCTCGCCCTTCGCCGGGCGCGTGCCGGCGGTGCAGCGCGCCGTCGACGAGGCGAACCGGGAGACGGGCGGCAGGACGCTCTACGCGCCCACCTTCTCGGGCGGGTCGAAGGCGCTCGCGGAGCAGGTGCGCATCGCGAGGGACTGCGGCGTGGGCATGGCGCTCGTCGCGCCGATGCTCGTGGGCCTGCCTGCTTTCGTGGAGCTTCGGCGCGAGGCGGGTCTCGCCCTCCTCGCCCACCCGGCGTTCGGGGGCGCCTCGCGCATCGCGCCTGCGCTGCTGCTCGGCAAGCTCTTCCGCCTCCTGGGCGCCGATGCGACGATCTTTCCCAACCACGGGGGGCGCTTCAGCTACGGCCGCGACACCTGCCTCGCCATCGCGCGCGCCGCGCGGGAGCCGTGGGAAGGCCTCGCGCCCATCCTGCCGGTGCCCGCGGGCGGCATGAGCGTCGAGCGCGTGCCGGAGATGGTGGCCGACTACGGAAGCGATACGATGCTGCTCATCGGCGGCGGGCTGCTCACGGCGGGCGACGCGCTGCTGGACAGAAGCCGGGAGTTCGTCCGGCAAGTGAGGCAGGCATGACCGACAAGCTCGTCCGCAAGCACGACGGCACCTTCCACTGGGAAGGCGTCGAGGTGCTGCAGTACAAGCAGGAAGGCAGCGCGCCCTTCCGGGACGTGACGCGCCAGGTGCTCTTCGACGACCCGTCGATGGCGACCCAGCTGCGCTACTTCGAGGTGGCGCCCGGAGGGTGGACCACGCTCGAGCGCCACGAGCACGTGCACAACGTCGTCGTGATCCGCGGCAAGGGCCGTTGCCGGGTGGGCGAAAAGGAATTCGACCTCGGGCAGAACGACCTCGTGAGCGTGCCGCCCATGACGTGGCACCAGTTCCGCGCCGCGCCCGACGAGCCGCTCGGCTTTCTCTGCCTCGTTAACCGGGAGCGGGACCGGCCCCAGCTTCCGGACGACGGGAACGGCACCGCCCGGAAGCTGGACGTCGGGGGCTGAAGGGCCCGGCGAACCGGGCCCCGGATCAGTCGCCGCCCGCGTGGGAGTCGACGTCCATCGTGGCGAGGATGTCGCCGCTGTCGAATTGCCCCTCGAGGGAGGCGCAACCGGTGAGGACCAGGGCGGCCGCGATGGCGGCGGCGGAAAGCGCGGATTTCAGGTTGTTCATGGCAGGCTCCTTGTGGGTTGGAATGGCGGTGACGCGAGCCCATCCTCGCCCCGCGATCCCTCCCGGGTACTTGAGCCGTCCTGAAATCTCCTGAAACTCGCGGCCGTGGCCGCCGCATGTTGCGCGTCGCCGATCGCCCGGCCCCCCGCCAACGGAACCCAAGGAGTAAATGGGGTCAGGCGTGGGAATGGAGCGCGAGGCCGGCGCCCGGCAAGTCCGCCTCGAGGATCGTGCCCGTCTCCGACTCGGTGAACACCGCCGTCGCCGTACCCGGCCGGAACGCCACGTTCGTCACCGTCGACCCCGCCGGGCTCCTCACGAAGTGCGTCACCTCACCCTTCGCGTTGAGGACGAAGGCGCCGCCGAGGCTCGCGTGCGCCACGACGAGGCGGCCGTCCGCGTCCATCGCCATGCCGTCCGGACCGCTCGTGCCGAAGAACGTGCGGAAGGCGCCGACCTTCGCGACGGAGCCGTCGGCGAGCAGCGGACCGCGCCAGACGGCATTGGCGCGCGTTACCGCCACGAAGAGCGTGCGGCCCGCCGCGTCGAGCGCGATGCCGTTGGGGCTCGGCACCGTCGACATCAGGCAGTCGAGGCGGCCGTCGGCGCCGAGGCGGTACACGCGACCCGACGGGTCGTGCAGCCCCGTCTGCCCCTGGTCCGTGAAGTAGCAACGGCCGTCCGCGTCGAAGGTGAGGTCGTTCAGGCCCTTGAAGGACTCGGAGTTGCGGTGGCCCAGGATCGTCGAGATCCGGCCCGTGGCGGGGTCGAGCCGGAGGAGCCCCTGGCGGTAGTCCGCGATCCAGAGGCTGCCGTCCCGGTGGATCGCGACGCCGTTGGGCCAGCCGTCGTACTCCGCGACGAGCGTCCACTCGAGCGCGGGCGAGATGCGGAAGATGCGCCCGTGCGGGATGTCGGTCACCCAGAGGTTGCCCGCGCGGTCGAAGGCGGGGCCCTCGAGGAAGCTCGCGACGACATGGCCCGGTTTGTTGGCCGCGGCCCACTCGGAGTGCAGCGGCCTGCGCAACGCATCCGGCAAGGCGGTGATGACGCGCGCCTCGATGACTTCGGGCGCCGTCCCGTCCAGCTTCCACATGGCTCGCCTCCTCTTGCCGGGGTCAGCCGCCGAGCGGACCCACGATCTCGTCGTTGTGCTCGCCGGGCTTCGGCAGGGGCAGGCGAAGCCCCAGCCGCCCGTCACCGAACTGCAGCGGCAGGCCCGGGATGCGGGTGGCGCGGCCGTCGGGCAGCACCTGGTCGACCATGCCGCCGGCGTTGAGGTGCGGGTCGTCGAACAGGTCGGAGGGCACCTGCACGCGGGCGAAGGGCAGCCCCGCCTCCTCGCACATCGCCTCGAGCTCCGCGCAGGTCCGTCGCGCGAGTATGCCCGCGACGAGGGGGATCAGCGTCTCCCGGGCGCGCGAGCGGTCGTTGTTCGTGGCGTAGGCCGGGTCGAGGAGCGCGGGCTCGCCGAGCCGCTTCGTGAAGATCTCCCACTGCCGCTCGGTGACCACGCCCACGAACAGGCTCTTGCCGTCGGCGGTGGTGAACACGTCGTACACGCCCCACGCCCGCTTGCCGGCCGACATCGGCTCCGGTGCCTTGCCGGACATCGCGTGCTGCATCATGTGAGTGGAGACGAGCCACGCGGCATTCTCGAAGAGCCCGCTCTGCACGTACTGCCCCCTGCCCGTGCGGTCGCGCTCGCGCAAGGCCGCCATCACCGCGATGGCGCCGAACATGCCGCCCATCATGTCGTTCACGGGGGCGCCCGCGCGAAGCGGCCGGCCCACGGGCCCGGTCATGTAAGCGAGCCCGCTCATCATCTGCACGACCTCGTCGAGCGCGGTGCGCTTCTCGTAGGGTCCGGCGAGGAAGCCCTTGAGCGAGAGGTAGATGAGGCGCGGGTTCGCGGCCGACAGGTCGGCGTACCCCAGTCCCTTGGCGTCGAGCGCGCCGGGCCGGAAGTTCTCGAGGAACACGTCGGCCGTGGCCACGAGCTTCCTCGCCAGCTCGATCCCGCGCGGGGAGCCCAGGTCCAGGGTCACGCTCTTCTTGTTGCGGTTGAACGCAGCGAAGAACCCTGCGCCCGAGCTCGTGAGGTAGCGCGTGGGATCGCCCTTGCCCGCGGGCTCGACCTTGATCACCTCGGCGCCCAGGTCGGCCAGAACGAGCCCGCAGGAGGGGCCCATCACCATATGGGAGAACTCGATGACGCGGATGCCCTCGAGGGGCAGCGGGCGGGACATGGTCGTTCCGATCGCCTGAGTGCTGCCTTCAATCCGCCCGCACGCCGGCGTCCTTCGCCACCTTGGACCACTTGGCGATCTCGGCCTTGATGAAGGCGGCGAACTCCGCGCGGGTGCCGATGGCCGAGACGAAGGCGAGCGAGTCGAACTTCTGCTTCACCGTGGGCTCGTCGAGCATCTTCACGATCTCGGCGTTCATGCGGTCCAGGATCGCCGGCGAGGTGCCGGCGGGCGCACCGAGGCCGATCCAGCCGACAGCCTCGAAGCCGGGGTAGCCCTGCTCGGCGAAGGTCGGCACGTCCGGGAGGAACGGCGAGCGCTTGAGCGAGGCGATGGCGAGGCCCTTGAGCTTGCCGCCCTGGATCTGCGCGCGCACGCCCGGCACGGCGTCCGACATCATCGGCACGCTCCCGCCGATTACCTGCGTCTGCGCCTCCGAGGAGCCCTTGAAGGGAACGTGGTTCAGCTTGATGCCGGCGGCGCCCTGGAACGCCTCGAGTGCGAGGTGGCTCGTGGCGCCCTTGCCGAGGGAACCCGCGCCGATGCCGCCGGGGTCCTTCCTCGCGGCGTCGACCATCTCCTTCAGGGTCCGGAACTTCGTCTGCGGCCCCACCACGAACACCTGCGGCGTGAAGCCGATGTTGGCGATCGGGTCGAAATTCTTGATGGGGTCGTAAGGCAGCTTCGCGTAGACGGCCGGGTTGCTCGCGAAGGGGCCGCTCGTGAGCATGATGAGCGTGTAGCCGTCCGCCGGCGCCTTGGCCGCGAGCTCGGTGCCGATGATGCCGCCGGCCCCGGCCTTGTTCTCGACGACGAAGGGCTGGCCGAACACCTTGCCGAAATGGTCGGCGACCAGGCGCGCGAGGATGTCCGTGGACGAGCCGGCCGCGAACGGCACGACGATCTTCACGGGCTTGGCGGGCCAGGCCTGGGCGACGGCGAGTCCGGGGGCGATCGCGAGGGCGAGCGCGGCGGCGGCGAGTCGGATGATCTTCATGGTCTCCTCCGGTTTATCGATGCGGTTCGAAGCCGTAGATGTCGCAGGGGTTGTCGACGAGGATGCGCCTGCGCGTCGCCGCGTCGGTCACCCAATCCGCGAGCACGTCGAGGAGGGCCGCGTCGTCGGGCTTCGCGTCCTTCTCGGTGGGATGGGGCCAGTCGCTGCCCCAGAGCATTCGTTCCGGCGCGGCCGCCGCGAGCGCGCGCGCGCCTTCGGCCACGTCGGCCCACGCGGGACCGCCGGTGCGCGAGTCGAGGTAGGGGCCCGAGAGCTTCACCCAGGCCCGTCCGGCCTCGAGCAGGCGGCGCACGAGGGCGAAGGCGGGGTGCCCACTGCCCACGCCGGCCGGCAGTCGCGCGCGGTGGTCGATGACGATGCGGCACGGCAGGCGTCCGATCAGGGCCGCGTTCTCCGCGAGCTGGTCGGCCGTCATGTGGAGCTGCACGTGCCAGCCGAGCGGCTCGATCCGCTTCGCGAGGGGCTCGATCATGTCGACGGTGCACACCCCCAGGCGCGGCTCGTGCACGCTGATGCGAAGGCCGCGGATACCGCCGGCGTCGAGCTCCCGCAGCAGCGCGTCGCTGGCGGTCGGGTGCAGGACGGCGACGCCGCGCGCATTCGCAATGCCGAGCTGCGCGACCGCGTCCACCGTCACCGCGTTGTCGGTGCCGCTGGTCCGCGGCTGGACGACCACCGCGCGCGTCGTGCCGTTGCGCGCCTGCAGCCGACGGTACTCGGCCACGGTGGCCTGCGGCATCACCGAGTGGCCCGGCGCCGCGGGAAAGCGCGCGTCGTAGATGTGGATGTGCGCATCGCAGGCGCCCGCCGGAGCCGGCGTGGCCGGCCTGGCCGTGCCCGCGCTGTGGGGAACCTCAACCATGGGCGCCGGCCTCATCCGGCTGCGGCACGGCGCCGCTCGCGAGTAACGCGTCGACCTCGGCAGCCGCGTAGCCTGCCTCCGCGAGCAGCTCGCGCGCGTGCTCGCCGAAGAGGGGCGCGGCGCGCGGCGTGGGCGCCGGCTCGCCGCCGAAGCGCACTGGCTCGCGGAATCCGCGGAAGCGCCCCGCCTTCGGGTGCTCGTAGGTCGCGATCAGGATCTCGGCCGCGACTTGCGGATGGTCGAACATGTCCTCGACCGTGCGCACGGCGGCGCAGGGCACGCGCTCGCCGAAGCGCGCCTCCCACTCGAGGGCCGTGCGCGTCGCGAGGGCGGCGCGCAACTTCGGCACGATTTCGTCCGCGTGCCGCGCGCGCTTCTTCACCGTATCGTAGCGCTCGTCCTTCGCCACCTCCTCCAGGCCCGCGAGCTCGCACAGCGCCTGCCAGAAGTGCGGCGTGTTGGCGGAGAGGTAGAGGCTTCCCTGCTTCGTGGGGTGGAGGCCCGTGACGCCGCCGGAGCGCATGTCGCGCTCCACGGCGCGCGGCTCGCCCTCGGCCCAGACGAAGCGCGCGGACTGCATCGTGAGGGCGCTTCGCAGGAGCGAGACGTCCACCTCGCGCCCTGCGCCCGTGCGGCTGCGCTCGAAGAGCGCCGACGAGACGGCGAAGGCGAGCATCGACGCCGCGTAGTAGTCGACGACGGAGCCGTAGAGTATCTGCGGGTGGTCCGCGTCCGGCCCCTGCATGGCGCACATGCCCGTGAGGGCTTGAAGCACCTGATCGTAGCCGGCCTTGTCCCTGAGCGGGCCGGTCTCGCCGTAGCCGGAGAGCGCGCAATAGACGAGGCGCGGGTTCACCGCCCTGAGCGATTCCCAGTCGATGCCCAGGCGAGGCGGCACGGAGGGGCGGAAGTTGTGCACGAGCACGTCCGCGTTCGCGACCAGGCGCTTGAGAACCGCGAGGCCCCCGGGCTTCTTCAGGTCGAGCGCGAGGCCGCGCTTGCCGCGGTTCACGCCGAGGAAGGCGCGGCTCTCCGTGGGCAGCGTCGAGGGGTACTTGCGCAGCGTGTCCCCCTCCGGCGACTCGATCTTGACGACGTCGGCGCCCAGGTCCGCGAGGAGCGAGCAGCCGTACGGGCCCGCGATGTAGCTCGAGAGGTCGAGGACCCGGATGCCGTCGAGCGGTAGCGACACGCCCTACTCCGCCTTGATGCCGGCACGCGCGGCGACCTTCCTCCACTCCTCGATCTCGCTGCGCACCGTCTCCGCCGCCTCGGCGGGCGAGACGATGTATGGCTCCGTGCCCTCGCGCGCGAGGATCTCCTTGAATTCCGCGCTCGCCAGCGCCTTGTTGATCTCGGCGTTGAGGCTCGCGGCGAGCTCCTTCGGCATGTTGGGCGGCGCCAGCACGCCCCACCACAGCTCGAACGAGTAGCCCGGCACGGTCGCGGAGATGGCCGGCAGTTCCGGCACCACGGCCGAGGGACCCTTGCTCGTCACGCCAAGTCCGCGCACCTTGCCCCCCTTCACGTGCTGCATGATCGAGGGGGCGCTCGCCACGAGCACGTCGATGTGGCCGGCGATCACGTCCGCCGTGGCCGGGCCCATGCCCTTGTACGGCACGTGCGTCATCTGGAGGCCCGCGGCGCCCATGAGGAGCTCCGAGGCGAAGTGGTTGGTGCTGCCCTGGCCCGAGGAGCCGAAGTTGAGCTTTCCGGGCTGCGACTTCGCGAGGGCTAGGAACTCCGCGAGGCTCTTCGCGGGCAGCTTGTTGGAAACCGTGAGCACCATGGGCCCGCGCGCCACCATGGCGATGGGCGTGAAGCCCTTCACCGGGTCGAAGGGCCAGTTGGGCTGGATGGCCGCTCCCGTGGTGAAGGACGAGGACAGCAGCATGATCAGGTAGCCGTCCGGGGCGGCCTTGTTCACCATGGCCGCGCCGATCGAGCCGCCAGCGCCGGGCTTGTTCTCGACGATGACCGGCTGGCCCCAGGCCTCGGAGAGCTTCTTGCCGAGGGCGCGCGCGAACGTGTCGTTGGACCCGCCGGGCGGGTATGGCACGAGCAGCGTGACGGGCTTCGAGGGGAACCTCTGCGCGAACGCCGGGGCGGCGACGACTAGGGCGGCCAGCAGGGCGGCCACGAAACGGGCGAACTTCATGCGACTCCTCCGGAGGTTGTCGTTCGGGTGCGGCTAGTCTTGCACGAGGCCCAGCCGGCGGGCGACCGCCAGGATCGCCTCGGCGCGCGCCACAAACGGCGCGTCGATCATCTTCCCGTCCACGGTCCACGCGCCCACGCCCTTCGCGGCGTTCTCCTTCGCCGAGGCGACGACCTTGAGCGAGTGGGCGATCTCCGCGTCCGTGGGACGGAACACCTCGTTGATGACGGCGACCTGCGAGGGGTGGATGGCGCTCTTGCCGAGGAACCCCAGCCGCCGCGCCGTCTCGGCCTCCTCGCGCAGGAAGGCGACGTTCTTCACGTCCGCCATGGCCGAATCGTAGGCGAAGACGCCGGCCTCCGCGGCGGCCACCTTCACGCCGAGCTGGAAGTGCAGCACGACGCGCGGGTCGTAGCGCTCGATGCCGTAGGGCTCGAGCAGGTCGCCGAAACCGAGCTGCAGGCCCTTCACGAGGGGATCGGCCGCCGCGATCTCGGCGGCGAGGCGGAAGGCGCGCGGCGTCTCGATGTTGGCCATGATGCCGGCGGGCTGCACCCCCTTGCCGCCCGCGATGCGCCGGATGGCCTGCGCGCAGTGGCGCACGTCGTCGCCCTTCGCCGGCATGGGCTGGTTCACGAGGTCGAGGCCCGGGCCGAGCACGGCCTCGAGGTCCTTCTCGAAGTGCGGCGTGTCGATGCCGTTCACGCGCACGATGATCGTCTTCGCCTTGTCCGCGGGCAGCGCCCGCAGGAACTTCGCGACCTCGCCGCGCGCCCAGTCCTTGCGGCTCTCGTCGACGGCGTCCTCGAGGTCGATGGAGATCGCGTCCGCGTCCCCGGCCATCGCCTTGGCGAAGAGCTCGGGACGGGAGCCGGGCACGAAGAGCTTGCAGCGCATGGGGAGGCCTCTCGGGGAATGCCGGAATGGTAGGCTAGGCATGGCAAAAGAAAAAGTGGACGCCGGCATCTTCAGACGATAGATTTTGCAACTTGTGGACACCCGCTTCCTCGAGAGCTTCGTCTTCGTCGCCGACCACGGCTCCTTCGCCGAGGCGGCGCGCCGACTCGACCTCACGCCCGCCGCGCTCGCCCAGCGCCTGCGCGCCCTGGAGCGCGACATCGGCACGCCGCTCGTTTCGCGCTCCGGCCGCACGGTCGTGCCGACGGAGGCGGGGCGCCGCGTGCTCGCCCGTGCGCGCGCCTTCCTGCAGTCCGCGCGCGACCTGCGCGCCGCGGCCCTCGACGACCGGGCCGCGGGGGAGCTCCTCGCAGGGGCGGTCCACACGACGATGAACGGGCTGGTGCCGGACCTACTCGCCCGCCTCGCGCGGAGCCACCCGCGCGTGCGCGTGCGCATGTCGCCCGGCTCCTCGGGTGAGCTGTACGAGCGCGTGCGCCTGGGTGAGCTCGACGCCGCGCTGGTGGTGAAGCCCGAGGTCGCGCTTCCCAAGGCCTTCGAGTGGCGGACGGTGCGCGACGAGCCCCTGGTGCTCATCGCGCCGGCCACGCTCAAGGGGCGCGATCCACTGGCGCTCCTGCGCCGCGAGCCCCTCATCCGGCTCTCGCGCGACACCGCGGGCGGCCGCCTCGTCGACCGCTACCTCCGCCGGAAGGGCATCGCGCCGCTCGAACGGTTCGAGATCACCTCGCTCCCCGCGATCGCGAAGATGGTGGACCGCGGGCTCGGCATCGCGCTGGTGCCGGACTGGTCGCCCCCCTGGCCCGAGGGCCTCGCGCTGCGGCGGATCGCGGTGCCGGCACCGGAGGCCGTGCGCCGCATCGGGGTCGTTTTCCCGCGCGTCTCGGTTCGCGCGGGGCCCGTGCGCGCCTTCGTCGAGGCCGCGGCGGCCGTGGCGGAAGGCCTCGGCCACCCCTGAACGCCCGCCCGGCGGTCGCCTACTTCGCGAATTGCACCGCCAGCGGAATCAGCACCGCCCCAAGAACGCCGTGCAGCCCCATCCCGAGGCTCGCGTACGTGCCGGCCTCCGGGTGGACGCTGAAGGCGCGCGAGGTGCCGATGCCGTGCGCGGCGACTCCCACCGCGAAGCCGCGCTGCCACCACGACTTCATGCCGATGGCGTCCATGACGAAGCGCACGAGGATCGCGCCGAGAATGCCCGTGGTCACGGCGAAGACGGCCGTGAGCGTGGGAGAGACATTGATGCGCTCCGCGATTCCCATCGCGATGGGCGCGGTGACGGACTTGGCGTAGAAGCCCCCGAGAATGGCGCTGTCGGCGCCCATCAGCTTCGCGATCCCCACCGCCGAGGCGATCGACGTGGCGCCTCCCGCTAGCAGCGCCGCGAGAAGCGGCAGGATGCGCCCGCGCAGCGCCGCGAGCCCCTTGTAGATGGGCACCGCCAGCGCCACCGTCGCCGTTCCCAGCAGGAAGTGCACGAACTGCGCGCCCTCGAAGTACTTCGCGTACGGCATGTCGATGGCCGTGATCACGGACGCCACGATGGCGATGGCGATCATCACTGGATTGGCGAGCGGATTGCGGTCGAAGCGCTCGTAGACCAGCAATCCCGCCTGGTAGGCCGAGAGCGTGAGGACGAGCGCGAGCAGCGGGCTTCCGGAGAGGTAGACCCAGATCTCGTGGATGGCGGGGAGCTGCGGGCTCACTGGCCGTCCTTCGCGATGGCGCGCAGCACCAGCGCCGTCACCGCCATCGTCGCGACCACGCTCACGACGAGCGCCGCCCCGATCGCCAGCGCATGCGAGCGGATGTGCGGCCAGAACATCACCACGCCCACCGCCGCGGGGATGAAGAGCAGCCCCAGGTTCTGGCTGAAAGCCGTGGCGACGAGGTCGACGGAAGCCGGGACGCTCCCGCGGATGCGCAACCACGCGAGGAGCAGCACGAGCCCGATGACCGGGCCCGGGATGAGGGGCAGGAAGAAGCGGGCGACGATCTCCCCGAGGCCCTGGAAGAGGAGGATCTGGACGAGGCCGGCGATCATGGCCCCAGTCTAGCCGGTGCCGGATTGCCTGTGGCGTCTGACACCGCGCGGTGTCGGACTCCGCGGCTCAGTCGGCCTTGATCTTCGCTTCCTGGATCACCCTCGCCCACTGCGCGATCTCCTTGCGGATCCGCTCGCCGGACTGCTCGGGCGTCATCTTCACCGTGTAGGCGCCCTGCTGCAGGAACTGCTCGACCGCCTCCGGCTGGGCGAGGACCTTCTCGATCTCGGTGTTGAGCTTCGAGATGATGGCGGCCGGCGTTCCCGCGGGGGCCATCACGCCGAAGAGCGAGCTCACCTCGATGCCCGTCACGCCGGCTTCGGCGGCGGTCGGGACGTCCGGCAGCATGGAGATGCGCTCGGCCGTGGTCACCGCCAGCGCACGCAGCTTCCCCGCCTTGATGAGCTGGAGCGAGGCCGGCACCGTCTCGCACATGGTGAGCACCTGGCCGCCCACGAGGTCGTTCATGGCCGGGCCGCTTCCCTTGTACGGAACGTGGATCATGTCCGCGCCGATCTTCAGCTTGAACAGCTCCGCGCACATGCGCTGCGGGGCGCCGGCGCCCGAGGACGCGTAGGTGAGCTTGCCGGGATTGGCCTTGGCGTAGGCGACGAGTTCCTGCAGGGTCTTCACCGGCAGCGACGGGTGCACGACCCAGACCAGCGGCACCGAGCCGACCACGGCGACCGGCACGAGATCCTTGTTGAGGTCGTAGCGGATGGTGCCCTTCTCGAGCGTCGCCATGATGGAGTGCGAGGTGAGCGCGCCCATGAGGAGGGTGTAGCCGTCGGGCGGCGATTTCGCCACGGCCTCCGCGCCGATGTTGCCGCCCGCGCCTCCGCGGTTGTCGATGACCACCTGCTGCCCGAGCGGCCCGCCCAGGCGCTGCGCGAGCACGCGGCCGATCACGTCGGTGGCGCCGCCCGGCGGATACGGCACGATCAGCTTGATGGACTTGTTGGGGTACTGGGCGACGGCGGTGCCGGCCGCGAACAGCGCGGCGGTGGCGGCGGCTGCCAGGATGCGCGACGCGCCCCGGACCAGGCGAAGGGTGTTCATGGACTTTCTCCTCGATTGAATGGGATGGCCCGGTTCAGGCCTTGCCCTTGGTGGCTTCGTAGCGGGCCTTGTTCTCTGCGTTGGGCGGGTAGAGGCCGGGCAGCGACGCACCCTTCTCCACCTCCGCCATGATCCAGCCCTCGAGGCGCTCCTGCTCCGGGGCCGTCGCGACCATCTCGTCGACGAAGGCCTGGGGGATGAGCACCGCGCCGTCGTCGTCCACGACCACCACGTCGTCGGGGAAGACCGCGACGCCGCCGCAGGCGATGGGCTCGTTCCAGTTCACGAAGGTGAGCCCGGCCACGGACGGCGGGGCCGCCCCTCCCTGGCACCACACGGGAAGGCCCGTGCCCCTCACGCCCGCCACGTCGCGCAGCACGCCGTCCGTGACGAGGCCCGCGACCCCCTTCTTCTTCATGCGGGCGCAGAGGATGTCGCCGAAGATGCCGGCGTCGGTGACGCCCATCGCGTCCGCGACGACGATGCAGCCCTCCGGCATGGCCTCGATGGCCCCGCGCGTCGAGATGGGCTTCGACCACGACTCGGGCGTGGCCAGGTCCTCGCGCGCCGGCACGAAGCGCAGCGTGAAGGCCGGGCCCACGAGGCGCGGCTGGCCGGGGTTGAGCGGGCGCGTGCCGCGCATCCACACGTTGCGCAGCCCCTTCTTGAGCATGAGCGTCGTGATCGTCGCGGTGGTGACCTGCGAGAGGGTGTCGATGATCTTCCGGTCGAGTGCCATCAGCCGATTTCCTCCAGTCGTCTTTCCTGTCGTGCGATGAGGCGGTCGATGTCCGCGATGTCGGCCGCGGAGAGCTTCGGGCCGGGCTTGCGGATGGCCATCGAGGCGATGGCGCCGCGCTTGAGGAGCAGGTACTTGCGCACCGCCAGGCCCAGCGCCGATTGCTGCTCGTAGCGCGCAAGCGGGAGGTAGGCGTCGAAGAGGTCGTGCGCGCGCTCGACGTTGCCCGCGGCGTGCGCGGCCACCACGTCGACCATCATCTCGGGATAGCTGAAGCCCGTCATGGCGCCGTCGGCGCCGCGCGAGAGCTCCTCCGGCAGGAAGAGCCCGCCGCCGTTGCCGGCGAGGATGGAGATGCGCCGGATCTCGCCGCGGTCGCTCGCGGCGCGCATGGCCGAGAGCTTGGCGAGCCCGGGGCCGGGCCAGTCCTCGTGCTTGAGCATCACCGCCGACGGGATGGACTTGAAGATCCGGGCGAGCACGGGCACCGGCAGCTGCACGCCGTTGTAGGCGAGCGGGTGGTCCTGCACGCAGAAGGGCACGTCCTTGCCGAGGGTCTCGGCGGCCATCTCGTAGTAGGCCACGGCCTGGTCGTCGGTCCGGATGTGCGTCCCGGGCCCCACCATCACGCCGGAGGCGCCGAGTTCCATCACGCTCCTCGCGATCTCGCCCATGGCCGCGAAGCCGGGCGAGGAGACGCCGACGATCACCGGCACGCGGCCCGCCACGCGCGCGAGCACGCGCTTCACGTAGGCGCGCGACTCGTCGGCCGTGAGCTTGGGGGCTTCCCCCATCACGCCCAGGACGGTGAAGCCGGTGACGCCCTTCTCCAGGTAGAAGTCGGTGAGGCGGTCGGTGCTGTCGAGGTCGAGCGCGCCGTCGTCGCGGAAGGGCGTCACGGTGATGAGGTAGACGCCCCGGGCGGTCTCGTCGAGTCTTGCCATGGCCACGCTCCGCCGCCTTCGCCTACTCGACCTTCACGCCGGCATCCTTCACCACCTTGCCCCAGACCCCGATGTCCTTCTTGATCTGGGCGCCGAAGGCGGCCGCCGAGCCGCCGGCCGGGGCGACGCCGTCGCCCTGGAGGGTCTCGGCCGTCTCCTTGAGGCCGAGGGACTTGGTGACCTCGGCGTTGATGCGCTCCACGACCTCCTTGGGCATTCCCTTCGGTCCGATGATCCCGTGCCACAGCACGGCCTCGTAGCCCGGCACGCCGGACTCGGAGATCGTCGGCACGTCCGGCAATGCCGGCAGGCGCTTGGTCGTGGTGACGGCGATGGCGCGCAGCTTTCCGGCGTTGATGTGCTGCAGCGCCGTGGCGGTGCTGGTGAAGAAGATGTCGGCGGTGCCGGAGATTGTGTCGGTGAGCGCGGGCCCCGTCCCCTTGTAGGGGATGTGCGTGATCTTGATGCCCGCCTTGGTCGCGAAAAGCTCGCCCGCCAGCTGCGTGATGCTGCCCTGCCCGGCCGAGGCCATGTTGAGGCCGCCCGGCTTCTTCTTCGCGTACTCGATGAGCTCCTTCACCGTCTTCGCCGGGACCTTGGGATTCGCCACGAGCACCATCGGGCCCTGGGAGAGCTGGATGACGGGCGATATGTCGTTCACGGGGTCGAAGGACATCTTGTAGAGCGAGGGCAGCACCGTGTAGCTGGTGGCGATGATCGCGAGCGTGTAGCCGTCGGGCTTCGCCTTGCTGGCCACCTCGACGCCGAGCAGGCTGCCGGCGCCGGGACGGTTGTCCACGAGGACGGGCTGCCCGAGGGCGGTCGACAGGCGCTGCGCGATGAACCGGCCGATGAAGTCGGAACCGCCCCCCGGCGCGAACGGCACGATGATCGTGATGGGCTTGGTCGGCCAGGCCTGCGCGAGCGCGGGAAGCGGCGCGAGGAGCAAGGCGACGAGGGTGATCACGCCCGGGAGAAGGGTCTTGGCGATGCGGCTCATGGAGATGTCCTGGGTGTAGGGGGGAAGTGAACTGCGCCGGCCCGTGTCGGGGCGGGGGATGCCCATTTTGCCGCCGCGCCCGCTCCGCCGCCAGCCTTCGCGGCTGGCTTGAGCGCCATCCTGCGGCGGGCGTACACTGCCTGTCAATAATATTATCGATAATCTAGGCCATGACCGACGACACCTCCCGCCACCCCGGCAAGCCCCCCGCCTCCGGCCTCTCCAAGGGCCTCACCAGCTACGGCGACACCGGCTTCTCGCTCTTCCTGCGCAAGGCCTTCATCAAGGGCGCGGGCTACACCGACGACGCCCTCGCGCGCCCGGTGATCGGCATCGCCGCCACCGGCAGCGGCTTCAACCCCTGCCACGGCAACGCGCCGCAGCTGCTCGAGGCGGTGCGCCGCGGCGTTATGCTCTCGGGCGGCCTTCCCGTGGAATTCCCGACCATCTCCATCCACGAGAGCTTCGCGCACCCCACGAGCATGTTCCTGCGCAACCTCATGTCGATGGACACCGAGGAGATGATCCGCGCGCAGCCCATGGACGCGGTGGTGCTCGTCGGCGGCTGCGACAAGACGGTACCGGCGCAGCTCATGGGCGCGGCTTCCGCCAACGTGCCCGCGATCCAGCTCGTCACCGGCTCGATGCTCACCGGCTCCCACGACGGCGTGCGCGTGGGCGCCTGCACCGACTGCCGCCGCTACTGGGGCCGCTACCGGGCGGAGGAGATCGACGCCGACGAGATTGCCCGCGTCAACGACCAGCTCGTCGCGAGCGTCGGCACCTGCTCCGTGATGGGCACCGCCAGCACGATGGCCTGCGTCGCGGAGGCGCTGGGCATCGCGCTGCCCGGCAGCGCCTCCCCGCCCGCCGTCACGGCCGACCGCATCCGCGTCGCGGAGCGCTCGGGCACCACGGCCGTGGCGCTCGCGCGGGCGAAGCTCGCACCGGACCGCATCATCACCGCGAAATCCGTCGAGAACGCGCTGCGCGTCCTGCTCGCCATCGGCGGCTCCACCAACGGGATCGTGCACCTCACGGCCATCGCCGGGCGCCTGGGCATCCCCGTGGACCTGGCGCGGCTGGACGAGCTGGGCCGCGACACGCCCGTCCTCGTGGACCTGAAGCCCTCCGGGCAGTGGTACATGGAGGACTTCCACCACGCCGGCGGCGTGCCCGCGCTGCTGCGGGAGCTGAAGCCCCTGCTCCACCTCGACGCGATGACGGTCACGGGCCGCACCCTCGGCGAGGAGATCGAGGCCTCGGGCCCCGGCTTCCCGCAGGACGTGATCCGCCCGCTCGCGAGGCCCGTCTTCGCGCAGGGCGGCATCGCCGTGCTGCGCGGCAACCTGGCGCCGGGCGGGGCGATCATCAAGCAGTCGGCGGCCGACGCGAGGCTCATGCAGCACGAGGGGCGCGCGGTGGTGTTCGAGAACGCCGGGGATCTCGCGAGCCGCATCGACCGCGACGACCTCGACGTGAGCGCCGACGACGTCCTCGTCCTCAAGAACATCGGCCCCAAGGGCGCGCCCGGCATGCCCGAGGCGGGCTACCTGCCCATCCCCAGGAAGCTCGCGCGCGCCGGGGTGAAGGACATGGTGCGCATCTCCGACGGGCGCATGAGCGGGACGGCCGCGGGCACCATCGTGCTGCACGTGACGCCGGAGGCGGCGCTCGGCGGCCCGCTCGCCTGGGTGCGGACGGGCGACCGCATCCGCCTCGACGTCGCCGGGCGGTCGATCGCGCTGCTCGTGGACGACGCCGAGCTCGGGCGCCGCCGCGCCGAGCATCCCGTCTCGCCGCCCACGGCGGAGCGCGGCTACCTGAAGCTCTTCCTCGACACCGTGACCCAGGCCGACCAGGGCGTCGACTTCGACTTCCTGCGCGGGCGCGGCCGCTAGCCGCATGGCCGCGCAGGAGCCCCTCGCGCCGTCGGCCCGCGACCTCGCCGTCGCGGAGATCGAGGAGGACATCGTCCTCGGCAAGCTCCATCCGCGGCAGCGCATCACCGAGGACGAGCTGCTCGAGCGCTTCGGCCTCAAGCGCCACGCGGTGCGCGACGCGCTCGCGACGCTCGAGCGCATGGGGCTCGTGGAGCGGCGCAGGAACGTCGGGGCGCTGGTGCGCAGCTTCACCGCGCGCGAGGTGAAGGAGCTCTACGCCATGCGCGAGCTGCTCGAGACCGAGGCCGCGAGGCGCATGCCCCTTCCCGCGGGCGAGGAGGCCCTGGGGCGCCTGGAGCGCATCCAGCGCGCCCACGACCGCGCGGTGGAGAGGAGGAACCTGCGCGAGGTGTTCCGCTCGAACCTCGCGTTCCATCGCGCGCTCTTCGCGATGGCGGGCGACGAGGTGCTCGAGCGCGCCATCGCGGAGCACGCGCGGCAGACGCACGCCATCCGCTTCCGCACCCTCGCCTCCGCCGACTGCCGCGAGCGCTCCCGCGCCGAGCACTGGAAGATCATCCGCGCCCTCGCGGCGGGCGATCGCGCGGGGCTCGTCGCCCTCTGCCGGGCGCACCTGCGCCCCTCGCGCGACGCGAACCTCGAGCTCCTGCAGCACGACCGCTAGGCGGCCGCGCGACGCCGGCGGGGCACCCCCCGCCGTGGATGAACTATGCTTTCGGTTCGGCCGCCACCGAGAACGCACCCTCCGCCTTGCCTTCCATCGCCTCCCGACGCCTCGAGCCCCGGCTCCACGTGCCCCCGCCCCTTCGTGGCGGGCCGCGGCACGACCCCGCGCGGCCGTCGCTCACGCAGTTCGTCGTGCTGTCGATGCTGCTGCACGCGTTCTTCATCCTGCTCTTCGGCAGCCCCACGGGCGGGTCGCGCGAGGGCCAGGCCCTGTGGGGCGGGCTGCAGGTGACGATCCGCGGGCCGCTCATGGAGCCGGGGATCGGCCTCCGGCTCGACGCCAGCCCGGCGCTCACCCTGCCGGGAACGCAGATCCTGGAGAAGCGGGAGCGACGCGAGGCGCCGCGGCCCCTGCCCCTCAAGGCGACACCGCGGCTGGCGCCGGATCTCGAGTCGGCCCGCGTGACGGACGTTCCCGCGCCGGAACTGCTGCCGGCCGTCGTGCCGACGCCACCGGCCGCGGACCTCGCGCCGACGCCGCGGATCGAGATGCCCCGGATCGAGGTGCCGGTGGTCCCCGTCCCTTCGTACGAGGGAACGGCCCGCCCCGACGTCGAGCCGTCGCTCGCGAAGCCGGTGGAGGTCGCGCGCCCCATCCGCCGGCGCGTGGCGCCGGTGGTGCCCGCGGCGCCCGCCATCGAGGGCGCCGCTCCCATGGCCGCGCCGAGGCTGGAGCAGCCCGTGGACGTGGCGCCGGTCGCGGCGCCGGCGCCCCCCCC
>JBBIJT010000066.1:0-18368 GCA_037445795.1 Betaproteobacteria bacterium | reverse complement strand
TCCGTGCCCTGCGAGATGATCGCCTTCTTCTTGTCGGCGGTGATCACGCGCGGGCTGGAGACCACCTTGCCGCGATTGTCGGCTTCGAGGGCGGAAAGCTCGATGTTCACGAGGTTGCCGCTGCCGAGGTTCAGGATCGACAGCGCGAGAGAGCCGGCGGCGCCGACCACGGGCAGGTTCACGTTGAGCTGCTCGGGCTGGCCGCCGGCCGGAACGGCGCCTTGAGCGTTGGTCCCGGTGGCGAGCCCCGAGCCGGGCGACGTGAGGGTGGCCGCGCCGCGCGAGATCGGGTTGTTCGACAGCGGCGAGACGGTGTCGACCAGCGTGCCGGACACGCCGTAGTTGCGGCTGCCGGAGCCGAAGGCCGACTGGGTGCCGAAACGCGCGCCCAGGGAGCGGCCCCACTTGTCGTCGGCGATCACGATGCGCGCCTCGATCATCACCTGGCGGACGGGCACGTCCAGCTGCTGGATGAGCCGGCGGGCTTCCTCGAGACGCGACCCGCTGTCCTGCACGAAGAGCGTGTTGGTGCGCTCGTCGACGGTGGCGCTGCCGCGCTTGGAGAGGATCTTCTGGTCCTTGTCCGACAGGAGCTTCTTGAGGTCCTCGGCCTTAGCGTAGGACAGGGCGAAGGATTCGGTGCGCAGCGGCTCGAGGTCGGAGATCTGCGCGTTGGCCTCGAGCGCCAGCTTCTCCTTGGCCGCGAGCTCGTCGGTCGGGGCGATGAGGACCACGTTGCCGTTCTTGCGCTTCGACAGGCCCTTCGACTGCAGGATGATGTCGAGCGCCTGGTCCCAGGGCACGTCCTTCAGGCGCAGGGTGAGGTTGCCGCCCACCGTGTCGCTGGTGATGATGTTGAGCCCCGTGAAGTCGGCGATGACCTGCAGGACGGCGCGCACTTCCACGTTCTGGAAGTTGAGGGAGAGCTTCTCGCCCGCGTAGCCAGGCGTCGAGCTCTGCACCAGCTTGTTGGGGTCTTCCTTGACCGGCTTCACCTCGAGGATGAACTGGGTATCGGTCTGGTACGCCGAGTATTCCCAGATGCCGCGCGGCTCGATGACCATGCGGGCGTTTCCGGCCTGCTCGAAGGTGTCGACGAAGCGCACCGGCGTGCCGAAGTCGCCGACGTCGAGGCGGCGCACCAGGTTCTTCGGGACGGAACTGTTGATGAAGTCGACGAGGATCGAACGGCCCTGCTGGCGGATGTCGATGCCCGTGTTGGCGGAGGACAGGTCGACGACGACGCGGCCCTCGCCGGCGTTGCCGCGGCGGAAGTCGACGTCGCGGACGTTCTGGCGGACGGCGCCCGGGGGCGGCTCGGCGAACATTCCCGCCATGGCGGCCTGGCCGGGGCGCTCGGTGGCCGAGGCGGTGGCGGCGGCAGGGGCCTGCGAGCCGTCGATCGTCACGACGAGGAGCTTGCCGTCGAGCGCCGCGGTGTAGGCGAGGGTGCGCGTGAGGTTCATCACCAGGCGCGTCTTGTTGGCCGTCTGGACCACGGAGACGCTCTTCAGGTCGCCTTCGCCGGCGTCGACCTGGGTCTTGCCCAGGGCGCTTGCCGTGTCGGGAAGATCGAACGCGATGCGGGCCGGGTTGGTGACCGCGAAGCTCGGCGGCACGGCCGCCAGGGCCTCCTTCATGGCCACCTTGACGAGGATCTTGCCGCCCTGGATGGAAGAGAAGGTGATCGACTCGACCACATTCGCGGCCGCGGCCTGCGCCCACGCGAGGGGAGCGGAGAACGCGAGCGCGAGCGCCATGGCGGCGGCACGAAGCGCGCCGGAGGTTCGGATGCGGAAGAAGTTGGAGGTCACTTTCTATCCCCTTTGCCGGTCTCTTCGAGAAGCGGCAGCACGCTCTGCCGCTCGGCCCAGTCCCCGGCGCTGTCCTGGACGATTTCCTTGAGCTTGATCTCCGCATCCGTGATGTCGGTGATGAGGCCGAAGTTCTGCCCCATGTAGCTGCCCTTCTTCACGCGATACAGAGTCTTTTCCGCCCGCACGATGGCGAACATGTCGGTGCCCTGCTGGAGCGTGCCGACCATCTTCAGCTGCTCCAGCGGGAACGCCTCGAGCGGCTCCTTGCGACGGTTGAGGTCCGGCGCCAGGCCGCCGCCGCCCTCCTTGGAGGTTATCTTGCGCGGCTTGAACGGGTCGGGAAGGTCGAAGCCCTCGTAGGTGAAGGGCTCGAACGGCTTCACGGCGGGAAGCGGGTCGATCTTGCGCGGCAGGCTCTTCTCGGAGTCCTTGACGAACTGCTTCAGTTCGTCGAGCTCGGAGCTGCACGAAACGAGCATGAGCGCCGCGGCGGGAACGAGTAGCCAGCGCGTCATTTCGCCCCCTTGGGCTTCGCCTTGTCCTTGGCGGCCTTCTTCTGGGCGGAGACCTCTTCCTCGTCGAGGTAGCGGTAGGTCTTCGCCACGGCTTCCATGGAGAGCGTGCCTTCCTTGTTGGGCGGGTCGATCTTCACGTCGGTGAGGAGCACGATGCGCGGCATCTTCGCCACGTCGCTCGCGAACGCGCCGAGATCGTGGTAGTTGCCGGTCACCTTGAGGTTCACCGGAAGCTCCGCATAGAACTCGGTGAAGTTCTCCGCGGGGCTCGGCTTGAACAGCTCGAAGGCGAGGCCCCGGCCGAGGCCGGCCTGGTTGATGTCGATGAGGAGCGCGTCCATCTCGCTGCGGTTGGGCAGCTGCTTGAGCAGTGCGCCGAACGACTGCTCGATCTCTGCCCTCTGCTGCTTGTAGGCCTCGAGGTTCACGGCGAGCTTCTTCTTCTCGAGGAAGGCCTGCTTCTGCTTGTCCACCTCGATGCGCCCGGACTCGATGGCCTCGTTCTGGCCCTGCCAGAGCAGGAAGAATGCCGCGACCTCGATGGCAAGCAAGATGAGGACGAAGGCACCGACCTTGATGGGCCAGGGCCAGTTGCCCGGCTGCTTCGGGTCGAGCGTTCTCAGTTCGTCAAGGAGGTTCATTTCTTCGCCCCCGCGGGTTTGGCGTCGGCGGGCTTCCTGGCCGCGCCCTTGCCCTCTTCCGCCTTGGCCCGCTTCACGGAGATGTTCATGCTGAACTCGTTGACCCGCTTGTTGGGGTTGTTGTCCAGCAGGACAGCCTTGATCTCGACGAGCTCCGGGTTCTCAAGGTAGGGCGAGGCGCCGAGGTTGCGCATGAGCGTGGAGACGCGCGCGTTCGACTGGGCGTAGCCCACCACGTTGACCTTGACGCCCTTCTGCTCGACCTTCTTGAGGTAGATGCCCTCGGGAAGCTGGCGCAGGAGCTGGTCGAGCAGCTGCACGGGCTCCGACCGGTTGCTCTGAAGGCCCTCGACGACCTGCTTCTTGGCCAGCAGCGAAGCGGTCTCCTCGCGGATCTTGCGGATCTCCTCGATCTGCTTGTCGAGCTTGGCGATCTCGTTCTTCATGTACGAGACGTTCGCCTGCTGCTGCTGGACCTGCTGGTCGAGGAAGAACCAGACGGCGCCGGCAGCGACGAGGCCGAGGATGACGGTGAAGACCGCGATGCCCAGGAACTGCTGCTGGCGGCGCTTTCGCTTCTCCTCCCGGTGCGGGAGCAGGTTGACGCGGATCATGACGGGTCGAACCTCCGCATCGCGAGCCCGCAGGCGACCATGAGGGACGGGGCGTCCATCGTGAGCTGGCGGGGCTTG
The DNA here is from genome assembly GCA_037445795.1 of Betaproteobacteria bacterium. GTDB lineage: Bacteria > Pseudomonadota > Gammaproteobacteria > Burkholderiales > Usitatibacteraceae > FEB-7. The sequence continues at coordinate 14,703 of JBBIJT010000066.1, read as the reverse complement.
ATCTTGGAGGACAGCGCCATGTTGGCGAACGGGTTCGCGACCAGGGTATGGACCTGCGTGCGCTGGGCGACCATCTCCTCGAGACCGTCGAGCATGGCGCAGCCCCCGGTGAGCAGGATGTGGTCGACCTTGTTGAACTGGGTCGACGTGAAGAAGAACTGCAGGGCGCGCTGGATCTCGAGGACGATCTTCTCGTTGAACGGCGCCAGGACGTCGGGCCCGAAGTTCTCGGGGAGGCTGCCGACCCGCTTGGCCGCCTCGGCCTCCTCCGACGGCATGTCGAAGGCCCGTGCGATGTCCTGGGTGAGCTGGTTGCCGCCGATCTGCTGCTCGCGGGTATAGACCGTCTGCCCGTTGTGCAGCACCGACACCCGGGTGACCGTCGCCCCGATGTCCACGATCACGGTGATGTCGCTTTCCTTGACGCCGGAGGAGCCCTCGCAGATGAGCTCGAACGCGGCCTGGGAGGCGTAGGACTCCACGTCCATCACGATAGTCTTGAGGCCGGCGGCCTCCGCGGCCGCTACGCGGTCCTCGATCTTCTCCTTGCGCGAGGCGGCGATGAGCACCTCCACCTCGTCCTCGCCGGACGGGGCGGGCCCCAGGACCTGGAAGTCGAGGTTAACCTCGTCCAGGGAGAAGGGAATGTACTGGTTGGCCTCGCCCTGGACCTGGACCTCCATGTCCTCCTCGCGCTGGTTGCCGGGCAGGATCACCTTCTTGGTGATCACCGCGGCCGCCGGGAGGGCCATGGCGATGTTCTTGATGCGGGACCCGAGGTTCTTGTGGGCGCGCTTGATGGCCTCGCCCGCCGCCTCGATGTTCGCGATGTTGCCGTCTACCACCGTGTCCTTCGGCAGAGGTTCGATCGCGTAGCGCTCGACCCGATAGACGTTGCGCCCGGCCTCCGCGATCTCGACCATCTTCACGGAAGACGAGCTGATGTCGCAGCCGATGAGCGGCGGCGTCTTGGCCTTCAGGAAGTCGAATTGATCAGCGAGTTTTTCTTTAAGCATGGTGGAGGCTTAGCACCCACTGCGAAGAATCTACTTTAGATGCTAGCAACAAGTCCTAGGAGTGTAAAGCATTTTGTCGGGAGGGCCTGGGAACCCCTGCCCGTCTATAATGTCTCCTGGTTTTCCCCGTGCGGCGGGGAACGGTTGGGTTTGCCCGTCGCCGCATCCCGTGCCCATGAGCTCCCGCTGGTGGTTCTACCCCTCGCTTGTCGCCGTTTCCCTGGTCCTGGTGGCCGCGGGAGTGGGGGCGCTCACCGTCATCCTGCTCTGGCCGAACCTCCCCTCCCTGGAGGCCCTGACCGAGTACCGGCCGAAGATCCCCCTTCGCGTCTACAGCGCCGAAGGGGACCTCATCGGGGAGTTCGGGGAGGAAAAGCGGGCGCTCGTGCGCATCCAGGACGTGCCGGACGTCATGAAGCACGCGATCCTCGCGGCCGAGGATGACCGGTTCTACCAGCACGGGGGAGTGGACTACGCCGGGGTCGCCCGGGCGGCGGTGGCCAACCTTCGGGGCCGCCGGGAAGGGGCGAGCACCATCACCATGCAAGTGGCGAGGAACTTCTTCCTGTCCCGGGAGAAGACGATCGCCCGCAAGATCTCGGAAGTCCTGCTCGCCTTCAAGATCGAGGCCTACCTCACGAAGGACCAGATCCTCGAGCTCTACGTGAACCAGATCTTCCTGGGAACCCGTGCCTACGGGTTCGGGGCGGCCGCGAACGTGTATTTCGGCAAGAGCCTGGCGGAGCTCTCGCCCGCCGAGGCGGCGATGCTCGCCGGGCTGCCCCAGGCGCCATCGCGCCAGAACCCCTTCGTGAACCCCAAGCGGGCGCAGCAGCGGCAGCATTACGTGCTGAGGCGGATGAACGAGGTGGGCTGGCTCGCCGCCGACGATTACCGCAAGGCGCTGGCGGAGCCCCTGCGCCTCAATCCCAACCAGCGGGAGACCTACTCGCTGAAGGCCGACTACGTGGCGGAAATGGCGCGCGCGGCGGTCTTCGAGCAATACGGGGAATCGGCGTACGTGAGCGGGATACGGGTCGAGACGACGATCCGGCGCAAGGACCAGGAGGCGGCCAACGCGGGGCTCCGGCTGGGGATCTTCGAGTATGACCGGCGTCATGGCTACCGGGGCCCGGAGACGTACGTGAGCCTGCCGGCGGAACCGGGAGCGGAGCTCGACGAGGCCGTCGACGACGCGCTGCAGGATCGCGAGCCCGTTGGTGACCTCGTCGCAGCCGTGGTCGTCGATGCCAATCCGCGCGAGGTGACCGCCGTCATGAGGCGGGGAGACCTCGTCAGGGTGAGCGGCGAGGGGCTCAAGTTCGCCTCCCGGGCGCTCGCGGACCGGACCAACCCCGATCGCGCGATCCGGCGGGGGGCGATCATCCGGCTCCAGGCCGGCGAGAAGGGCGCCTGGAGCATCACCCAGGTGCCCAAGGTCGAGGCGGCCCTCGTGGCGCTCGATCCTTCCAATGGGTCCATCCGGGCGCTGGCGGGCGGGTTCGACTTCAATGCCAACAAGTTCAACCACGTGACCCAGGCCTGGAGGCAGCCGGGGTCCAGCTTCAAGCCGTTCATCTACTCCGCGGCCCTCGAGAAGGGCTTCACCCCCGCGACGGTGCTGAACGACGCGCCGTTCGTGATCGATGCCGCCAAGACGGGCGGCCAGTTGTGGGAGCCGAAGAACTACGACGGGAAGTACGAGGGCCCCATGCGGCTGCGGACGGCGATCGCGAAGTCGAAGAACATGGTGTCGATCCGCCTGCTCCAGGCCATCGGCCCGGGGTACGCCCAGGACTACATACAAAGGTTCGGTTTCGACCCGAAGCTCCACCCTGCATACCTCACCATGGCCCTGGGGGCCGGTTCCGCGACCCCCCTGCAGATGGCGGCAGCCTACGCGACGTTCGCGAATGGCGGGTTCCGGGTGAAGCCGTGGTTCATCGCGCGCATCGTTGACGACCGCGGCGATACCCTCTACCAGGCCAAGCCCGAGGTGGCCGGCGAGGACGCGGAGCGAGTCCTCGATCCCCGCAACGCCTTCCTGATGTCGAGCCTCATGCGCGACGTGGTCCGCTACGGCACCGCGGCACGCGCGGCGTCCCTCGGCCGGCAGGACCTCGCGGGCAAGACCGGCACCACCAACGACCACATCGACGCATGGTTTGCCGGCTACCACCCGAGCGTCGTCGCGATTTCGTGGATCGGGTTCGACACGCCGGCGCCGCTGGGGGCCAACGAGACGGGCAGCTTCGCGGCCCTGCCGATGTGGATGGCCTACATCGCGAAGGTACTCAAGGGCGAGCCGGAGGCCGAGCTCGAGCCCCCCGAGGGGATAGTGGCCGTCAACATCGACCCCGCGACAGGGATGCGCGACCCGGACGGCCGCTTCAAGACGCTGGAATTCTTCTACCAGGAATCCCTCCCCGGCGCGGGCGGCGAGGGGCGGACGAACCGCGACTCGGCGCGCCCCCCCGAGGAAGTGAAGAACCAGATCTTCTGACGGGTGTCCCGAACGGCCATGGCCCGCAACCGGTCGCGACGCGACGACAACCAACGGCGGCACCTCGCCTACCTGGCGGCGCGCCTGATGGCCGAGGAAGGCGTGAACGACTACGCATACGCCAAGCAGAAGGCCGCGAGGCAGGCGGGGCTGGCCGATTCCCATGCCCTGCCCGACAACCGGGAGATCGAGGCGGCCCTTCGCGAATACCAGGGGCTCTACCAGAGCGAGGACCAGCCGCGCGAGCTTCGGCGGCTGCGCGAGGTCGCGGTGAAGGTGATGCGGGAGTTCGCCTCGTTCCGCCCGGCGCTGGTGGGAGCCGTGCTTAACGGGACGGCCAACCAGTTCTCCGAGATCACCATCCAGCTGTTCGCGGACGACCCGAAGAACCTGGCCCTCTTCCTCCTGAACCGGCGCCTGCGCTTCGAGGAAGCGGAAAAGCGGGTCCGGATCGGCGACGAGTGGGCGACGGTCCCCCAGTTCTTCCTCGAGGTGGACGGCGCCCCGGTCACCCTCTCGGTCTACGGGCCGGGGGACGAGCGCCACGCCCCCGCCGGACGGGCCGAAGGCGACGCGCCGCTGCGCGCCCGGCTCCCCGAGGTCGAGGCCCTGCTCGGGGCCTAGCCCTTCTTGAGGCGCTCGGCGGCCTCGAGCGCGAAGTAGGTGAGGATGCCGTCCGCACCGGCCCGCTTGAATGCGAGGAGGGACTCCATCATGCACGCGGGCCCGTCGATCCAGCCCTGCAGGGAGGCGGCCTGGAGCATCGAGTACTCGCCGCTCACCTGATAGACGAAGGTGGGCGCGCCGAAGGTCTCCTTCGCGCGGCGAACGATGTCGAGGTAGGGCATTCCGGGCTTCACCATCACCATGTCGGCGCCCTCGTCCAGGTCGAGGGCGATCTCGTGCATCGCCTCGTCGGAGTTGGCGGGGTCCATCTGGTAGGTCTTCTTGTCGCCCTTGCCGAGGTTCGCCCCGGACCCCACCGCGTCCCGGAACGGCCCGTAGAAGGACGACGCGTACTTGGCGGAATACGCGAGGATGCGGGTATGGATGTGCCCGCCGGCGTCGAGGGCGCGCCTCAGGGCCCCGACACGGCCGTCCATCATGTCCGACGGTGCGACGACATCGGCCCCTGCCACTGCGTGAGTCAGCGCTTGCTTCTCCAGGACCGCAATGGTTTCGTCATTGAGCACATAGCCGGAAGCGTCGATGAGCCCGTCCTGGCCGTGGCTGGTGTAGGGGTCCAGTGCGATGTCCGTGACGATGCCGATCTCCGGAAATCGAGCCTTCACTTCGCGGATGCACCGCGGGACGAGCCCGTCCGGATTGAAGGCCTCCTCCGCGCCCAGCGACTTGGCCGAAGCGTCGATGACGGGAAACAGCGTGATCGCCGGAATTCCGAGGGTGAGCGCTCGCTCAACAACGGGCAGGAGTTCGTCGACCGATCGGCGGCTCACTCCCGGCATCGAGGCGACCGGCTGGACCATCCCCGAGCCTTCCAGGATGAAGACGGGCAGGATCAGGTCGTCGGAAGTGAGCCGGGATTCGCGCGCGAGGCGCCGCGAGAAATCGTCGCGCCGCATGCGCCGCAAGCGGCGCTGGGGAAATCGTCCGAACGGAAAGGTCATTGCGCTGTAGTAGCTCGCGGAAGGCCGGGGAACTTTACCACGGCCGCCCCATCTCATTGCGTGAAGGGCGTTCCCTTCCCCGCTTCTCCTCCCTGAGCGGGCGCCTTAATTCCCATTAAGGCTTTTTTGCCCCGGCCTTAGTCCCCTTTTGCCGGGGCTTTTTGTTTGTGCTCGGCGATCCAACCTTCAATGCGCGCGTGGGCCTCCGCCACGCCCACCCGCCTCAGGCTCGAGAAGAGCTGCACCGTGGCGCCCGGGTAGACGTCTACGAGGTCCTTGCGCGCCTTCGCGAGGGTCCGATGTCCCGCCTGCGCCGACAGCTTGTCGCACTTCGACAGGAGAACGTGGACCCTTCGCCCCGACGGCAGGAGCCAGTCGAGCAAACGGAGGTCCTGCGGCGACAGCGGGTGCCGGGAGTCCATCACGATGACGACGCCCGCGAGCGCGCTGCGGTGGAAGACGTACTCGCCGACCAGCGTGTCCCAGTGGTGGCGCACTTCCATCGGCACCCCGGCATAGCCGTAGCCCGGCAGGTCGACGAGAAAGGCGTCCTCGTCGACGGCAAAGAAGTTGATGAGCTGCGTGCGGCCCGGCGTCTTGCTCACGAAGGCGAGCCGTCGCCGGGCCGCCAGCGTGTTGAGCGCGCTCGACTTGCCGGCGTTGGACCGGCCGATGAAGGCCACTTCCGGCAGGGTGGCGGCGGGCAGCTTTCGCGGGTCGTGGACCGACAGGACGTAGCGGGCGTTCTCGAAGCGCATTCCTGGGCCGCCTCAGCCCCGGCGAAACGGCGGGGTGGCGGCCCGCGGGGCCGCTACGGTAAAATCCACGGGTTCAAGCGAATCGACTGACAGAGGAACGGCAATGCGCGCATTCCGGGGGTGGGCGGTGCTCATGGCGGTAGTCTACGCAACGCTGGCGCAGGGCGCTGCCCCGACGCCATCCGCCAGGCCCGATCTGGAGCGCGGCAAGCAGGTCGCCTCCACCATCTGCGTGGCCTGCCACGGGGCGGATGGCAACAGCGCCGTTCCGGCGAACCCGATCCTCGCGGGCCAGCACGCCGAATACATCGCGGCGCAGCTCGCGGCGTACAAGTCCGGAGCCCGCCCGAATCCCGTGATGGCCGGCATGTCGGCTTCGCTCACGCCCGAGGACATGCGCAACGTCGGGGCGTGGTTCGCCTTGCAGACGCCGAAGCCTTCCGCCGCGAAGGACAAGGCGCTCGCGGCCCGCGGCGAGCAGATCTGGCGCGGCGGCGTCCGCCAGGGCAATGTTCCGGCCTGCGCCGGCTGCCACGGTGCGGCTGGTGCCGGCATTCCCGTCCAGTACCCCCGGCTGGCCGGCCAGTACGCCGATCTCACTTTCGCCTGGCTGAAGGCGTTCGCGAGCGGCGGCCGGCAGCATCCCGTGATGGCCCCGATCGCCGCGAAGATGTCGGAAGCCGACATGAAGGCCGTGGCGGAGTACGCCGCGGGGCTTCGCTAGCCCGTCGCGCCGGCGCGCGCAGCCTCGTCCGCCGCCTCCGAATACCGGTTTCGGCCCAGCCGCTTGGAGTCGTAAAGCGCGCGGTCGGCTGCCTGCACGAGCGCGTCGGCGTCGGTCGCGGGCCCCGGGAGGAAGCTCCCGCCGATGCTGGCGCTCACGCTCACGCGATCGCCTCCCAGGTCGAAGGGCAAGGCGGCGGCCTCGAGTATCTTCCGCGCGACCGCCCCCGCCCCTTCCCGGTCGGTGTCCGGCAGGAGCACGAGGAATTCGTCGCCGCCCAGGCGCCCCACGGTATCCGATTCCCTCACGCACCCGAGGGCACGGCGGGCGACTTCTGCGAGCAGCGCGTCGCCGGCCGCGTGCCCTAGCGAATCGTTCACGCCCTTGAACCCGTCGAGGTCGAATATCAGCACCGCCAGGGGCGAGGCGTTGCGGCGCGAGGCCGCGACCAGGCGCGAAAGGCGGTCCCCCAGCAGGCTCCGGTTCGCGAGCCCCGTGAGGCCGTCGAAGTGGGCAAGCTGCTCGATGCGGGCCGCGTCCTGGCGTGCCCGCGCGAGCAGCTTGCGGAACACGAGCCCCAGCCCCACGAGGACGGCTATGGTTCCGACGACCAGCGCGCGCACGTAGGTCTCGCGGCTGGTCCACAGCTGGATCTGCTCGCTCGTCCTTCGGGTGATCTCGCCCGTCGCGGCCGCCGCCGCGCGCCGCACCGATCGAAAGGCGGCGGCCTCGGCCTCGTCGACCGATGGCAGCGTCCCGCCGCGGCCGGCGCGCATGGCGAGCCCGGCCTCGTCGAGGTAGCGCCGGACGGCGGGCTCGAGGGCCGTGAGGAACGGCGCCACGTCGGGGCGCTCCGCGGCCTTGGCGCGCAGGTACTCGAGGTCCGCCTCGATCGCGACCCGCTCGCGCTCGAAGTCGGCTGCGCCATGGGGGACCGCCGCCGCGTGGCGCAGCCGGTGCAGCGAGTCCGTGAGCGATTCGAGGCCTCCCTTAACCTCTTGGATCGCCTGGACCTCCCGCGAGAGGGCCGTCTCGCGCGTCATGTCGCCGTAGATGAGCGCGGCGAGCACCACGATCGTCGCGGCCGCGACGAGAAGTCCCGCGCCCGCGACCCTTCCGGCGAGGGGCGGCACGGGCCCTCAGGCGCCGCGGGACTCGGCGAAAGCCGCGCGGGCAGCCGCGAGCGTGGCTTCCACCTCCGCCCTGCCGTGCGCGGCGGAGACGAATCCCGCCTCGTACGCCGAGGGCGCCAGGTAGACCCCGCGGCGGAGCATCGCGTGGAAGAAGCGGTTGAACGCCTCCTTGTCGCTCGACATCACCTCCGCGAAGGTCGACGGCGGCTGCGCCCGGAAGAAGATGCCGAACATGCCGCCGAGGCTCGCGGCGCTGAAGGCGACGCCCGCGGAGCGCGCCTCGCGGGCGAGCCCTTCCACGAGCGCCGCGGTCGTGGCCGAAAGGGCGTCGAAGAATCCGGGCGCGAGCACGCGCCGCAGGGTGGCGAGACCGGCGGTGACGGCGACGGGATTGCCCGAAAGGGTGCCGGCCTGGTAGACCGGCCCGAGCGGCGCGAGCTTCGACATGATGTCGCGGCGCCCGCCGAAGGCGCCCACGGGAAGGCCGCCGCCGATCACCTTGCCCAGCGTCGTGAGATCGGGCCGTACGCCGAAGACGCCCTGCGCGCCCCGGGGGCCGACGCGGTAGCCGGTCATCACCTCGTCGAAGATGAGCACGGCGCCGTGGGCCGTGCACAGGCGGCGGAGCGTGTCCACGAACTCCTGCGAGGGGCGCACGAAATTCATGTTGCCCGCCACTGGCTCCAGGACGACCGCGGCGATCTCCCGGCCGAACTTCCCGAACGCGTCCTCGGCCTGCTGCGGGTCGTTGTAGTCGAGCACGAGCGTCTTCGAGGTGAGCTCGGCGGGCACGCCCGCCGAGGTCGGGTTGCCGAAGGTGAGCGCTCCGGAGCCGGCCTTCACCAGGAGGAAGTCGCTGTGGCCGTGGTAACAGCCCTCGAACTTCACGATCAGCGAGCGTCCCGTGAAACCGCGCGCCAGCCGCAACGCGCTCATCACGGCCTCCGTTCCCGAGCTCACGAGGCGCACCTGCTCGACCGAGGGCAGGCTCGAGGTGATGAGCTCGGCCATCTCCAGCTCGAGCTCCGTCGGCGCGCCGAAGGAAAGTCCGCGGGCCGCGGCGGCGGCCACTTCCGCCAGGACCTCGGGGTGGGCGTGGCCCAGGATCATCGGCCCCCACGAGCCCACGTAGTCGACGTAGCGATTGCCGTCGGCATCGACGAGCCACGCGCCCTTGCCTTCGCGGAAGAAGACGGGAGTGCCGCCGACGGCCCGGAAGGCCCGCACGGGCGAGTTCACTCCCCCGGGGATGACGCGCTGGGATGCCTCAAAGAGCTGCTGGCTGCGTTCGAACATGGCGGTCGGGTTCCGTATCGAAAGGTCGGGAAAGGGCGCGTGCCGCGTCGGCGACGTCGGGCGCGTCGAAGAGCGCCGAGATGACGGCGAGCATGTCCGCCCCCGCGGCCACCGCCTCGGCGGCGTTCTCCGCCGTGATGCCCCCGATCGCGGCGATCGGAATGCGGGCCGCGCGCCGCGCCTGCGACAGGCCGGCAAGGCCGGCGCGGGCGGCGCCGGGCTTCGTCGGCGAGGCGAAGATGCTGCCGACGCCGGCGTAGTCGGCTCCCGCCTCCTCGGCCGCCACGACGCGCGCCAGCTCGGCGTAGCAGGAGACGCCCACGATCGCGTGGGGCAGGCGCCGCCTGGCCTCGCGCGGGTCGCCGTCGTCGCGGCCCAGGTGCACGCCGTCGGCGCCCAGGGCGATGGCGAGGTCGAGATCGTCGTTGACGATCAGCGGGATCGCGCGGTCGCGGCACATCGCGAGCAGCGCCTGCCCCAGCCGCACGCGGTCCTGCGGCGATCTCGCCTTGGCACGGTACTGGACGAGGCGGGCGCCGCCGTCGATCGCGGCGCCGACGAGCCGCAACAGTCGCGGCAGGTCGTCGGTCTCGGGGGTGATCGCGTACAGGCCTCGCAGGCGCGCGCGGCGCTCAGTTGCCGTCTTCATCGTCGTCGCGGGCCCAGAAGAGGCGATCGGGGATGTGCTGCCCCATGCCAGGGCGGAACGCTCGGGACAGCGCCTGCCACGTGTATTCCTGCGCCTCGCGGACGGCTTCGGCCACGTCGAGCCCGCGCGCGAGGTTGGCGGCGATGGCGGACGCGAGGGTGCAGCCGGAGCCGTGGTAGCTGCCCGGAAGGCGCTGCCAGGTGTCCGAACGCACGACGCCGTCGCGATGATGGAGCGTGTTCACCACGGACGCGTTGGCATCGTGCGTGCCCGTGACCAGGACGTATTCGCACCCCACGTCGAGGAGGCGCCGCGCGCACTCGGCATGATCGGGGTCCTCGTCCTCGTCCACCTCCGCCAGGCGCCGCAGCTCCGGGATGTTCGGTGTCACCACCGTGCTCTGCGGAACGATCAGCTCGCGCAGGGCGCCGACGAGGTCCTCGCCGCCGAACTCGTCGCCGCGCCCGGAGGCGAGGACGGGGTCGAGGACCAGCGGGATGTCCGGGTAGTCGGACACGATCTCGGCCACGACGGTGACGATCTCCGAGGAGGCGAGAACGCCCACCTTGAAGGCGACCACGGGGATGTCCTCGAGGAGGCACCGGGCCTGGTCGGCCACCCAGTCGGGGTCGAGGGGAAGCACGGCTTCGACGCCGGCGCTGTCCTGGACCGTGATCGCCGTGACCACCGACAGGGGGTGGCATCCCATGCTCGCGAGCGTGAGGATGTCCGCCTGGAGCCCCGCGCCGGAAGTGGGATCGGTGGCGGCGAAGGTGAGTACGGCGGGGGGGACGGCTGAGGAAGCGGGCATGGAAGGGGAGACGGCGCGCGGGGTAAACTCCCGGCTGGCCGCGGGGCATGGAGGCGACAGAGCCGCCCCCACGCTGGCCGCGACGCACGGGAATCAACTGTCCAGCGCGCAATTCTACCCATAACTCCGGCGCACGCCCCTCCCGCCCATGTCCTCCGCCCCCGCCCCCGCCCCGTACAAGACCTGGATGTGCCTCGTTTGCGGCTTCGTCTACGACGAGGCGCAGGGCTCGCCGGACGACGGCATCCCGCCCGGCACGCGATGGGAAGACGTTCCCGCGAACTGGAGCTGTCCCGAGTGCAGCGCGCGCAAGGACGATTTCGAGATGGTCGAGCTGTGAAGGTTACAAATGCAACAAGTCGAAAATGCTTCAAGTAGCTGAGCTTGAAGCTTGTTTTCAATGGCGGAATGGCATAGGCTTTTCGTTCGTTAACCAAAGAGTCGCCTGAAGAGCGACATCCGGGGGAGTCCGGGCTCGGTCCATGTCCGCGCGGCGCGCCGCGATTCGTGCGTGCGAGCCTGCGGCGCCTTGAGTGAGTGGAACATCGAGGAAGGCGTGGCGGATACCAAGACTCTTGCCGGCGTGCGGGTGATGGTGATCGACGACAGCAACACGATTCGTCGCAGCGCCGAGATCTTCCTCATGCAGGCCGGCTGCCAGGTGATCCTCGCCGAGAACGGCTTCGATGCGCTCGCCAAGATCGCCGACCACTCGCCCGACCTCATCTTCGTGGACATCATGATGCCGCGCCTCGACGGCTACCAGACCTGCGCCCTCATCAAGAAGAGCGGCAAGCACCACTCCACGCCGGTGATCATGCTGTCGTCGAAGGACAGCCTCTTCGACCGCGCCCGGGGCCGCATGGTGGGGTCGGACGAATACCTCACCAAGCCCTTCACGAAGGAAAGCCTGCTCCGGGCGGTCGAAACGCACCTCGCCCACCGCAGCCCGGCCTGACGAAACCGAATCTCGTTACGGAGCACAAGCCAATGCCGATCAAGAAAGTGATGGTTGTGGACGACTCCCCGACGGAGCGTGCCTACCTCGAGAACCTCCTGAAGAAGAAGGGGTTCGAGGTGATCCTCGTCGATAGCGGCGAGGTGGCCATCGAGCGCGCCAAGAGCGACCGTCCGGACCTCATCCTCATGGATGTCGTGATGCCGGGTCTCAACGGCTTCCAGGCCACGCGCGCGATCACGCGCGAGGAGTCGACGAAGCACATCCCGGTCATCATCTGCACGACGAAGGACCAGGAGACGGACAAGATCTGGGGCCTGCGGCAGGGCGCGAAGGACTACGTCACGAAGCCGATCAACGAGACCGACCTGATCGACAAGATCAAGTCGTTCGGCTGAAGCCCGACGGTCCGTGGCCCGCCGAACCGGCCTGCGCGAGTTCCAGATCTCGGTCGCCGAGCGGCTGCGCACGGCCGCGACCCGGGCCGCGCTTTCGTCGAAGCTGGGATTCCAGGTCGGAACGACCAACTGGTTCGTGGGGCTGCACCAGGTGAGCGAGGTGATCCCGATGCCGCCGTTCGTGCCAGTCCCGCTCACTCGGCCCTGGTTCCGCGGCGTGGCCAACGTGCGCGGCAACCTCTACGGCATCGTGGACTTCTCCGCCTTCCAGGGAGGCGACCCGATCCCCCCGGGGTCGGAGCGCCGCGTGATCCTCGTCTCGGACAAGCTCGTGGCGGGAGCGGGGCTCCTCGTCTCGAGAATGCTCGGCCTGCGCAACCCCGAGCACTTCACCGCCACGGAGCGGCCCGCCGATTCCCACCCGTGGGTCGGGGCCGTCTTCAAGGACGCATCGGGCGCCGCCTGGCAGGAGCTTGACCTCGCCCGGCTCGCCAAGGAGCGTCGTTTCCTGGAAGTGGGAAGCCACTAGGGCGCGCGCCCGGCGCCGCCGTCACCACCGAAGCTGCACGGAGAACATCATGGCCAAAGCACCGCCGGCAAAACCGAATACATCGTTCGCGGACTGGTTCCGGAAGCTCACCGCGCCCAAGCCGAAGGCCGGCGCGCGGCCCGCGTCCTCGGCTTCGTCGACGATGACCAACCTCCCGGCTGGCGGGCCCGACACGCGCTCGCGCGGGACGCCCTCCACGATGGGCGGCCAGGCGGCGGCGAAGCCGCTTTCGGCGAGGCTGCCGAGCCTGGAGGGGTTCAGCCTTCCGCTGATCGGCCACATGCCGGTGACCTCCCAGATGAACATCCTGGGAACGGTCGCCCTGTTCCTGGTGGCGCTCACGGCGCTGATGGTGTTCGTCGACGCGACGGCGCGCTCGCAGAACGCCACCTACGTGACCGTCGCCGCGCAGATGCAGTACCACACGCAGCGGCTCGCCAAGGCGGCGAGCCTCGCGGCGCGCGGCCAGGCCAGCGCGTTCGCGCAGGTGCAGGACAGCCGCGACGAATTCGCCAACTTCCTCAAGGTCCTGCGGGAGGGCGGGTTCGCCTTCGGCGCCGAGGTGCCCTCGGCCGCCACGACGGCCGAGGTGAAGAGCCGCCTGGAGGAGCTCGACCAGCGCTGGCCCGAATCGTCGAAGGCGGCCTCCAACATCCTCGCGGCGAAGAACGACCTCGTCGCGCTGGCGCAGAACATCGCGCAGATCCGCGTCGGTTCCCAGGACATGGCCACCGCGTCCCAGGAGCTCACCTCCCTCATGAGCCAGTCGGGCTCCCCGCCCGGGCAGGTGATCAAGGCGAACCGCCTCACCTTCCTCTCCGAGCGGCTGGGGCGCGGCTCGGCGGAGATCCTGGGCGCCGAGACGATCGATCCCGAGACGCCCTTCCTCATCGGCAAGGACACCAACGAGCTGCGCGACCTCCTGCGGGCCCTCGAGTCCGGGAGCGAGGCGCTCGCGATCTCGGCCATCCGCGACTCGGAGGCGCGCGCGAAGCTCGGCGAGATGCGCAAGCTCTTCGCGGAGTTCGAGAAGAACGTGGGCCCCATCCTGCGCGAGCTGCAGAAGCTCGTCTCGGCGCGGCAGGCGAGCGCGCAGCTCGTGGCGGCCTCCGAGCAGCTGCAGTCCGCGGTCGGGCGGCTGCAGGACGCCCTTCAGGAGGAGCGGTCGGTCGCGACCCTGGTGGTGGTGGTCATCTCCGCCGGTCTCCTCGTCCTCGTCCTGGTGGTGATGGGCCTCGTGTTCCTGAGCGACTCGCGGCGCAGCGCCGCGCAGGCCGAGCGGGAGAACAAGCGCAACCAGGAGGCCATTCTCCGGCTCCTCAACGAGATGGGCGACCTGGCCGACGGCGACCTCACGGTGAAGGCGCAGGTGACCGAGGACATCACGGGCGCCATCGCGGACTCGATGAACTACACGATCGACGAGCTGCGCACCCTGGTGACGGGCGTGAACAGCGCCGCCATCTCGGTGACCCAGAAGACGGAACAGGCGCAGTCGATCTCCGCGGAGCTGCTCGGCGCCGCCGAGCGGCAGTCGAGGGAGATCGAGGAGACGACCTCGCGAGTCCTGGAAGTCTCGCGCTCGATCTCGGCGGTGTCGACCACGGCCTCCGAGGGCGCCCAGGTGGCGCAACGCTCCCTCGCGGCGGCGGACAAGGGGCGCGTCGCGGTGCAGGACTCCATCTCGGGCATGAACGACATCCGCGAGCAGATCCAGGAGACGTCGAAACGGATCAAGCGCCTCGGCGAGTCGTCGCAGGAGATCGGCGAGATCGTGGAGCTCATCTCGGACATCACGGAGCAGACGAACGTGCTCGCGCTGAACGCGGCCATCCAGGCCGCGTCGGCGGGCGAGGCGGGCCGCGGCTTCTCGGTGGTCGCGGAGGAGGTGCAGCGGCTCGCGGAACGCTCCGGCGAGGCGACGAAGCAGATCGGCGCGATCGTGAAGACGATTCAGGCCGACACGCAGGACGCGGTGGCGGCCATGGAGAAGTCCACGCAGGGCGTGGTGGAGGGCGCGAAGCTCTCCGACGCGGCGGGCCAGGCGCTCAGCGAGATCGACACGGTTACCAAGAACCTCGCCCAGCTCATCCAGCAGATCTCGCAGGCCACGAACACGCAGGCGGAGGCGACCAACCAGGTGGCCCGCAACATGCAGGAGATCCTCGAGATCACGCGCCAGACGACGCGAGGCACGCAGCAGACCGCGGGCTCGATTCGCGACCTCTCGGCGGTGGCCCAGGAGCTCAAGAGCTCCGTCGCCGGCTTCAAGCTCTAGG